>NZ_MUNF01000424.1 GCF_002154555.1 Streptomyces murinus
CGCCGCCAACATCGCCCACGGACTCGGGCAGTTGGGCCTGGCGCCCGTGCTGATCGGCGCGGTGGGCGCCGACTTCGAGCCGTACCGGGTGCTGCTGAAGGAACAGGGCGTGGACACCGAGTCGGTGCGGGTCAGCCCCGATCTGCACACCGCCCGCTTCGTGTGCACCACGGACGCCGACCAGAACCAGGTCGCCACCTTCTACGCCGGCGCGATGGCCGAGGCCCGGCACATCGGACTGGCTCCCGTGCTCGCCCGGACCGGAGGGTTCGATCTGCTCCTGGTCTCGCCCAACGACCCCGAGGCGATGCTCCNNCCTGGTCGACGGCTCACGGATGCTGTTCACGAACGAGTACGAGTCGGCACTCCTCCAGGAGCGCAGCGGCTGGACGCGGGAACAGATCCTCGGCCGTACCGGACTGTGGATCACCACGCTCGGCGCCGCCGGCTCCCGAGTCCAGCAGGCGGACCGCGCCCCCGTCGAGGTCCCGGCCNNTGACCGCCGTCCTCGCCCTGGAGTCGGTCGGCACCCAGGAACACCGCCTGCTTCCCGCCGAGTTGGCGGCCCGCCTCACCGAGGCGTACGGCCCCGCCGCCGCGGAGATCCTCGATGGCCGGGCGGAGGTGCGCCCATGACCACCGGCCCGCGGACCGCCGCCCTGCGCGAAGCCCTCGCCTCCCGGATCGTGGTCGCCGACGGAGCGATGGGCACGATGCTCCAGGCCCAGGAACCGNNGAGGGCTGCAACGAGGTCCTCAATGTCACCCGTCCCGACATCGTCCGCTCGGTCCATGAGGCCTACTTCGCGGTCGGCGTCGACTGCGTCGAGACCAACACCTTCGGCGCCAACCACTCCGCCCTCGGCGAGTACGACATCTCCGGCCGCGGAGAGTTCATGG
>NZ_MUNF01000425.1 GCF_002154555.1 Streptomyces murinus
CCCGCATCCGTCCCCGTCCCCCTCCCCGTCCTCACCGTCGAGGCGGGCACCGCGGTGGACGGCGGCATGGGCGCGGTCGGGTGCGCTGCCAGGGTCGGCACCGAAGGGACCGTGTGATGGCCGGGCGCGTCGAAGGGATGCTGCTGGGACTGGCGGCCGGGGACGCCGCCGGCTGGCCCGCCGCCCGGCACCGCGCCGCGCGGATGCCCGAGTGGACCCGTCGGCTCACCCGCGAGCTGGACACCTTCGCGGAGCAGAACGCGACCACCACCCTCCCGGTGCCGATCGCCCTCAACCAGCCCCCCGAACCCCTCCGCCTCGGCCCCTCCGACGACGCCGAATGGGCGGCCTTCGCCGCGGAGGCGGTGCTGCGGGCCGGCCCCGACGACGCCCTCGGCGACCTCAGCCGTGACCGTCGTATGCGGGCCGCCATCGACCTCACCTGGTCCGCCGTCGCCTGCGAGGTCGCCGCCGCAGCGGACCGCGCGCCGGAGATCGAGTCCGCCGTACTGCCGCTGCGCGCCCGCATCTCGGTCCGCGCCGGACTCGGCAACCTCGCCACCGGTCTGCGCCCGCCCGCCAGCGGCCACGACAACCCGCACTACTTCGACGACGCCGCCTGCGTACGCGCCTGCGCCCTCGCCGTGGCGCACCCCGGGGACCCCGAACGCGCCGCCGCCCTCGCCGAGTTCGACGCCCGCTACACCCAGGACGGCGACGGCGTGCACGGCGCCCGCGCCATGGCCGCGGCCGTCTCGCTCGCCCTCACCGGCGCGGACACCCGCACCTGCGTCACCGCCGCCCTCGCCGAACTCCCGCCCGACACCGAGATCGGCCGCAACGCCCGGCACGCGCTCGCCCTCGCCGAGGACGGCGCGTCCGCCTTCGCCCTCGTACCGCTCCTCGAACACCAGATCGTGGACCACGTCTACAGCTACGGCGTCGCCGCCGCCGAGACCGTCCCCGTCGCGCTCGCGCTGACCACCGCCGCCGACGGCCGTATCGCCGCGGCCGTACCCGCCGCCGCCTGCCTGTCCCGGGTCGCCGACTCCGCCCCCGCCCTCACGGGCGCCCTCACCGGCGCGCTCGGCGGCGCCGCCGCGATCCCCGAGACCTGGCGGAACGCCTGCCGGGTACTGCCCGGCTGCGCCCTGCCCCGCCTCACCGGCACCGATCTGGTGGAACTCGCCGGACTCCTGGAAGCCGCGCAACCGGCCCGCCCGGGAGGATGATTCGGGCATGACGCCCAAGCAACCCAAAGGCACCGGACAGCCCGATCTGGACGAACGGATCACCGGCGCCCTCGTCGGCGCCGCCGTCGGCGACGCCCTCGGCGGACCGGTCGAGGGCTACTCCCCCGACCAGATCACCGAGCGCCACGGCGGCCTGGTGCACGGCATCGTCGGCCCCTGGCACGGCGACGCCTGGCGCACCGCCCGCCCGCTCGCGCCGTACCACAAGGGCGACGGACACGTCACCGACGACACCTTGATGACACACGCCCTGGTCCGGGTCTACGACCGCGTCCGCGACCACCTCGACGCCTACGCGCTCGCCGAGCACCTGGTGCCGGACCTGATGACCAACCCCCGCTGGATCCCCGAGCTGGAGGCGGAGGCGCTGCCGCTGCACCGCCTCTTCCTCGCCGAGAAGTGGCTGGTGGCCCGGCTCGCCTACGGTCACGCGGACCCCCGGGAGGCGGGCACCGGCAACATCGTCAACTGCGGTGCGGCGATGTACATGGCGCCCGTCGGCCTGGTCAACGCGGCCGACCCGCGGGCCGCTTACGCCGAGGCGCTGGACATCGCCGGTGCCCACCAGTCGTCGTACGGCCGGGAGGCGGCCGGTGTCTTCGCCGCGGCCGTCGCCGCCGCCACCGCGCCGGACGCAACGGCGGACTCGGTGGTGACCGCCTGTCTCGCGCTGGCCAAGGACGGCACCCGGGAGGCGATCGAGAAGGTCTGCGAAGTGGCCCGCCGGCACAGCGACTTCGCCTCGGCGCTCGGTCCGCTGCGCGCGGCGGTCGAGCCGTACGACACCGTCGGCCCGGACTACCGCGCCCCCTCGCTCGGCGCCCGCCGCCCCTCGCGGCTGCACTCCATCGAGGAACTCCCCGTGGCCCTGGGCATGTTGGTGATCTCCGGCGGCGACTACCGGCACGCGGTGCTCGGTTCGGTCAACTACGGGCGCGACTGCGACTCGATCGCCACCATGGCCGGTGCCCTCGCGGGCGCGCTCGGCTCGCCGGTGCCCGAGGAGTGGGCGAAGACGGTCGCGGAGGCCAGCCGACTGGACCTGTGGCAGCCGGCCCGGACGCTCGCCCAGGTCACGCGGGAGGTGTTCACCCTCGACCGCGGCCGGAGGCGCGCCCATGAGCTGGCCTTCGCGGCCCTGGGCGGCACGCCCGAGCCCGGCGACCCGGCCCGCTCCGACCAGGGAGGTGTGCTGTGCTCCGACTGACCTGGGTCCAGCCCGAGGACCTGCTCGGGCACGAGCTGCGCCAGGCCCGCCTCGACGGCCGTGAGCCGTCCCGGATCGAGGAGCGCTGGCGGGCGGCGGGCGGACCGGACGCCCCGGACCGCGCGGGCGCCTCCCCGCACCGCGTCTCCCGCTATCTGCGGCTGCTCGCCGAGGATCTGCTGGACGAACTGGCCGATCTGCCCAGCCGGTTGGCCGACGACGAGCCGACCGAGCCGGCCGCGATCCGGGCCGCCTGTCCCGACTGGCCCACCGCACGGCTCGCCGGGACGCCGGGACCGCTCGCCTTCGAGGCGTCCTGGCTGGGCCGGGCCGCCGGCTGCCTGCTGGGCAAGCCGGTCGAGAAGCTGCCCCTGGACGCCGTGCGCGCCCTCGCCCGGGCAAGCGGCAACTGGCCGCTGACCGGCTACTTCACCGCCCGGGGCGTGCCCGCCGAACTGCTCGACGCGCACCCGTGGAACCGCCGCTCGGCCGCCACCTCGCTCGCCGAGAACATCGACGGCATGCCCGAGGACGACGACCTCAACTACCCGCTGCTCAACCTGCTGTTGCTCCAGCGGCACGGCAAGGGCTTCAGCACCGCGGACGTCGCCCGGCTGTGGCTCGACGAGCTGCCACCGGGGCGCACGTTCACCGCCGAGCGCCTCGCCTACCGCAACCTCCTCAACGGTGTGGAACCCCCGCACACCGCCCGCCACCGCAACCCCTTCCGGGAGTGGATCGGCGCCCTGATCCGCGCCGACGTCCACGGCTGGACCAACCCGGGCGATCCGGGCGCGGCGGCCGAACAGGCTTACCGGGACGCCGCGTTGACCCATACGGCCAACGGCGTCTACGCGGCCATGTTCACCGCCGCCACCCTCGCCGCGGCCGCCACCGGCGACCACGACGTCCACACCTGTCTGCGGATCGGCCGCTCGGTCGTCCCGCACCGCTCCCGGCTCGCCGGGGCCATCGACCACGCTGTCCAACTGGCCGCCCGGCACGAGGACTTCGACACCGTGGTGGACGAACTCCACGCCCGTTACTCCCCCACCCACCACTGGGTGCACGCCCTGCCCAACACCGCTCTGCTGGCCGCCGCGCTCACCCACGCGGACGGCGACTTCACCGGCTCGATCGGGCGGGCGGTGGCGGGCGGTCTGGACACCGACTCGGTCGGCGCGAGCGCGGGCAGCGTCGCCGGGCTGCTCGCGGGCTCCCCCGCCGCGCTCCCGGAGCGCTGGCGGGCCCCGCTGAAGAACCGGCTCGCCACCACCGTCGCCGACTTCGACGGCACCGGCTTCGACACCCTCGCCCACCTCACCCACCTGGAGGCGAACCGCCCATGACCCATATCGCCGTCCTCGGCAGCACGAACATGGACCTCGTCGCCTTCGTCGCCAAGGCCCCGCAGCGCGGCGAGACGGTGACCGGCCGGGAGTTCCGTACGATCCCCGGCGGCAAGGGCGCCAACCAGGCGGTCGCCGCCGCGCGGGCCGGCGCGACCGTCTCGATGATCGGCGCGGTGGGCAACGACGCGGCCGGGACCCGGCTGCGCGAGACCCTCGAACACTCCGGCGTGGACACCGACTTCCTGCGCACGGTCGAGGGCCCCTCCGGCACCGCGCACATCGTGGTGGACGACGAGGGCGGCAACTCCATCGTCGTCATCCCGGGCGCCAACGGCACCGTCGACCATCTCTCGCCCGGCGACGAGGGGCTGATCGCCTCCGCCGACACCCTGCTGCTCCAGCTGGAGATCCCGCTGGCCGCGGTGGTCGCGGGCGCCGCCGCCGCGCACCGGCACGGGGTCCGGACGATCCTCACCCCCTCCCCCGTCCAGCCGCTGCCGCCCGAACTCCTCGCCGCCACCGACCTGTTGGTGCCCAACCAGTACGAGGCGATCACCCTCACCGGCCGCACCGACCCGCGCGAGGCCGCCACCGCGCTGCTCGAACTGGTGCCGCGCGCGGTGGTCACCCTGGGCGCCACCGGCTGTCTGTACGTCTCCCGGGACGCCGAGCCGCTGGTGGTGCCCGCGCCCCGGGTCGAGGCCGTGGACACCACGGGCGCGGGCGACACCTTCACCGGTGCGCTCGCGGTGGCCCTCGCCGAGGAGAAACCCGTACGGGAGGCCCTGTCCTGGGCCGCCGCCGCGGCCTCCCTCTCGGTCGAGCGGGCCGGGGCGTCGGCGTCGATGCCGTACCGCCCGGAGATCGACGCCCGGTTCACCGCGTGAACGGGGACGGGAGAGAAGGCGCGAGCGGGGGTACGCCGGTGCGCGCCGGGGCGCTGGAGGGGGTGCGGGTGCTGGACCTGGCGACGCTCTTCGCCGGGCCCATGGCCGCGACGCTGCTCGGTGACTTCGGCGCCGAGGTAATCAAGGTCGAGCATCCGGGGCGCCCCGATCCGTCCCGGGGGCACGGGCCGGCGAAGGACGGGATCGGCCTGTGGTGGAAGGTGCTCGGCCGCAACAAGCGGGCGATCACCCTGGATCTTTCCCGGCCGGGCGGCCGGGCGACCCTGCTGCGGCTCGCCGCCACCGCCGATGTCGTGATCGAGAACTTCCGCCCCGGGACGCTGGAGAGATGGGACCTGGGCTGGGCGGAGCTGTCCGCGGCCAACCCGCGGCTGGTGCTCGCCCGGGTCACCGCGTTCGGGCAGTTCGGGCCGTATGCGCACCGGCCCGGGTTCGGCACCCTCGCGGAGGCGATGAGCGGCTTCGCCGCGCTCACCGGGGAGCCGGACGCGCCGCCGGTGCTGCCGCCCTTCGGGCTCGCCGACTCGGTCGCGGGCCTCACCACCGCGTACGCCGTGCTCACGGCGCTGGCCGCGCGGGAGCGCACCGGCACCGGGCAGGTCGTGGACATGGCGATCATTGAGCCGATCCTGTCCGTGCTCGGGCCGCACCCCACCTGGTACGACCAGCTCGGCTACGTCCAGGAACGCACCGGAAACCGGTCCGCGAACAACGCACCGCGCAACACCTATCGCACCGCCGACGGCACCTGGGTGGCCGTCTCCACGTCCGCGCAGTCGGTGGCGGAGCGGGTGATGCGGCTGGTGGGGCGGCCGGAGCTGATCGAGGAGCCCTGGTTCGCGACGGGCGCGGAGCGGGCCGCGCACGCGGAGGTGCTGGACGCGGCGGTCGGCTCCTGGATCGCCGGCCGCACCCGTACGGAGGTGCTCGCGGCGTTCGAGAAGGCGGAGGCGGCGGTGGCGCCGGTGCAGGATGTGCGGGACGTGTTCGAGGATCCCCAGTACCAGGCGCTGAACACGGTGACGACCGTGCCGGACCCGGAGCTGGGTCCGCTGCGCCTTCAGAACGTGCTGTTCCGGCTGTCCGCCACGCCCGGCGCGATCCGCTGGGCCGGGCGGCCGCACGGCGCGGACACCGACGCGGTCCTCACCGAGCTGGGCCTCGCCCCTTCCGATATCGCCGCCCTGCGCGCGGAGGGCGCCCTGTGACGCCGCTGACCTGGCTGTACGTCCCCGGGGACCGGCCCCAGGTGGTGACCAAGGCGCTGGTGGCGGGCGCCGATGTGGTGGTGGTCGACCTGGAGGACGCGGTGGCGCCGGAGCGCAAGGAGTACGCGCGCGCCGCCACGGCGGACCTGCTGACGGCGACGCATCCGGTGCCGGTGCATGTGCGCGTGAACGCCCTGGACACGCCGTGGGCGAGCGCGGACCTGGCGGCGCTGCGGGGGCTGCGGGGGCTGTCGGGGCTGCGGCTGCCGAAGGTGACCGGTCCCGCGGAGGTACGCCGGGTCGCCGCCGCCGTCCCGTTCCCGCTGTACGCGCTGCTGGAGTCGGCACTGGCCGTCGAGCACGCGTACGTCATCGCGGGCGCGCATCCTTCGCTGCGGGGCATCTCCCTGGGGGAAGCGGACCTGCGGGCGGACCTCGGGGTACGGGCCGACTCGGGCCTGGACTGGCCGCGCTCCCGGGTGATCGTCGCCGCGCGCGCCGCGGGGCTGCCCCCGCCGGCGCAGACCGTGCACCCCGACATCCGCGATCTCGACGGCCTGGCCGCCTCCTGCGCCCACGGCCGCGCCCTCGGCTTCCTCGGCCGCGCCGCGATCCACCCCCGCCAGCTCCCGGTCATCGAGCGCGCCTACCTGCCCACCCCCGCCGAACTGGACCACGCCGAAACCATCCTCAAAGCCGCCACCACCACCTCCGGCGCCCAGGCCCTCCCCGACGGCCGTTTCATCGACGCGGCAGTGGTGGCAATGGCCCACCGCACCCTGTCACTGGCCCGGAGGCGCTGAGGGTCGGGCGGGGCCCTGGCACCGACGGTGGCTCCGGCTGGGGCTCCGGCTTGGTTGGGGGCTGTGGCTGCGGCTGCTCGGACACCGCCGGGCGCCGTCGCCGTGCGGGTCGCCGTCGCGGCGGACGCAGGGGCGGCGGCGCCGGGAGAAGTGGCCTGCGGGGAGAGGTGAGGTGGCTGCGGGGAGAGGGGACCTGCGCAGGGAGGTGAGCGGATCTGCGCGGAGACGATGGCGCCGCGCCGGAAAGAGGGCGCGGCGGCAAGGGCGCGCCCGGCCGGGCGTCCGGCGCTCGGGCACCCGCTTTTTCGCCGCCGCGCGGTCCCCGTCCCCCGGCGCCGACCGCCGTGCGCGGGGCGATCGGGCAACAGGGCGACGGGCAACGGACGGGCGAGCCGACAATGTGTTCCGTATCGGCCCGGCGTCCGCCCCGGCGTGCCGCCCGCGCCCGGTGCACCACCCGCGACCGGCCCTCCGCCGCGGCCCGCCCATGCCCGCCGCCTCCCCTCGGCCACACCGGCACACGGCCACCGCAGGGGTGCCCCGCTCGCCCACGCCCATCGGTCCAGCTCGGCATCAGCGGCACACGGCCATCACGGCGATGCGGGCCGGCCGCGCCCGGTGCCGCAAACGCCGAGGGCGCCCGGGATGATCCGGGCGCCCTCGGGGTCGTACAGGCCGTCGTCAGCTCTTCTTCGTCGCCGACTCGGGTTCCTCGGCAGGCGCCTTCGGCTTCGGCTCGTCGGCCGGTTCAGCCTTCGGCTCCGACGCGGCGGGCTTCCCGGCCCCCGTGTCCGTCTCCGCGCCCTCCGCCGAACCGCCGGAGGCGACCGTGTCCTCGGTCGGGCCGTCGGCGGCGAGGGGTTCCACGATCTCCTCGCGGCCCGGGCGGAGGCGGGAGGAGACGATCATGTAGGTGACCGCCAGGAGGAAGACGATCAGCGCCGTCCAGTCGTTGAGGCGCAGGCCGAGGATGTGGTGGGCGTCGTCCACCCGCATGTACTCGATCCAGCCGCGGCCCACGCAGTACGCGGCGACGTAGAGGGCGAACGCCCGGCCATGGCCCAGCTTGAAGCGGCGGTCGGCCCACATCACCAGGAAGGCGACGCCGATGCACCACAGGGACTCGTAGAGGAAGGTCGGGTGGTAGTACCCCGGCACCCGACCGCCCTCGGAGGACGTGATGTGCAGCGCCCAGGGCAGATGGGTCTCCCTGCCGTACAGCTCCTGGTTGAACCAGTTGCCCCAGCGCCCCATGGCCTGCGCCAGGGCGATACCGGGCGCCACCGCGTCGGCGTACGCCGGCATCGGGATGCCCCGGCGCCGCGCCCCGATCCACGCGCCCAGCGCCCCGAGCGCGATCGCGCCCCAGATGCCCAGACCGCCCTGCCACACCTTGAAGGCGTCCACCCAGTCACGGCCGGGGCTGAAGTACAGCTCGTAGTCCGTGATCACGTGGTAGAGCCGGCCGCCGACCAGGCCGAACGGCACGGCCCACACCGCGATGTCGGCGACCGTGCCGGACTGCCCGCCACGGGCGACCCAGCGCCGGTTGCCGAGCCAGACGGCGATGAAGACGCCGATGATGATGCAGAAGGCGTAGCCGCGCAGCGGAATGGGGCCGAGGTACAGCACCCCGCGGGACGGACTGGGAATGTAGGCAAGTTCCATGGCAAGTCCGACGCTACCGTGCCGGGCCCCGGGGACACCAAGCCGCCTGGCTACGGGTCCATAACAGGGACATGAGATTCGCTTACCCCCGGCCCCTTACCCCTGGTCCGCCGACTCCACCATCTGCTTCAGCTTGGCCGGGGACATCGTCTGGTCCTGGTAGATGTTCTTGCCGCCGAGCAGCACCGTGGGCGTGCCGCTGAAGCCGCCGCCCTGGAACGCCTTCTGCGAGCGGTTCACCCAGCTGTCGTGCGTCCCCGCGTTGACACACTTCTGGAACGCCGGGGTGTCCAGGCCGCCGACCTTGCCCGCCAGCGTGATCAGCTTGGCGTTGCTCGCGAAGGCGTCGTCGGTCTCCTTGGGCTGATGGGAGTACAGCGTGTCGTGGTAGTCGCGGAACTTCCCGGCGTCCTGGGCGCACGCCGCCGCGTTGGCCGCGCGCAGCGAGCCGGTGCCGCCGAGATTGCCGTCGATCAGCCGGACCAGGTGGTACTCGATGCGCAGCTTGCCCGCGTCGACCAGCTCATGGAGGGTGGGCCGGTACGCCGCCTCGAAGGCCTGGCAGGCGGGGCAGCGGAAGTCCTCCCAAATGGTGAGCGTCGACTTCGCGCCATCCTTGCCGACCGGGATCGCGAGACTGTCCTTGCCCTGCGCGCCGGAGGGCGCCACGACCGGGCCCGCGTCGCTGCTCGCCTTGTTCTTGCCCGCGTTCGCGGCGATCACGCCGATCACCGCCGCGAGGGCCAGGACGCAGATGACGCTGGCGCCCACGATCAGCGACCGCCGCCGCTTCTCCGCGGACTTCTGCTTCTCGCGTTCGGCCGCCAGCCGCTGGCGGGCGGTCCGCTTTCCGTCACGGTTCTTCTCGCTCACACCCCCAGAACGAACCGGGGAGGCGCAGCGCGCCTCCCCGGCCCGAGGTCCACCCGTTCGAGTGACCGTAATGCCCGATACATGACGACCGGCGGGCGTCGGCCGCTCCGCGACGGTCCGCGGGTCACGCCTGGCCGCGTACGCCCTTCGCCAGGTCCCCGGCCAGTTCCCGCACCGCCGCGAGGCCGGACGCGTGGTCCGGGGCGTCCAGCATCCGCTTGACGAAGGCCGATCCGACGATCACACCGTCGGCGAAGGTGGCGACCTCGGCGGCCTGGACCGCGTTGGAGACGCCGAGGCCGACGCAGACGGGCAGCTCGGCACGGGTGACCCGGGTGCGCTGCACCAGGTCCTGGGCCTGTGCGCCCACGGACTCACGGGTGCCGGTGACGCCCATGAGCGAGGCGGCGTAGACGAAGCCGCTGCCCACCGCGGTGATCTCGGCGAGCCGCGCGTCCCTGCTGCTCGGCGCCACCACGAAGACCGTGGCGAGGCCGTGCTTGTCGGCGTGCTCCCGCCACAGCGCGGACTCCTGCACCGGCAGGTCGGGCAGGATGCAGCCCGCGCCGCCCGCCTCGGCCAGCTCGGCGGTGAACCGCTCGACGCCGTAGCGGTCGATGGGGTTCCAGTACGTCATCACGAGCACGGGCTTGCCGGTGGCCGCGTGGGCCTCCCGCACCGTGCGCATCACGTCCGCGATCTTGACACCGCCGCGCAGGGCGATGTCGTCGGCGGTCTGGATGACCGGGCCGTCCAGGACCGGGTCGCTGTGCGGCAGGCCCACCTCGACCACGTCGGCACCGCCGTCGAACACGGCCTTGATCGCCTCGATGCCGCCGTCCACGGTCGGGAACCCGGCCGGGAGGTAGGCGATGAGCGCGGCCCGGCCCTCGGCCTTGGCGGCGGCGAGGGTGTCCGTCAACAGCTGAATGTTTCCGCTCACTTGGCATCCCCCTCGATCTCGGCGGTGGCGGCGGCGTCCGCGGCCACCTCGGCGTCGGTGTCGTACAGCCCGAAGTAGCGGGCCGCGGTGTCCATGTCCTTGTCGCCGCGACCGGAGAGGTTGACGACGATCAGCCCGTCCGGGCCCAGCTCCCTGCCGACGTCCAGGGCGCCCGCGAGGGCGTGGGCGCTCTCGATGGCCGGGATGATGCCCTCGGTGCGCGACAGCAGGCGCAGGGCCTGCATCGCGGCGTCGTCGGTGACCGCGCGGTACTCGCCGCGGCCCGAGTCCTTGAGGTAGGCGTGCTCGGGTCCGATGCCGGGGTAGTCCAGACCGGCCGAGATCGAGTAGGGCTCGGTGATCTGGCCCTCCTCGTCCTGGAGGACGTAGGAGCGGGAGCCGTGCAGGATGCCGGGCTCGCCCGCGGTCAGGGTGGCCGCGTGCTCGCCGGTGTCGAGGCCGTGGCCCGCCGGCTCGCAGCCGATGAGGCGGACGCCTTCGTCGGGCACGAAGGCGTGGAAGAGGCCGATGGCGTTGGAGCCGCCGCCGACGCAGGCGACGGCCGCGTCGGGCAGGCGCCCGGCGCGCTCCAGGATCTGGCGGCGGGCCTCGACGCCGATGACCCGGTGGAAGTCGCGGACCATGGCCGGGAAGGGGTGCGGTCCCGCGACGGTGCCGAACAGGTAGTGGGTGCGGTCGACGTTGGCGACCCAGTCCCGGAACGCCTCGTTGATGGCGTCCTTGAGGGTGCGGCTGCCGGACTTCACGGCGACCACCTCGGCGCCGAGCATCCGCATCCGGGCCACGTTCAGGGCCTGGCGCTCGGTGTCGATCTCGCCCATGTAGATGGTGCAGTCGAGGCCGAACAGGGCGCAGGCGGTGGCGGTGGCGACGCCGTGCTGGCCCGCGCCGGTCTCGGCGATGACCCGGGTCTTGCCCATGCGCTTGGTGAGCAGCGCCTGGCCGAGCACGTTGTTGATCTTGTGCGAGCCGGTGTGGTTCAGGTCCTCGCGCTTGAGGAACACCCGTGCGCCACCGGCGTGTTCGGCGAACCGGGGCACCTCGGTGAGCGCCGAGGGGCGGCCGGTGTAGTTGACCATCAGGTCGTCCAGTTCGCGGGCGAACTCGGGGTCCTGTTTGGCCTTGTCGTACTCGACGGCGACCTCGTCCACTGCGGCGACGAGGGCCTCGGGGATGAACTTGCCGCCGAACGCCCCGAAGTAGCCCTCGGAGCTGGGGACCTGACCCTCCGGGTCGGGGAAGAAGTAGTTGCTGGGCATGCGAAAACCTCACGGTGAGTGCGGTGAAAAGACACTGTTCGCCGTGGGGCGGGAGGTCGTCCGTCGACTGCGGGCCGTCAGCGGCTCACCGCGCTCACGCGGCGGCGCCGCACATTCAGCTCTGCTCCGCGCCCCTGTAGGTCGGCCGGTGCCATCGCATGCCGTTGACCTGCCCCGGTTCGTCACCGATGACGTAGCGGACCCGGCGGCCGTGGACGCGGCGCGCGGGCGCGCGGCAGCCGCGGGGGCGGCAGCCGCGGGCGAGGCGCGCGTAGCGGTCCGCGGTCGTCATGGTCACAGTCATCGGGGTCAGCCTAGCGGGAGCTCAGTCGCGGCCGTGCCGCAGCGCGGGGTGCTCGCCCGCGGCGACCATGTCGGAGACGGCGGTCCTCGGGTCGCGGCCGGTGACCAGGGACTCGCCCACCAGGACGGCGTCGGCGCCGGCGTTGGCGTAGGCGATCAGGTCGTGCGGACCGCGCACGCCGGACTCGGCGACCTTGACGATGCCCTCGGGGATCTCCGGGGCGACCCGCTCGAAGGTGCCGCGGTCCACCTGGAGGGTCTTGAGGTTGCGCGCGTTGACACCGATGATCCGGGCGCCCGCGGCCACGGCGCGCTCGACCTCGTCCTCGTCGTGCACCTCGACCAGCGGGGTGAGACCGATGGAGACGGCGCGCTCGATCAGGGACTCCAGGGCCGGCTGCTCCAGGGCGGCCACGATCAGCAGGGCGAGGTCGGCGCCGTACGCGCGGGCCTCCCACAGCTGGTACGAGGTGACGATGAAGTCCTTGCGCAGCACCGGGATGTCCACGCGGGCGCGGACGGCCTCCAGGTCGGCGAGGGAGCCGCCGAAGCGGCGCTGTTCGGTGAGGACGGAGATGACGGCCGCACCGCCCGCCTCATAGTCCGCGGCGAGCCCGGCCGGGTCGGCGATCGCGGCCAGCGCGCCCTTGGAGGGGCTGGAGCGCTTGACCTCGCAGATCACCTTGACGCCGTCGCCCCGAAGCGCGGCGACCCCGTCCTTGGCGGCGGGTGCTTTGGCCGCGCGCTCCTTGAGCTCGTCGAGGCTGACGCGTGCCTGCCGCTCCGCGAGGTCGGCACGGACTCCGTCGATGATCTCGTCGAGCACACTCACGCGAGCGGCCCCCTTTCAGACGGTTGGTTCCTTCAGGTTCCTTCAGGTTGTGAAAACCCTTGGTCACTCGATGGTATCCGGAGCAGGGCCCCGGCCTCGCATCCGGTGGACGCCGGTTTCACTCCTTGGACGTCGGCGCCGCAGGTCAGGGGTGCAGCCAGGCGCCGAACGGCAGATTGCGGACCACGGTGAACGCCAGCAGCAGCGTGCCGATGACCCACATCTGGGCGTTGCCGAGTTCGAGCCGTGCGGGCCGGCCGCGCCACGCCCGTGCGGCCCAGACCACCCACAGCACCGCGAAGAGGAAGTAGCCGGCCACGGCGGGCGCGTTGTCGTGCAGCGCGGCCGTCAGGTCCCCGTGCACGAACGCGTGCGCGCTGCGCAGCCCGCCGCAGCCGGGGCAGTACAGGCCGGTGAACCGGTAGAGGGGGCAGACCGGGTAGTGGCCGGGGTGGTCCGGATCGACGACGCCGACATAGGCGAAGGCACCGGCGACGGCCGCGAGCACACCGGCGGGGGTGGCGAGGCGCCGCCACCGGGGGCCCGGCGGCGCGGCGACGGCACCTCCGGGCCAGAGGCGGGCGCCCGGCACTGGGGGCTGGGCCTGAGCGGCCGACACCGAGAGCTGGGCCCGGGCGTCCGGCGGTGAAGGCTGGGCCTGAGCGGCCGGGCGGAGGTCGGTCCGGGCGGCGGGGAAG
>NZ_MUNF01000426.1 GCF_002154555.1 Streptomyces murinus
CGGGCCGCCCCCGCCGATCCCCTTGCCCGCTACCACCACCAACACCTCACCTGGAAGAGCTGCCTGCTCGGCCCGGACGACGAGACCGGCAAGGAGCTGGAGCGGGCGGGTGCCCAATGCACCGATGTCACCGTGCCGTTGGACTACACGCACCCCGACGGACGTACGATCACCGTCGCGCTCTCCCGGATCCGGGCCACCGACTCCGCGCACCGCGTCGGCGCGCTCGTGCTCAACAGCGGCGGCCCCGGCGGGCCGACCATCGGTGATCCGCCATGGGTGCGCAAGGCGATGAAGGACGTCGGCAGACGGTACGACGTGGTGGGGGTGGATCCCCGCTTCGTGGGCCGCAGCACCGCGCTGGACTGCGGATGGCCGACCGGCAGCATGATCCGCGGGGCGGGCAGGGACCGTGCTGAGTTCGATCGTATGATGTCCTTCTCCGCCGACCTCGCCCGCCGCTGCCGCACCCGCGCGGGTGACCTGGTGCCGTACGCGAGCACCCGCGACACCGCCCGCGACATGGATGTCGTCCGGGCCGCGCTGGGCGAGCGCCGGATCTCCTATCTCGGCTACTCGTACGGCAGTTACCTCGGCGAGGTGTACACCACGATGTTCCCCGGCCGCACCGACCGGGTGGTGCTCGACGGTGTGATCGACCCCGCCCGCTACGGTCCCCGGCTGCTGCGGGGCACGGAAGCCGCCGGGAAGCACGCCCTGAGCGACTGGGCGGACTGGACCGCCGCGCACGACAAGGACTACGGACTGGGCCGTACCGGGAGCGCGGTCCTCACGGCGGTGGAGGCGATCCAGTCGGCCGCCGAGCGCGCTCCGCTGCGGGTGGGCGGCTACCGGGTGGACGACCGGATCGTCCCCACCGTCATGTTCAACGGCCTCTCCCAGGACAACCCCACGGCCTTCGGCGACTTCGCCCAGGGGGTGCGGGACCTGCGGCGCGCCGCCGAGGGGCACCCGGTGTCCCCGTCTCCCTGGCTGGCCGACGTACTCCAGTTCCTGCTGACGGGACACGCCTCCGGCTACGGCAGCGCGCAGACGGCGATCCTGTGCGCCGACGGGAGTGCGCCCCGCGATCCGGAGTCCTACTGGCGCGATCTGCGGCGGGCCGACCCCGAGGACCGGCTGTTCGCTCCGGTCACGAACAACATCAACGCCTGCGCGTTCTGGGGTCCCCCGCGCGAACGGCCGACCACCGTCCGCACCGACCTCCCGGCGCTGCTGGTGAACGCCACCGGCGACCCGCGCACCCTCTACTCCGGCGCCGAGACGGTCCACCGCGGCTGGCCCAGTTCCCGCCTGATAACCCTGCACGACGCCGACCAGCACGCGGTGTTCGGCATCTTCGGCAGCGCGTGCGTGGACGACGCGGTGAACGCCTACCTCGCGACCGGCCGGCTGCCCACCGCGGACATCTCCTGCCCTCGGGGCCGGTCCTGACGCGTCAGGGACACATCAGCGCCCGGTCAGGGGCCGCTGCCATTCTCTTCTTGTGAACGGAACGGGGCACCGCCCCGGACCGGGAACGAGGAGAGGTGCCCGGAGTGGTTTATCGGGGACCGACGAGCTCGCCTCGAGGTCGGATCCTTATGGGGTCCACGCAGGTTCAAATCCTGCCCTCTCCGCCAGCACGGTCCCACTGCGGTCCTCGTCGGTACGGGATTCGCTGCGGTCCTCGTCCTCCGCCGGCGGGGACCAGGGCTGCTCCGGGGGCGGCGGCCCCTCCCACGCGCCGCGAAGCATCTCCTTGAGGGTCTTCGGCGGGGTCTCCCTCTCCTCGTGCACATGCATGAGCCGAGCGGTGCTCACCCGTATGTGGCACTGGTGTCCCCGCAGCCCGACGAGGACCACCCACGAGCCGTCCTGGGCGAGAAAGGCGTGCCGCGCGGGCCGGTCCCCCGGTTTGGCGTAGCGGGTCAGAGTGGTCGGCAGGTAGTGCAGCGCCGCGTCCTCGGCCACGGCGGCGATCCTGGCCTCGTCCCCCTTGACGCGGTGCGCGGCCGCCAGCTTCCAGTGATGCAGCCTGAACTCGATGGCCTGGAGATGTTTCGTGTCCCGTATGTCTTCCTCGATGAGGATGTACCAGTCAGCACTCATGATCCGCGCATCCTGTCATGCGCCCGGGCGCACGCCTCCACCGAGCGGGTGCCTTCCGGCGCGCCGGGCCGGTGTCCCCGCGCCGTCGGTCGCCGGTGGCTCCTAGCCTCGGAGCATGCCCCGGCTTCCCGCACATGTACGCGCCTGTCTGTTCGATCTCGACGGGGTGCTCACCCAGACCGCCAAGGTGCACGCGGCGGCCTGGAAGGAGATGTTCGACGCCTACCTGCGCGAGCGCGCGCAGCGGGAGGGCACCAAGTTCGTGCCCTTCGACGCGGTGCGGGACTACGACGAGTACGTGGACGGGCGGCCCCGGGAGGACGGGGTGCGGACCTTCCTCGCGGCGCGCGGGGTGCGGTTGCCCGAGGGCTCGCCGCAGGATCCGCCGGACGCCGAGACGGTCCAGGCGCTGGGCGCCCGCAAGAACGAGCTGGTGCTGCGCCGGATCCGGGAGGACGGTGTGGAGCCGTACGAGGGCTCGGTCCGCTTTCTGCGTGAGGTCCGCGCGGCGGGTCTGGCCTGCGCAGTGGTGTCGTCCAGCGCGAACGCCCGGGACGTGCTGGCCGCGGCCGGTATCGCGGACCTGTTCGACGAGCGGGTCGACGGGGTGGTGACCCGCGAACGGCGGTTGCGCGGCAAGCCCGCTCCGGACACCTATCTGGAGGCGGCGCGGGAACTGTCCGTGGAGCCCGGCGCGGCGGCGGTGTTCGAGGACGCGCTGGCCGGTGTCGAGGCCGGGCGGGCGGGACGGTTCGGGCTGGTCGTGGGGGTGGACCGGGTGGGGCAGGCGGAGCAGCTTCAGGCGCACGGCGCGGACATCGTCGTACGCGACCTGGCGGAACTTCTGGAGTCGCCGTGATCACACATCCCAGTTACACCGTCGAGCCCTGGTCCCTGCGCGAGACCGAGCTGAACCTGGATGTGCTCGCGCAGAGCGAGTCGGTGTTCGCGCTGTCCAACGGGCATGTCGGCTGGCGCGGCAACCTGGACGAGGGCGAGCCGCACGGGCTGCCGGGCGCCTATCTCAACGGGGTCCACGAGCGGCATCCGCTGCCGTACGCGGAGGCCGGTTACGGCTATCCCGAGTCCGGCCAGACCGCGATCAACGTCACCGACGGCAAGGTCATCCGGCTGCTGGTGGACGACCACCCGTACGACCTGCGCTACGGCCGGCTGCTGTCCCACGAGCGGGTCCTGGACTTCCGTACCGGGGTGCTCAGCCGCACCGCCCGCTGGACCTCGCCCGGCGGGCGCACGGTCCGTATCACCTCGCGGCGGCTGGTGTCCTTCACCCAGCGCGCGGTGGCCGCCGTCGTCTACGAGGTGGAGCCGGAGGACGGCCCGGCCTCGGTGGCCCTCCAGTCCGAGCTGGTCGCCAATGAGCAACTCCCCCATGTGGAGGGCGATCCCCGGGTCGCCGCCGCGACCGGGTCCCCGCTGACGGCCGAGGAGCACTACGCGGAGGAGACCCGGCTGCGGCTGGTGCACCACACCGACCGCAGCGGGCTGCGGGTGGGCGCGGCGGCCGACCATCTGGTGGAGGGGCCCGAGAACACCCGCTGGTCGGCGCAGTGCGAGCCCGATGTCAGCCGGCTGACGGTGACCGCGGACCTGACGCCAGGACAGCCGTTGCGGCTGGTGAAGTTCGTGGCCTACGGCTGGTCCGGGGAGCGTTCGCTGCCGAGCATGCACGACCAGGTGGACGGGGCGGTGGCGGTCGCCGTCAGCACCGGCTGGGACGGTCTGGTCGCCGAACAGCGGGCGTATCTGGACGAGTTCTGGGCGGGCGCGGACGTCGAGGTGGAGGGGGACGCGCAGATCCAGCAGGCGGTGCGGTTCGCCCTCTTCCATGTGCTCCAGGCGGCGGCCCGCGGCGAGAACCGGGCGATCCCCGCGAAGGGTCTGACCGGGACCGGGTACGACGGGCACTCCTTCTGGGACACCGAGGCGTATGTGATGCCGGTGCTGACGTTCACCGCGCCGGAGGCCGTGGCGTCCGCGCTGCGCTGGCGGCACAGCACCCTGCCCGCGGCCCGCGAACGCGCCCGTCAACTCGGCCTGGAAGGCGCGGTGTTCCCCTGGCGGACCATCGACGGCGCCGAGTGCTCCGCCTACTGGCCGGCCGGGACCGCCGCGTTCCACATCAACGCGGACATCGCGCTGGCCACGGTCCGGTACATCGCAGCGACCGGGGACGAGGAGTTCGAGCGCGGGGCGGGGTTCGACATCCTGGTGGACACCGCCCGGCTGTGGCGCTCCGTCGGCCATCACGACCCGGAGGGCGTCTTCCACATCGACGGGGTCACCGGGCCCGACGAGTACAGCGCCATCGCCCGGGACAACCTCTACACCAACCTGATGGCCCGCCAGAACCTGCTGGCGGCGGCCGATGTGGCCATCCGCCATCCGGACCGGGCCGACGAACTCGGTGTGGACGACGAGGAGGCCGCGGCCTGGCGGGACGCGGCGGCGCGAATGGCGATCCCGTACAACGACGCGCTGGGCGTGCACGAACAGTCCGCCGGCTACACGCACTTCCAGCGCTGGGACTTCGAGGGCACCCCGCCCGAGAACTATCCGCTGCTGCTCAACTACCCCTACTTCGACCTGTATCGCAAGCAGGTGGTGAAGCAGGCGGACGTGGTGCTGGCGATGATGGAGTGCCCGTACGCGTTCACCGAGGAGGAGAAGGCGCGCAACTTCGCCTACTACGAGGCGCTGACGGTGCGCGACTCCTCCCTGTCGGCGTGCTGCCAGGCGGTGCTCGCCGCCGAGACCGGGCATCTTCGGCTGGCGTACGCCTATCTCGCCGAGGCCGCGCTGATGGACCTGGACGACCTGGAGCACAACACCCGCGACGGGCTGCACATCGCCTCTCTCGCCGGGACGTGGATCGCCGTCGTCGGCGGCTTCGGGGGCCTGCGCTGGCATCTCGGCAAGGACGAGCGGCCGGATGTGCTCGGCTTCGCGCCGCGGCTGCCCGAGGCGCTGTCCCGGGTGGTGTTCACGGTGCAGGTGCGCGGGCGCAGGCTGAAGGTGGACATCGGTCCGAAGCAGGTGCGCTACCGGCTGGTGGAGGGCGACCCGGTGACGGTCCTGCACTACGGCGACCCCGTCACCGTGACCACCGACGCGCCGCAGGACCGCCCGGTCCCGCCTCCGCCGGTGCGCCCGGAGCCGCAGCAGCCCCGGGGACGGCGCCCGGAGGGACTGGCCGAGCAGGACGAGACGGCGGAGCAATAGCCGTACGGACGGCCCGAGTTCGCCGCCCGCGGGGAGCGCCTGCGGGGAGCGCCTGCGGGGGGCCGGTCACCGAGTGGGCATACCGGCCGTTCACCCGGATGGGTATATCCGGCCAAGACTCGCGGCGCGGGCGCATGACCGGCGCCCAGGCGGTGAGACATCGGTCATGGAGATGAATATGGACGAACCGCCGCGGGGCGACCCGTTATCGGGCGCCCCGCGTTTCCCGGCCGCGACCGATGTGGTGTTCACGGCGGACTTCGCCTCCACGACCCAGTGGGTCGCGGGCCGTTCGCGGGCGTTCCCGGGCGGTGGCCCGGCCCATCCGGACGAGGACCGGCTGGACCGGCTGGTGCCCGATCCCGGCTACTGCCGCTCGGGCGTCTTCCGGGCCACCCGCCGGGCGGACGGCCGCTGGGACACGGGGCTGCTGACGACGGAGGGCAGCCGGGAGGGGTTCACCGTGCAGCCCGGCGATGTGCTGGAGGCACGGGTGCGGCTGCCCCGGGAGACCGGTGCCTGGCCCGCGGTCAGGACCTGGCGGGACGGCGGCCAGGGGGTGGACGTGTTCGAGTACCACGTGGACAACCCCGACCATCTGGAGTTCACCAACCGGGTGCGCAGCGCCAGTTGCTACCTCCATGACGAGGCGGTCCGGCCCGGCGCCTGGGTGGATCTGCGCACCGAGTTCGGGCCGCGCTGTGTGATCTGGTCGCTGAACGGCGCCTCGGTCTTCGCCGACCACCGGGGCGTGGGGCAGGCCTGGCGGGCCCATCTCATCGTCGCCCTCTCGGTGTGCGCCGGGCGCTACCACCCGCCGCCGGAGCCGGGGACGAGCGAGATGTCGTTCGAGGTGAGCGGCCTGACCGTGCGCCGTCCCCAGGGTGGCGGCCGGTCGGCGTACGCGCGACCGGTGTGAGCCGTCCGCCAGATCCCCGTCACGAAGGTGGTCCGTCCGTGTCCGTACCGAGTCTGCTCGCGGTGTTCGCGCACCCGGACGACGAGTCGCTGTCGGCGGGCGGGGTGCTGGCCCGGCATGCCGCCGCGGGCGCCCGTACCGGCGTCGTCACCTCGACCTGGGCCGCGGACACCGGTCGCGCCGCCGAGCTGGCCGAGGCACTGCGGATCCTCGGCGCCGGGGAGCCCCGGCTGCTGGGGTACGCCGACGCGCGGGTGCCGTCATCGGCGCCGGGCCGCGCACGGTTCTGCGACGCGCCGCTGGACGAGGCGGTACGGCATCTGGTGGCGCACATCCGCGCGTTCCGCCCGGAGATCGTCGTCACGCACGACGCGTACGGCGGGGTGACGGGGCATCCGGATCATGTGCACACCCACCGCGTGACGATGCTCGCCGCCCAGGCGGCCGGGCTGGCGCGGTTCCATCCGGACGCCGGTGCTCCCTGGCAGCCGCGCGCCCTGTACCTGGCGACCCATCCGCACTCGGCCGTGCCGGCGCTGCGGGCGGTGGTCGGGGAGCGCAAGACGGCCTACAGCGTGCCGGACGAGCTGGTGACGGCGGCGGTCGATGTCGGGCCCTGGCTGGAGCGGAAGATCGCCGCCGTGCTGGCGCACCGTTCCGAGGTGGCGCGCGGGGCCGTACCGGGTCTGCTCGCCCGTCTCTCCGTACCGGAGTGGAAGCGGCTGATGGGCACGGAGTGGTTCATCCGGCATGATCTCGCCACCACGGCACCGGCGCGCACGGAGCTGACCGTCTGACCGGCCGCCGAGAGGCGGGCGCCCAGCCGATTGGCCATGCTGGGCTGAGACCGGCAGTTCTGCGCGACAAGGAGCACGGCATGCCGATGGACGCGCTCGGACGATTCATGGCGGCTCTGGACCCTGACCAGCGGGCGGCCATCGGCGCGAAGCCACGCGCCGAACAGCAGCAGCTGGCCGCGGCCTGGGAGCGGGAACTGGAGGCCGACGACGAGCTGGACACCCTGGACGAACTCTCCCCGCCGGCGGCCGAGGCCGAGGCGGCACGCCGCGTCCTGCACCGCGAGGCGGGCTGAGCGACGGAGAACTGCGTCGGGGAGGACCGCGTCAAGAAGGACCGCGTCATGGAGCGCTGAGTGACAGAGAGCTGGGGGCGGGAGCGCTCGGGGACGGTGGCAGCGCTCACGCGCGCAGCGCGCCGTCCAGGCCCCGCAGGTACTCCCCCGCCTGCCCGCCCCCGGCGGGAGCCGCGGGCAGGCGGCCGAGGACGGTGGTGACGGCGGCCGGGGCGTGTGCGCGTGCCCAGGCGAGGGCGTCGGCGGCGACGGCCGGATCCCCGTCGGCCGCCAGTTCCCTCGCGCGTGCGGCGTGGGCCGCCGCGCCGAGGATGTGTTTGACCTGGTGGGCGTCGGCGAGGGGGTGGAGGAACGCGGCGCCCGCCGCATGGCTCGCCGCGCGGGCGGCCTCGGCGGCGGCCGGCGCGACGGGTTCGCGTGCCGCGCGGAACGCCGCGAAGCCGCTCATCCGCAGCGCCTGGGTGCGCCGGCCGCCGTCCGCGAAGGCACGGGCCGCCTCGATGGCCTCGCGGGGGCGCGGGTCGGCGGGAAGGCTCTGTTCGAACAGGTGCAGGACCCGGGCGGCGCAGTCGGCCGCGAAGCCCGTGATCTCCCGCAACTCGTCCTCGGTCAGCGCTATCCGGTCCGTTCGGTCCGCCCGGTCCGTCCGGTCCGTTTTGCTCGGCTTGGTCGGCACGAAGCCCATCCTGCCGTAGACCGGATCCGCGCCGGGGTCGTTCAGCTGCCCGGAGGTGGACCGAACGGCCCCGTGGCGATCGCGGGGCGGACGCGGAGACTGGTGACAGAGCGGCCAAAAGGCCGGCGTCCCGTCGGGCAGGAGCGTTCTCACCATGCGGCAACCCAGCGGCAGCGACTTCGGCGGCCGGTCATGGTGACCACGGCCCTGGGCGCCGGACCCGGTGCCACGAGCGGAATCGGCGCGGCGGCGGCGCGGCCCGGCGAGGACGTGCTGCGCGAATGGGAAGTGACACCGGCCGGGCTGACCGAGCAGGAGGCGGCGCGGCGGCTGGAACGCTGGGGGCCGAACGCGGTCCGCTCGCACCGGGCGCGCGGCCTGCTGGTCCTCTGGCACCAGGTGTGCTCCCCACTGCTCGGCCTGCTGCTGGCCGCCGCCGTCGTGTCGTACTTCGTGGGCGAGCGCAACGACGCCGTGATCATCGCGGTGATCGTGGCGCTCTCGGTGGGCCTCGGCTTCGTCAACGAGTACCGGGCGGAGAAGACCGCCGAGTCGCTGCACGCCCGCATCCGGCACCAGGTTCTGGTGCTGCGCGACGGCCGGCCGCGCGAGGTCGACGTCACTCGACTGGTCCCCGGTGATGTGGTGGAGCTGCGGCTCGGCGATGTGGTGCCCGCGGATCTGCGGCTGCTCGCGGTGACGGAGCTGAGCTGCGACGAATCGGCGCTGACCGGCGAGTCCCTGCCGGTCGCCAAGGACACGGCGACCGTGCCCGCCGGGGCCGCGCTGGCGGAGCTGACCGGGTGTGCGCTGATGGGCAGCGTGGTGCACGCGGGCAGCGGGCGCGGGGTGGTGGTCGCGACGGGGCCGCGCACGGAGTTCGGGGCGATCGCGGCCGGGCTCGGCGAGCATCAGCTGGAGACCGAGTTCCAGGTGGGGCTGCGGCGGTTCTCCATGCTGCTGGTGTACGTCGCCGGAGCGCTCACCACGACGATCTTCGTGATCAACGTGGTGCTGCACAAGCCGCTCATCGACGCGCTGCTGTTCTCCCTGGCGATCGCGGTCGGCATCACCCCTCAGCTGCTCCCGGCGGTGGTCTCCACGTCTCTCGCGGCCGGATCACGACGGCTGAGCCGACTGAAGGTGCTGGTCAAGCGGCTGGTGTGCATCGAGGACCTCGGGGACGTGGACATCCTGTTCACCGACAAGACCGGCACCCTGACCCTCGGGCGGATCGAGTTCATGCGGTCGGTGCCGCTGGGCGAGGCCTCCGCGCAGGACGTGCTGCGGTGGGGGCTGCTGTGCACGGAGACGGAGTTCGACGAGGGCCGGGCGGTGGGCGGCAACCCGCTGGACGCGGCGCTGTGGAACTCCCCCGCGGCCGACGCCCAGCGCGCCGCCGTGGCCGGGTGCGCCAAGGCGGGGCTGCTGCCGTTCGACCATGAGCGGCGGCTGGTCTCCGTGACCGTCACCGACGACTCGGGCGCCGCGCTGCTGGTGACCAAGGGCGCCCCCGAGGCCGTACTGGAGCGCTGTGTCCAGGTGCCGGGCGAGGCGCGGCGGCGGCTGGAGGCGGAGTTCGCCGCGGGCAACCGGGTGGTGGCCGTCGCCACCCGCGCCCTGCCGGCCGCCGCGGCGCCCACCGCCGAGGACGAGCGGGGGCTGCGGCTCGCCGGACTGCTGGTCTTCCTCGACCCGCCGAAGCCCGACGCGGCGGCCGCGCTGGAGCGGCTGGCCAAACTCGGGATCGGCGTGAAGATCGTGACCGGCGACAACGCGGCGGTGGCGGTGAAGGTCTGCCGCGATCTGGGACTCGGCGAGGTCGCAGCCCTCACCGGAGCGGACCTGGACGGTATGGACGACGCCGGGCTGACCGCGGCGATCGCGCGCACGACCGTGTTCGCGCGGGTGAGCCCTGAGCAGAAGGCGCGGATCGTCAGGTTGCAGCGCGGGACCGGCCGCGATGTCGCCTTCCTGGGTGACGGCGTCAACGACGCGCTCGCGCTGCACGCGGCCGATGTGGGCATCTCGGTGGACTCGGCCACCGATGTCGCCAAGGACGCGGCGGACATCATCCTGCTGGAGAAGAGCCTCGGCGTGCTCGCGGACGGGGTCGCCGAGGGGCGGCGCATCTTCGCGAACACGATCAAGTACGTGCTGATGGGGACGTCCAGCAACTTCGGCAACATGTTCAGCGCCGCCGGTGCCTCGCTCTTCCTGAGCTTCCTGCCGATGCTGCCCTCGCAGATCCTGCTGAACAACCTGCTGTACGACACCAGCCAGCTGGCCATCCCCACCGACGAGGTGGACGAGGAGCAGGTACGCCGCCCGGCGCACTGGGACATCGCGTTCATCCGCCGGTTCATGCTGTGCTTCGGCCCGATCAGCTCGGTGTTCGACTTCGCCACCTTCGGCGTGATGCTGTGGGTCTTCCACGCCGGGCCCGCGCAGTTCCGCACCGGCTGGTTCGTGGAGTCCCTCGCCACCCAGACGCTGGTCATCTTCGCGATCCGGACCCGGCGCAGCCCGTTCTGGCGCAGCCGGGCGAGTCTGCCGCTGGTGCTGACCACGCTGGCGGTGGTCGTGGTGGGCGCCCTGCTGCCGATCACCCCGCTCGCGCCCACCCTCGGCTTCCAGCGGCTCCCCCTCGGCTACTTCGCCGCGCTGGCCGGGATGGTGCTGTGCTATCTCGCCCTGGTGGAGGTGGGCAAGCGCCTCTTCTACCGGACCCGGCCCGGCGAGGCCGGTCCGCGCGCGGAGGTCGGCCACCGCCATCTGCGGCGCCGCGCGGCCCGCTTCAGCACGTCCGGCCGGCTGGCCCACTGAGGCCGACCCTGCCGAGCGGGCGCCTGCCGTCAGCGGCTACTGTCACCTGTCGTCCGGTGTGCTCCCTATAGGCAGGTGGAGGAAGCTTTTCCATGTCTGGTCACGCGACGGCCGTCGTAGCGGTCGGCAGCCTGTCGGAGCTGACACCCGCACGCGCGCTGGGGTCGTGGCAGCTCGATGTGCCCGCGCTGATCCTGATCGCGGTCCTGGGCAGCCTGTACGGCTGGGGCGTGCTCCGGGTGCGCCGGGCGGGCGGCACCTGGTCGCCGGGCCGGACCCTCGCGTTCACGCTGCTGGGCCTCGGTGGGCTCGCGGTGGCCACCATGTCGAGTCTCGCGGTCTACGACCATGTGCTGTTCTGGCCGGCCGCGGTGCAGAACGTCCTGCTGGACCTCATCACCCCGCTGGGCCTGGCCCTGGGCGATCCGCTGCGGCTCGCCATCGAGGCGCTGCCGGGCGAGGGCGCCGGGCGGGTGCAGAAGGTGATGAGCGGCCGGGTCGTACGACTGCTCACCTTCCCCCTGGTCAGCACGGCGCTGGTGCTGGGGACCGAGCTGACGGTCTACTTCACGCCGTACTTCGCCACCGCCCTGCGGGTCGGCTGGCTGCACGAGCTGATGTACCTGCATCTGCTGGCGGCCGGCTGCCTGTTCGTCGTACCGGTGCTCACCCGCGAGGAGGCGCTGCCCAAGTGGTGCAGTCACCCGGTGCGCGCGGCGCTGGTGTTCCTGGACGGCATCATCGACGCGGTGCCCGGCCTGGTGGTGATGACGCACGGCACGCTGATCGCCGGTGCCTGGTATCTGCACCACGCGCCCAGCTGGTCGCCGGACGTCCAGCACGACCAGCAGATCGGCGGCGGCGCCATGCTGAGCATCGCCGAGCTGGTCGCGCTGCCCTTCCTGCTGGCGATCCTGGTGCAGTGGGCGCGCGCCGAGCGGGTGCAGGCCGCGGCCCTCGACCGGCGGCTGGACCGGGACCTCACGCCGGTCGCGGCCCCGGTGTCCGCGCCCGGCCGTGCGGAGGCCGCGTCCGACGGGGCCGAGGCCGTACGGGTACGGCCCTGGTGGGAGACGGAGCAGAACGAGGTGGCTTCCCGGATCCGCCGCCAGCACGGCGAGGACTGACCGGCGCGGACCGACCGGCGGCGCGAGCTGACCCCCACGACCCGCACGGGCTGACCGGCACAGGCTGACCGGCGCTGATCAGGGCCGGGCGCCCCGGGTCAGGATGACGGCGTAGCGGCACTCCGCGCCGGTGGTGTTGGCGAAGACACGCGGGGCGGGATCGCCGAGTTCGAGGGTGTCGCCCGGGCCGAGTTCATGGATCTGCGCGCCGTCATGAAAGGTCAGCCGGCCGTCGAGGACCCAGACGACCTGGCGTATGAAGGCGAAGGCGGCGGCCGGGTACGGCACCCGGGCCCCTGCGGGCAGCCGGATCTCGGCGACCTCCGCGGGGAAGTCCGCGCCGGTGATCTGACGGCGCCGGTAGCCGGTGGCGGGATCCTGCCATTCGGGCGCCTCGGTACGACGGCGCACGCCCGCTTCCTCTGCGGTCTCCGGCCTGGTGCCCTCCGCGAGAGCGAGCAGCGAGGCGACGCTCAGCTGGAAGGCGGCGGACAGCTTGCCGAGCACGACGGCGGTGGGGCTGCTCTCGCCGCGCTCGATCCGGTTGATCATGGCGCGGGATACCCCGGACGCCTCCGCCAGCTGGGCCAGGGTCCAGCCGCGCCGTTCCCGCTCCGCGCGGATCCGGGCCGCGATCCGCCCCACCAGGGGATCTACTATGTTGGACATGCTTCCAATATATGAGAGTGATCGTGCGGTGACCGTGCGCCCGGCGTGCGCCGGTGATGCAGAGGCGGTGCGTGCGATCCGCAACCACGCGATCGAGCACTCGACGGCCCTGTGGACGGAGATCCCGCAGTCGCCCGCCGAGGGCGCGGCCTGGCTGGCGCGGCATCTGGAACGCGGTTCGGCGTTCGTGGCCGAGGCGGGCGGCGAGGTGGCGGGGTTCGCCGTGTTCGCGCCGTGGCGGGACCTGGAGGGCTACCGGCACACCGTGGAGGACTCGGTCTACGTCCGCGAGGGCCGGCACGGGCTCGGCATCGGCTCCGCCCTGCTGACCACGCTCATCACGGCGGCGCGCGCGGCGGGCCATCACCTCATGATCGCCGGGATCGAGTCGGGCAACGGCGCCTCGATCCGGCTCCATGAGCGCTTCGGGTTCGAGCACGCGGGAACGGTCCGGGAGGCCGGGATCAAGTTCGGCCGCCGGCTCGATCTGACCCTCATGCGGCTGGCGCTTGACGAAGCCGCCGCGCCCGGGTCCTTGGGCTGATCAGGCGCCCGCCGAGATGCGGGGCGGGCCGGGCGGCCGTTAACTGAAGCCCGCCCGGTGCGTTGCCGAACGCCGTCCGAGGGCGCCGAGGGCGGTGGAGGTGGAGCGGGCGTGAGCGGCACGGTCGGGCAGCCCTCCGCGGCCGACGACGGGCGGTCGCGCGCAGCCGATGACGGACGGTCCCCCGCGGCTGATGACGGTCGGTCCCCCGCGGCCGACGACCCGGCGCGGGCGCTGCTGAGCCGCGGCTACCTCCGGCTGCTGACACTCTCCCTCGCCCTGGGTGTGCCGATCGCGCTCGCCAGCTTCTTCTTCGTCAGCCTCCAGCACTGGCTCCAGCACCAGGTGTGGCAGGAGCTGCCGCACGCGCTCGGACTCGGGCCCGCCCCCTGGTGGTGGCCGCTGCCCACGCTGGCGCTGGCCGGACTGATCCTGGCCCCGATCATCACCCGGCTGCCCGGCGCCGGCGGGCATGTCCCGGTGCACGGTCTGGGCGGGGATCCCATCGGCCCCCGCGCCCTGCCGGGTGTGGTGCTCGCCGCCGTCCTCACCCTTCCGCTGGGCGTGACCCTCGGCCCCGAGGCGCCGCTGATGGCGGTCGGATCGGCCCTCGCCCTGCTCGGGGTGCGCGTGCTGCGCCGGCACCCGGCGGACGCCGCCTCGGCGACGGTCGTGGCCACCGCGGGCTCCACCGCGGCCATCTCCACCATCCTGGGCGGCCCGGTGGTGGCCGCCGTCATGGTCATGGAGGCCGCCGGTCTCGCCGGGCCCCGGCTCGCCATGCTGTTGCTGCCCTGCCTGGCCGCGAGCGGGGCGGGCGCGCT
Source organism: Streptomyces murinus (assembly GCF_002154555.1). Classification (GTDB taxonomy): domain Bacteria; phylum Actinomycetota; class Actinomycetes; order Streptomycetales; family Streptomycetaceae; genus Streptomyces; species Streptomyces murinus. The sequence continues at coordinate 14,034 of NZ_MUNF01000426.1, forward strand.
CGTGTTCACCGGCTTCGGCCACTGGACCGGGCTGTCGATCGGCGCCCTCGGGCTGCCGAAGGTGCCGCCGGACACCGTCCCGGACGCGGGCGACTTCCTGTGGGGGCTGCCCGCGGCCGCGCTGATCGCCGTGATCGTCTCGGTGGCCCATGGGCTCGGCGAACGCACCCACCGCTGGACCTCGGCACGCGGTACGGCGGTGCGCACCGTGGTGTGCGCGGTGGCCGCCGGGGTCTGTCTGACGGCGTACGCCCTGCTGACCGGCCGCTCGCCCGAGGAGGCGGCCCTGTCGGGGCAGACGACGCTCGGGCAGCTGGCCGAGAACCCGCACGGGTGGCCGGTGCTCGCGCTGGTGGCGCTGGTCCTGTGCAAGGCGCTCGCCTGGGGCATCAGCCTGGGCAGTCTGCGCGGCGGCCCGATCTTCCCGGCCGTGCTGCTCGGGGTGGCGACCGGGCTGGCCTGCGCGGGCCTGCCGGGGCTCGGGACCGCCCCCGCGTTCGCGCTGGGCATCTCGGCGGCGGCGACCGTCGTCACCGGGCTGCCGCTCACCAGCTGCGTCCTGGCCGTACTGCTGCTCGGCCGCGACGCGTACAACCAGATGCCGCTGATCGTCCTCGCCGCGGTGACCGCCCTCCTCGTCAGCCGGCTGCGGGCGAGCCGCCGGCCGAAACCTGCCCCGGCCGACGTCCAGGACATCTCACTGTGAGCGGCCGCCGAACTGCCAGGGGTGGACCTCGATGTCGGCGTACCGGTCCTCGGTCAAAAGGGCGCGGGCGGCGGCCGGACCGGGGGCCCGGAGCAGGGCCGCGGTGCCGAGCCAGGCGGTGGCGTCGTCGGAGAGCAGGGGGCCGTAGGCGATCAGATCGTCGCCGCGCCCGGCCGGGACCGTGAGGTCGGCGGCCTCGGCCGCGCCGAGGCCGAGCGCCCGGAAGCGGTCGCCGTCGGTGGGCCCGCCGGGGAAGTCCCACATGGTCCGTCCGAGCAGATCGCGCCAGCGTCGCAGCAGCACGTCCCGGTAGACACCGGCCTGGTAGCCGGGCTCGTCGAAGGCGAACGCGCGGGCCGTCGCGGCGTCCGGCAGGTCCAGGATGTGCACGCTGCCGGTGGGCGTCTCGCCGTCCCCCGCGAGCGTCGGACCGCGGGCGATCATCTCCTGGGCGAACCGGTCCATGGAGGACCAGTGCTCCTCCAGCAACTCCATGCGCAGGGCCAGGGAGTCGGAACGGTCGCGGTGGTGGCAGAGGAACTCCATGCGCACGCTTTCTCGTGCTCCCCGCCGCCCGATCATCCTCTTTTCCCGGCGCCGGTGTCCCCGGTCCCGGGGCGGGGCGGGACGCTCCCCTGGCGCTCCGCGTGCGACACCCGGAGAAACCGTGCAGGGTGGGAACGTCGGCCGTCCGCCCGCCGGTCCGGCGGGCGGGAGATGTTTCGAGGAGATCCGATGTCCGATGCCGTAGCGCCCCCGCAGCCGGTACTGGAGCCCGCGGCGGCCGAGTTCGCGGCGGCGACCGCGAAGCCGCCGTTCCTGTTCGACCTGCCGCCCGCGGAGGGCCGTAAGGCGGTCGACGAGGTGCAGTCCGGGGACATCGAGAAACCGGCGGTCGACGAGGAGTGGATCACCGTCTCGGGCGGGCCCACGGGCAGCGTCCGGGCGCGGATCGTGCGACCCGCGGGAGCCTCGGGCAGCCTCCCGGTCATCCTCTATCTGCACGGCGCCGGCTGGGTGTTCGGCAATGCCCACACCCATGACCGCCTGGTGCGCGAACTCGCCGTCGGGGCGCGGGCCGCGGTGGTCTTCCCCGAGTACGACCTCTCCCCCGAGGCCCGCTACCCCGTCGCCATCGAGCAGAACTACACCGTCGCCCAGTGGGTGGCGGAGCAGGGCGCGACCAAGGACCTGGACGGCTCCCGGACGGCGGTGGCCGGGGACTCGGTCGGCGGCAACATGACCGCCGCCCTCACCCTGATGGCCAAGGAGCGCGGCGGTCCCGCGCTGGTCCAGCAGGTGCTGTTCTACCCGGTCACCGACGCGAACTTCGACACACCGTCGTACCACCAGTTCGCCATCGGCTACTTCCTGCGCCGCGACGGCATGCAGTGGTTCTGGGACCAGTACACGACCGACGCGACCGACCGCGCCCAGATCACCGCCTCGCCGCTGCGCGCCACCACCGAGCAGCTCAGCGGTCTGCCGCCCGCGCTGGTCATCACCGGTGAGGCGGATGTGCTGCGTGACGAGGGCGAGGCGTACGCGACCAAGCTGCGCGCGGCCGGCGTCCCGGTGACCGCCGTACGGTTCCAGGGCATCATCCATGACTTCGTCATGCTCAACGCCCTGCGCGACACTCACGCGGCCCGTACGGCCATCGAGCTGGCGGCCCGCACACTGCACCGGGCGCTGCACCCGAACTGACGCCGGTCCCCTCCCGATTGACCGGCCCCGGGCCGACGGGATTTCATGAGGACCATGTCTGGCGGCTCATCCGACGCGACCGATCCGGTGCTCTTCTTCGCCACCCCTGAGGAGTGGGAGAAGTGGCTGGAGGACCACCACGCGGACGCCACGGGGGTCTGGCTGAAGCTCGCCCGCAAGAGCGTCGCGGGGCCCGACGGCGTCGACTACCGGGGCGCGCTGGAGGCGGCGCTCTGCTTCGGCTGGATCGACGGCCAGAAGCGGAAGCTGGACGAACAGCACTGGCTCCAGCGCTTCACCCCGCGGCGGTCCGCCAGCAGGTGGTCCCAGGTCAACCGGGAGAAGGCCGTACGGCTCATCGAGGAGGGCCGGATGCGGCCCGCCGGGCTGCGCGAGGTGGAGCGGGCCCGCGCGGACGGCCGCTGGGCGGCGGCGTACGCCGGTCCGCGCGCGGCCACCGTGCCCGACGACCTCCGGGCGGCCCTGGACGCCGAGCCGGCGGCCGCCGCGTTCTTCACCACCCTGGACAGCCGCAACCGCTACTCCGTCCTGCACCGGATCGAGGAGGCGAAGAGGCCCGAGACCAGGGCGGCGCGCATCGCGAAGTTCGTCGCCATGCTCGCCGAGGGGAAAAAGCTCCATCCCTAGCGAGCCGGGTCGCGGTCCCCCGACGGTCCAGCGCATACGATGCGGAAGCGAAAACTCCCTTTTATCCCGTTTCGTTTCCCTTCGATCCGTCCGGATCCGTCCCGATCCCCATCGACTGGAGCAGCGATGACCGATGGCCCCGAACCGATCAGTGCCGAAGCGCGCGGTGCGCTGGAGCAGGAGCTGGCGGACCTGCGGGAGGAACGGCAGATGGTCGCCGGGACGCTGAAGGGCAATCCCGACGTGGGCGACCAGGCCGATCAGGCGGACGAGTTGCAGCGGGTAAATCAGCTCGACCGGCTGGAGCGGCGGATCGCGGACATCACCGAGCGGCTGCACGAAGCGGACCGGGCCGGGCCCGCGCGCACCGATGTGGTAGGCGTGGGCAGCACGGTCACCGTGCGGTTCGCGGACGGCTCGGTGGAGACGCTGTCCATCGGCGAGGGGGCCGAGGCTCTGGACCAGAACCTGGTCACCGACGACAGCCCGCTCGGCCGGGCGCTGCTCGGGCGCCGGGCCGGGGACAGCGTGCGGTACGACACCCCGGACGGGCCCGCGAGCGCGGTGGTGGAGTCGATCGGCGGAGCGTCGTAGAAGACCCCGGGAGAGCGCGTCAGCTCTCGGGATTGCCGCCCTCGGGCTCGCTGACTTCGGGCTTGCTGACCGAGCAGTGCAGCGTGTCCTTCACCACGTCGGCGACGATCGTGTCCCCGGGCTCGGCCTCGCCGCCGAGCAGCAGCGTGGCGATGCGGTTGTCCAGCTCAGCCTGGATGGTGCGGCGCAGCGGGCGGGCGCCGAACTCCGGCTGGTGGCCATGGGCGATGAGCAGTTTCTTCGCCGCCTCGGTGACCTCCAGCTTCATACCCTGGGCGTGCACCCGGTGCTTGCTCTGGTCCAGCAGATGGTCCACGATCTGCGACAGATCGTCCTCGGTGAGCCCGTGGAAGATGATGATGTCGTCGATGCGGTTGAGGAACTCCGGCAGGAAGCGGCCCCGCAGGTCGTCCATCAACTCGTCCTTCAGATCGGACACATCGCCCTTGTGGTCGAGGATGCGGTGCGCACCGATGTTGGACGTCATGATGATGACGCAGTGCCGGAAGTCGACGGTACGGCCCTGGGAGTCGGTCAGACGGCCGTCGTCCAGGATCTGGAGCAAGGTGTTGAAGACATCGGGGTGCGCCTTCTCCACCTCGTCGAACAGCACGACGCTGTACGGCTGCCTGCGCACCTTCTCGGTGAGCTGGCCCGCCTCCTCGTAGCCGACGTATCCGGGCGGGGCGCCGACAAGACGGGCGACGGTGTGCTTCTCCTGGAACTCACTCATGTCGAAGCGGACCATCCGGTCCTCCTCGCCGAACAGCAACTCGGCGAGTGTCTTGGCCAGTTCGGTCTTGCCGACACCGGTCGGGCCGAGGAACAGGAAGGAGCCGACGGGCCGGTTGGGGTCGCCCATGCCGGCGCGGTTGCGCCGTACGGCCTGGGAGACCGCGGTGACGGCCTCGTCCTGGCCGACGATGCGGGCGTGCATCTCCTCCTCCAGCTTGAGGAGTTTCTCCTTCTCGCCGGCGGTGAGCTGGGAGACGGGGATGCCGGTGCGCCGGGAGACGATGTCGGCGATGTCGGCGGCGGTGACGGAGACGACGCCCTCGCGGCGCTCCTCGATGCCGGCGAGTTCGGCCTCCAGCTCGGCGAGCTGCCGTTTCAGATCGGAGGCCCGCTCGAAGTCCTCGGCGGACACGGCCTGTTCCAGCTCGCGGCGCAGCTTGGCGATGCGGTCCTCGCGGCTGACGACCTCGGTGGAGCGGCTGGCGCTGCGCAGCCGTACCCGGGCGCCCGCCTGGTCCATGACGTCGATGGCCTTGTCGGGCAGGAAGCGGTCGGTGATGTACCGGTCGGACATCTCTGCGGCCGCCGCCAACGCGCCGTCGTCGAAGCGGACTTGGTGGTGTGCCTCGTAGGCGTCCCGCAGTCCTTCGAGGATCTGCACCGTCTCCTCGACGGTCGGCTCAGGGACCATCACCGGCTGGAACCGGCGCTCCAGGGCGGCGTCCTTCTCGACGTACTTGCGGTACTCGTCGATGGTGGTGGCGCCGACCACGTGCAACTCACCGCGCGCGAGGGCGGGTTTGAGCATGTTGCCCGCGTCCATGGAGCCCTCGCCGGTGGCGCCGGCGCCGACGACCGTGTGCAGTTCGTCGATGAAGAGGATGATGCTGCCGCTCGCGGCCTGGACGTCCTCGATGACCTTCTTCAGCCGCTCCTCGAACTGGCCCCGGTACTGGGCGCCCGCCACCATGCCCGACAGGTCGAGCGCGACGACCCGCTTGTCCTTCAGGGTGTCGGGGACCTCGCCGGCCACGATCCGCTGGGCGAGGCCCTCCACGATGGCGGTCTTGCCGACGCCGGGTTCGCCGATCAGCACCGGGTTGTTCTTCGAGCGCCGGGACAGGATCTCCACGGTCTGCTCGATCTCCTCGGCGCGTCCCACCACCGGGTCCAGCTTGCCGGCCTTGGCCTCGTCGGTCAGATCGCGGCCGTACTCGTCCAGGGTGGTGGCCGGCTGCTTGCGCTCGGCCGGCGCGTTCTCGGCGCGGGCGGTCTGTTCGGCGAGGCCCGAGAGCTTCTGGGTGTCCATGCCCTCGGCCCGCAGCAGCCGGGCGGCACCGGTGTCGCTGTCGCCGAGCAGCGCGGCGAGGATGTGCTCGGGGCCGATGTACGACACCCCGGCCGCCTGGGACTGGGCGTAGGCGGCGCCGAGGGTGCGCTTGGCGGCGGGGGTGAGCCCGGGTTGCGCGGAGGGCTGGCCGGACTCGTGCGGCAGGACCTTGGCGATCTCGTTCGCGAGGGTGTCGGGGTCCACGTCCACCTGGAGCAGCAGCCTGCGCGAGGGCTCGACCTTGGTGGCGGCCCACAGCAGATGCTCGGTGTCCAGGTCGGAGGTGCCGTCCTCGACGGCCCGCTGCGCGGCCAGATTGAGGAGTTGCTGCGACGACTCCGTCAGCAGCCGCCCGATCGGCACCCGCTGCACGGCGGGCGGCGAGGACGCCGGCGACATTCCGAAGAAACGATTCAGCAGTTCACTGAACGGGTCCTGGGAACCGAAGGGGGCGCCGAACGACATCGACATGAGAACTCCTGGTGCGCAAGGGGTCAGTTCTCACTGAACCCCGGCGCCGAGTGGCCCGCAAGCGGAGGCCGGGCGGGGAGATCGTCGAGGAAGGCGACGGTCGGCACATGGAAGAGACAGCCCGTGACCGGCACGGAGAAGTCGAGGATCCGGTCGTGCGAGGCGGGGTCCCGGCCGAGGAACATATTGCGCAGCATGGACTCCGTGACCTCGGGTGTGCGGGCGTAACCGATGAAGTAGGTGCCGAACTCACCCTGCGCGATGTTCCCGAAGGGCATGTTCTCGCGCACGATCTTGCGTTCGTTCCCGTGCTCGTCGGTGACGGTGTTGAGGGCCACGTGGGAGTCGGCGGGCTTCACGTCGTCGGGGAGTTCGATGTTGGCGAGCCTGGTGCGCCCGATGGTCTGCTCCTGCTCCTCGACGGACAGGGCGTTCCAGCCCTTCATGTTGTGCAGGTACTTCTGCACGATCACATAGCTGCCGCCGCGGAAGCCCGGGTCCTCGTCGCCGATGAACACCGCGTCGGCCGCGATCTCGCCCTCGGGGTTCTCGCTGCCGTCCACGAAACCGAGGAGATCGCGTTCGTCGAAGAACTTGAAGCCATGCACCTCGTCCACCACACTGGCGGCGCCCTCCAGCCGCTCGGCGAACAGCCGGGCCAGTTCGAAGCAGAGGTCCATGCGGCGGCACCGGACATGGAAGAGGATGTCGCCCGGGGTGCCCGGGGCCTGGTGGCGCGGGCCGTCCAGTTCCTTGAACGGATGCAGATCGCGCGGGCGCGGCCCGCTGAACAGCCGGCTCCAGGCGGCGGAGCCGATGCCGACGACACAGCTCAGCTCCTCGGGCGGGGCACGGAAGGCGACCGAACGGCGCAGGGCGGACACATCCTGCAACAGGTCCCGGACGGTGTCCTCGCCGCCCTGGTCGATGGTGACGACGAGGAACACGGCGGCCCTGGCGGGCGGGACGACGACGGGCTGCGACTCGGGCACGGGGACCTGCCTCCTCGTACGGGGCGGAGCCGGACCGTTCCAGCATGGCCCGGCCCCGCGGGCTCGGCAGGTCGGAGAGCCGCTCGCCGCCTTAACGTGGGGAGATGCGCGACGAGGTGAGCGACGCCCACCAGGTGTCCGATGTGCACCGGGTGACCGATGCCGACACCGCGCGGGCGCTGGGCAGCGGTGAGGTGCCCGTGCTCGGCACGCCCCGGCTGATCGCCTGGCTGGAGGCGGCGACCGTGCGCGCCGCGGCGCCGTTCACCGGTCCGGGCGAGACCACCGTGGGGACCGCCGTACGGGTGCGGCATCTGCGCGCGACGCCCGTCGGCGGCCGGGTCGAGGTGACGGCCCGGCCGCCGGCCCGGACGGGCGCGCGGCGGCTCACCTTCGCGGTGCGGGCCGTCGACGCGGCGGGCCTGGCGGTCGCGGAGGGCGAGATCGACCGGGCGGTCGTGGACCGGCGGCGGTTCCTCGAACGGCACACCTGAGCCGGGGCCCGCGGTTCCTCGAAGGGGACCCCTGAGCCGGGTCACACGGGGGTGTGCCCCTCCAGGTAGTCGCGCACGGCCTCGGGCAACGCGATGCCCGCGGTCTCACCGTTCGGCGTCCAGCGGATGTCCTCGGGGGCGAGCCGGGCGCCGTCCGAGGGGTCCTCGCTGAGGAGTTGGCACAGCACGGCCGGTCCGCCGTCCAGCGCCGCGGAGCCATCGGCCAGATAGCCGGTGAGTTCATAGACGACGCGTGCGGCGGTGGCCTCCGCCGTCTCGGCCGGCTGCCCGGTGCCCGACGGCAGCCCCCAGCGCTCCGCCTCCCGGACCAGCAGCAACCGGCCGTCGTACACGACGACGGCCTGTACGGCGTTCTCCATGCGCTTCCTCCCCCTTGTCCGCCGCTCCCCCGGTCGCTGCTCGCCTACCCAGGCGGGCCGCCCCGCACACGGGTCAGACGGTGTCCGCGGGCCGGTACAGCACCGGCAGATCCCCGGGCCGTACCCGGACGGTCACCGGCAAGGTGGCCTCCACCTCGCCGTCGGCGCCGTAGGGGACGGGGCCGGTGGACTCGATGCGCAGCTCCTTGGCGCGCAGGACGCGTACCTCGGGGCGGCGTATGTGGGTTCCGGTCTTCAGTTCGTTCATCAGGGTGAAGAAGAGCCTGCGGGGCGCCTCCTTGATCATCACGATGTGCAGCAGGCCGTCGTCGACCCGGGCGCCGGGGGCGATCTGCCGGCCGGAGCCGTAGTAGGGCGAGTTGGCGGCGACGACCGTGTAGCCGCGGTGGGTGTGCTCCTCGCCGTCGACCGTGACGCGGTAGTCGGCGGGCCGCCAGGTGGTCACCGCGCGCAGGCCGCCCGCGTAGTAGGCGGCGGCGCCGCGCAGCAGTCGGGTCTGGTTGGCGTGCCGGTTGGCCAGCGCGTCGACCCCGGCGTAGACACTGCCGAGGACCACGGTGCGCCGGTGCACGGCGGACTCCACCTCGATGGTGTCGACGGGCCGGGGCTCGGCGTGCAGCAGGATGCCGGCGAGCGCGGCCGGGTCGGCCGGCAGTTCGAGGGCGCGGGCGAAGTCGTTGCCGCGGCCGGCCGGGACGATGCCGAACACGGTTCCGGTGCCGCTCAGGGCGCCCCCGATGCCGCCGGTGATGCCGTCGCCGCCGACGGCGAGCACGATCCGGCCCTGCTCGCCGGCCTTTCGGGCGATGTCCTGGGCGTGGGCCAGGCTGTGGCTGTACTCGGTCTCCAGACCGGCCCCGGCCTCCCTGAGCAGGCGGGCCACCTGGAGCAGCGTGGCCGCCGCGGTGGAGCCGCCCGCGGTCGGGTTGACGACGGCGGTGAACTGGCGCATCGGGAGTGCCTCCGGGACAGGCGGTGGGGTGGGGTCAGTCGGTGGGCAGCAGGACGCCGGGGTTGAGCAGCCCGTCGGGGTCCAGGCGGCGCTTGACGGCGCGCAGTGCCTCGACGGCCAGCTCTCCGGTCTCCCTGACATACCAGTCGCGGTGGTCGGTGCCCACCCCGTGGTGGTGGGAGATGGTGCCACCGGCGGCGAGGATCGCCTCGTTGGCCGCGTGCTTGGCGGGCGTCCAGTGGGCCACCGGGTCCTCGCCCTGGGCGCTGACGACGGTGAAGTACAGCGAGGCGCCGTTCTCGTACACATGGGAGATGTGGCACATCACCAGGGGCGGGGTGCCCGCCTCGGTGAGGGTGTCGGTGAGCGCGGTGCGCACGGCCGCGTACAGCTCGGGGACGCGGGACCAGAAGGCGGCGGTCTCCAGGGTCTCCGCGAAGGCACCGACGTCGAGGAGGGCGTCGCGCAGATACGGCGCGGAGAAGCGGCCGTGCGCCCAGCGCTCGCCGGACTCGGTGCCGAGCGGGGTGCCGCCGCAGGCGGTGAGGACGGCGGCGGCCCGCTCGCGCCGGTACGCGGTCTCCTCGGGCGTGCCCTCGTAGCCGGTGATGGCCAGGCAGCCGGCATCGCTCTGGCCGAGCCCGGCGCCGATCTTGTCGGGCGAGGCGAGCCCGATGAGGGTCTCGGTCTCGTCGGACAGGCGCAGCACGGTCGGACGCGGTCCGTCCTGGGCGAGCCTGCGCAGCGCGGCGGCGCCGTCCTCGAAGGAGGCGAACCGCCAGCCCTCGTAGACCTTCGTCTCGGGCAGCGGGCGCACCCGCACGGTGACGGAGGTGATGACGCCGAAGGCGCCTTCGGAGCCGAGGATCAGCTGGCGCAGGTCGGGGCCCGCGGCGGAGCGGGGGGCGCGGCCGGTCTCGACGGTACCCTCGGGGGTGGCGAGGGTGAGGCCGAGGACCATCTCGTCGAAGCGGCCGTAGCCGGCGGAGGCCTGGCCGCTGGAGCGGGCCGCGGCGAAGCCGCCGATGCTGGCCCACTCGAAGGACTGCGGGAAGTGGCCGAGAGTGAAGCCCTGTTCGGCGAGGAGCGCCTCGGCCGCGGGGGCGCGCAGGCCGGGCTGGAGGACGGCGGTGCGCGAGACGGGGTCGAGGTCGAGCAGCGCGTCCATGCGGCGCAGGTCGAGGGCGACGAACGCGCCGCGCTCGGGGGCGAGTCCGCCGACGACGGAGGTGCCGCCGCCGAACGGGACGG
>NZ_MUNF01000427.1 GCF_002154555.1 Streptomyces murinus
CTCCAGGGTGCTCCCGGCCGCCGAGATGACGTGCGCCGCGGCCGGGAGCACCCTGGAGACAGCCGGAATGTGCGTTGCCCGGAGGTGGCCGACATGACGCAGACCATGCAGCAGACGCAGACCATGATGCACACCGCTGTCGGGTGGCATGTCGAGCTGGAGTTCGAGGAGGACGGTCAGCACACGCGCGCGGCGGCCCTGGTCCGGTTGCCCGACGGCAGCGAGGTGAGGGGGCACGGACACGCCAGTCGCCATCACATCGACCACGACCAGCCCAGGGTCGGCGAGGAGATCGCCGGCGCCCGCGCCCTCAACCAGATCGCCATGGAACTGCTGAACAAGGCGCACACGGAGATCGACGCGGATTCGGGCCGCACTTCGCACCCGATCCACGTCTGAGCCCTCAGCCCTCAGCCCTCAGCCGTCAGCCCTCAGTCCCGAGCCGCGACCCGGGTTCCGAGCGCGGCCGGGTCACGCCTTCAGCGCCACCTTCAGCGCCCGTACCAGCGCCTGCGCCCTCGGGTCCGCCGTCACGCTCTTGCGGAAGCCGTTGGTGACATAGCCGAACGCGACGCCCGACTCCGGGTCGGCGAACGCGAGCGCGCCGCCGCGGCCCGGGTGCCCGAAGGAGCCGGGGGACAGGAGCGGGGACGCGCTGCCGTGCAGCATGAAGCCGAGGCCGAAGCGGGTGGCGACCACGAGCACCCGGTCGGGTCCCGCCGACTGCTCCGCACGGGCCAGCTCCACCGTCTCGGGCGTGAACAGCCGTACCCCGCCGTCTACTTCGCCGATCAGCGACGCGTAGACGCGGGCCAGTCCGTCGGCCGTCGCGATGCCGTTGGAGGCGGGCAGGGCGGCGGCGCGGTACGCGGGGTCGTTCTCGTCCGGGAGCGGGGTGATCGCGGCGAAGGCGCGGCGGGTGAGCGACTCCGGGTCGGCGTAGGCCGCGGACACCGAGCGCTTGGGCCGCAGCTTCAGCGCGCCCGCCGACTGCGGCGCCTCGATGTCCCCGACCCGCCCGACGCGCCCCTGCTCGGCCTCGGGCAGCCCGAGCCACAGGTCCGCGCCGACCGGCCCGGCGATCTCGTCGGCCAGCCACTCGCCCACCGGGCGCCCGGTGACCCGCCGGACCAGTTCCCCGGTGAGCCAGCTGTACGTCTGCGCGTGGTACCCGTGGTCCGTGCCCGGCTCCCACACCGGGGCCTGCGCGGCGACGGCCGCCGCGCCGAGGTCCGGGTCCGCCGCCTCGGCCGGGGGCAGCGGGCGGTCCAGGACGGGCACGCCCGCGCGGTGCGCGAGCAGATGGCGTACGAGGGTCCGCTCCTTGCCCGCCGCCTTGTACTCGGGCCAGTACGTGCCGACCGGCGCGTCCAGGTCCAGCTCCCCGCGCTGGTGCAGCAGCAGAAGCCCGGCGGCGACGACGCCCTTGGTGGCGGAGCGCACGATCTGGGCGGTGCCGGGCTCCCAGGGGGCCGTACCGTCCACGTCCCGGGTGCCCGCCCACAGGTCGACCACCCGCTGTCCGTCGCGGTACACGGCGACCGCCGCGCCGCGCTCCCCGAGCAGGGCGAAGTTCGCTGCGAACGCCTCCCTGACCGGCTCGAAGCCCTCGGCCACCGTGCCGTTCACGCCCACGTCCCCGCCCTCCATGTCCCGCATTCCCTTCCGCTCGCCTGCGACAGTGGGTGCAACAGCGGGTGCGGGCCTGCGATTCCTCGGTGAGTTCAGACGTCCGTTTTCATTACCTTTGTCACCCGGGGCCCCGCCACTCGCGGGTCGAAGCCGAACGGCAGTTCCAGGCGGTGCGCCCGCATCAGCTCCTCGTCGGACAGCAGGTCCGCCGTCGGTCCGTCGGCCGCGATCACGCCGTCGCTGAGGATCAGCGAGCGCGGGCACAGCTCCAGGGCGTACGGCAGGTCGTGCGTGACCATCAGGACCGTCACGTCAAGCGAGCGCAGGATGTCGGCCAGCTCGCGGCGGGAGGCCGGGTCGAGGTTGGAGGACGGCTCGTCCAGGACCAGGATCTCCGGCTCCATCGCCAGCACGGTCGCCACCGCGACGCGCCGCCGCTGCCCGAAGGAGAGATGATGCGGGGGCCGGTCCGCGAAGTCCCCCATGCCGACCCGGTCCAGGGCGCCTCGTACGCGCTCCGCCAGGGCGGCCCCCTTGATCCCGGCCGCCGCCGGGCCGAACGCCACGTCCTCGCGCACCGTCGGCATGAACAACTGGTCGTCCGGGTCCTGGAAGACGATGCCGACCTTCTGCCGGATCGTCGCCATGTGCCGTTTGCCGACGGGCAGTCCGGCCACGGTGACCGCACCGGCGCCGCCGCCGAGGATGCCGTTGAGGTGCAGCACCAGGGTGGTCTTGCCTGCGCCGTTGGGACCGAGCAGCGCGACCCGCTCGCCGCGCCCGATGGTGAAGTCGACGCCGAACAGGGCCTGATGGCCGTCGGGGTAGGCGAAGGCGAGGCCGGAGACCTCCAGCGAGGCGGTGGCCGTACCGGTCGTACTGGCCGTACCGGTCGTACTGTTCGTACTCACAGGGTCCATCCCGGATTCACAGGGTCCATCCCAACAGGCAGACGACGAGGGCCGAGCAGGGGAGCGCGAGGGCGCGGCGCCACTGCGCGGGGGACGCGGTGGCCTCCTCGATGACCGGCATCGAACCGGCGTACCCCCGGCTCACCATGGCCAGATGCACGCGCTCCCCGCGCTCGTAGGAGCGGATGAACAGCGCGCCGGCGGACTTGGCGAGCACCCCCCAGTGCCGTACGCCCCGTGCCTCGAAGCCGCGGGAGGCGCGGGCGATCCGCATCCGGCGCATCTCGTCGGTGATCACATCGCCGTAGCGGATCATGAAGGAGGCGATCTGCACCAGCAGCGGCGGCAGCTTCAGCCGCTCAAGCCCCAGCAGGAGTTGGCGCAGCTCGGTGGTGGCCGCGAGGAGCACGGAGGCGGCGACGCCGAGGGTGCCCTTGGCGAGCACGTTCCAGGCGCCCCACAGCCCGTTGACGCTCAGCGAGAGGCCGAGCACCTGCACCCGCTCGCCCTCCGCGACGAACGGCATCAGCACCGCGAACGCCACGAAGGGCACCTCGATCAGCAGCCGCCGCAGCAGGAACCCGGCGGGCACCCGGGCGCTGCGCGCCACGGCCGCGAGCAGTACGGCGTACACCCCGAACGCCCAGATCGCCTCGCGCGGGGTCGAGACGACGACCAGCACGAAGAGGAAGGCGGCCGCGAGCTTGGTGTGCGGCGGGAGCGCGTGCACGGGCGAGTCCGCGTGCCGGTAGAGGCGATGGGCGTGGCCCGCACCCATGTCAGAGACCGTGGCTCACGGGCGAGACATCGGTACCGCGGCGCCTGCGCACCGCCCAGAACACCGCGCTGCCCGCGACCACCGTGACCCCGACCCCGATCACGCCCGCGAGCCCGCCGGACAGGCGCGCGTCGGAGACGTCCTTGACGCCGTAGTCGGCGAGCGGGGAACCGGCCGAGGCGTGCTCCTTCGCCCGGGTGTCGATCCCCTTGTCGTGCGCGACCTTCTCCAGGCCGTCGGGGCTCGCGGAGGCGTAGAAGCTGACGAATCCGGCGAGCACGAGGGAGGCGACGAGACCGGTCACCCACACCTTGCGCCGCGAGGTGGGCGCCGCCGCGGGGGAGACGGGCACGGCGGGCGCGTCGACCAGCTCGCCGTCCACCCGCAGCCGGAGCCGCTGCCGCAGCCCGCGCGCGCCGTGCACCAGGTCCGGGCGTACGGCGATCACGGCGCCGACCGTCAGCGCGGTGATGACCGCCTCACCGATGCCGATCAGCACATGGACGCCGATCATGGCGGTCGCGACCTTGCCGATCGAGACGTCGGTGGTGCCGCCGACCGCGTAGATCAGGGTGAAGGCGCAGGCCGCGGCCGGCACGGAGACGAGCGCGGCGACGAAGGAGGCCGCGGTCACCGAGCGGCGCCCCCGGGGCAGCACGGCGAGCAGGCCGCGGAAGACGGCGTACGACACCACGGTGGTGACCAGCGCCATGTCCGTGATGTTGACGCCGAGCGCGGTCAGCCCGCCGTCCGCGAACAGCACGCCCTGCATCAGCAGCACCACGGACACACAGAGCACACCGGTGTACGGACCGACGAGTATCGCGGCCAGCGCCCCGCCCAGCAGATGGCCGCTGGTGCCGGCCGCCACGGGGAAGTTCAGCATCTGCACGGCGAAGATGAAGGCGGCCACGAGACCGGCCAGCGGTGCGGTCTTCTCGTCCAGTTCCCGTCGGGCACCGCGCAGGCTCACCGCGAGGGCGCCGGCGGCGATCACTCCGGTGACGGCGGAGGTGGGGGCGTCGATGAATCCGTCAGGTACATGCACCGTTTGATTTTAGACGCTTGTTGCGAACCCTTTGCAAGTACTGGGTACTCGCCTCCTGCTCCGGGGGCGGCTCGGGCGAAATGTGCGACATTGGAGAGGAAACGGTTGAAAGCGGATGAAGTGGCTTTCGCAGGGGTCACTCAGGGTGAAAGGGCGTTCCCATGTCTGTGATCGAGCAGTACGCGCGCGCCCATGTCGTCACGGATGACGAGGACCCGGGAGCCGTCCCGGTACGGCTGCGGTACGACCCCGAGGACGACCCGCGCTCGGTCCGGATCGATCTCCCGGGCGCCCATGAGTGGACCTTCTCCCGCTCCCTGCTGGAGCGCGGGCTGCGGGCACCGGCCGAGAGCGGCTCCGTACGGGTGTGGCCGTGCGGCCGGGTCCAGGCGGTCGTGGAGTTCCACTCCGACCAAGGGGTCGATGTGCTCCAGTTCGACTCCAAGGCGCTGATCCGCTTTCTGCGCCGGACCTACACGGCCGTGCCCGTGCACAACTGACCGGTCCGGTCAGCCACCCTTCTTGAGCAGGTCCGCCACGATCGGGCCCGCCGTGTCACCGCCGTGCCCACCGGCCTGCACCACGCCCGCGGCCACCAGGTCGCCCCGGTAGGCGGTGAACCAGCCGTTCGGCTTCTTCTGCCCGTCGACCTCGGCCGAGCCGGTCTTCGCGCCGTAGTCCGGGCCGAGGCCGGCCATCGCCTTGGCGGCCGTGCCGTAGTCGGCCGTGAACTTCATGACCTCCTTGAGCTGGGACCGCGTCTTGGCGGACATGGTGCGCGCGGCCGTCGCCAGGGTGCGGTGGTCCACGTCGGGGGAGACCAGGTACGGCTGGCGGAAGCGGCCCGACTGCACGGTGGCCGCGACGGAGGCCATGTTCAGCGGGTTCATGCGCACCCCGCCCTGCCCGATCAGCGAGGCGCCCATCTGCGCGCCGCTCTGCACCGGGACGGAGCCGTCGAAGGTGGGCACGCCGATGGCCCAGTTGTCCATGCCGAGGCCGTAGACCTGCTGGGCCTCCTCGGTCAGATCGCTGTTGGAGAGCTTGGGCGCGAAGTTGATGAAGGCGTTGTTGCAGGAGGCGCCGAAGGCGGTCTTGAAGGTGCCCTTCTTGATCTCGGAGTCGTCGTCGTTGTGGAACGTCCAGCCCGCGAGCTTGTACGTCTTGGGGCAGGGGTGCGAGGCGTCCGGGGTGATGAGCTTTTTCTCGAACAGCATGGTCGAGGTCACGATCTTCATCGTGGAGCCCGGCGCCAGCGAGCCCTGGAAGCCGACGTTGAAGCCGTGCTCGCTGTTGGCGACCGCGAGGATCTCGCCGGTGGAGGGCCGCAGGACGACCACGGAGGCGTGCTTCCGCTTGCCGACCTGTGCCTCGGCCTCCGCCTGGAGGGCCGGGCTCAGGGTCGTCTTCACGGTGCCCGGGGTGCCCTGGCTCAGCGTCACCAGCGTCTTGTCGGACAGCTTCGCCTTCTGCGACGCCTTGCCGCGCACCACACGCAGCTCCACGCCCGCCGTGCCGCCCGCCTTCTTGCCGTACTTCTCGCGCAGCCCGTCCAACACGGTGGCCAGCGAGGGGTACTTGGCGGCCGTCAGCTCGCCGCCGTCGCGGTCCAGTGCCTTGACGGGCGGGGTGCCGGCGTGGCCGGTGACCAGCGTGTCGCCGTCCCGCAGATCCGGCTGGACGACGGAGGAGTGCCAGTCGACCAGCGGCTTGCCGTCGCTCGCCCGCCGTACGACGGTGAGCGAACTGCCGTACGCCAGCGGCCTGGAGACGCCCTTGTACGCCAGCGTCGCCTTGACGGAGAAGGGCACCTCGGCGCCCTTGGCGGTGCCCGGGGTGAGGGTGACGCCCGTGAGGTGGGCGTCCTTACCGTAGCCGGTGAGCAGGGCGGTGGCGGCCGAGGCGTTGTCGGTGGCGGCCGCAGCGTCGGCGATTCGGCCCTGCTGCCAGGAGGTGAGGAAGGCGGTGGCGGCGGTGTGCACCTCGGCCGCGCTGAGGGGGCCTGTCTTGACCTGCTTGTGGTGCGCGGTGGCGCTCGTCTCGCCGGCCGCCGAACCGCCGTCGTACAGCGCGTAGGCGGTGAGTCCGGCGCCGCAGGCGACCAGGGCGATGACTCCGCCTATCACGCCGGGCGGCGCCGTGCGCCGTTCGGCGGCCCGTCTTCTCTTCCCCACAGCCTCTGTTCCTCCGCGCTTTCCAGGGTCCCCCGCCCCTCGACTCCCCAACGACGGCACTCACCCTAAAGTCCTGAGCGGGGTGGGTGACGTCCCCGGTCATTCCGTAGCACGGTTGCGACAATCGGACCGGAAACTCAGCCCAGGAGAGCGCGGAACTGCTCGATGTTTCGGCGGCGCATGGTGAGAAAGGCGAGCCAGGAACCGTCGGCGTAGTGCACCCGGAAACGCGCCATCAGCTGGAGCCGGGGCCGCCGTTCGACCCGTGCCACCCACGCCCTGGGCACCTCCCACACCGGCGTGCCGTCCAACGGCTTCACCAGTCCGACCCGCTGGTCGGTGACGCGCAGCAGCAGCGCTCCGGACGTCTGCGGACACTGTGACGCGATGCCGCCCGCCATCCCGCCCTGCGCGCCGACCTGGCTCATCAGATCGTTGGCGAGCACACCGCCGAGGTTCACACTGACCCCCTTGGCCCCGGCCGCGGGCACGACGGAGGCGTACGCCAAGAGCTGTTCCCCGGCCGCCAGTTGATTGCGTACGGCACGCTCACGCAGTTCGGACATGCCCATGATCATAAGCGGCCGGGTGTGGGTGCTAGTCCCGGGCGAAGGCTTCCCGGATGCGGGTTATCTCGTCATGGGCGCGGTGCTTGTTCACCTCGTCCAGGAAGGATTCGAGTTCCGTCCTCCGCTCGGGGGTCAGATCGTCCCTGGCGAGAAGTTTCTTCAGGACGTGCGCCGAGCGCCACACCTTGAAATTCACGCCCCACCTCGCGCCCTGCTCCTTCATCATCGGGAGCAAGGCGCCCGAAAGCGCGGCGAAACCAGGAGAGGACCAGGTCAGGATCGCCGGCCAGATGGTGTTCTGGGGGACCGAATGCGCGAGAGAGAGCAGCATGGTCCCACCGAAACCACCACCGGCGGCAGCGACCTGTTTGGTCCTCTTCCTGGTTCTCGGTGTGGACGCCTTCCTCGGCGCCGTCTGCGTGTCGGTTTTCTGTCGAGGTAACTCGGGCGCACTGCCTCCCCCGGACGCGGCTGGGCCCTCAGTCACCTCTCACCTCGACCTTGGACGTTCTGAGGATCCGGTCCGTCTCCTCGGCCTCGGCGGCCTTCACGTAATTCCGGAGGAAGGCTTCCGCGTCCGCCCCGGACAGCCGCCCGGCGACGGACTCCCTGCGACTCTCCGGCTCCATACGCAGAGTCCCCGAGAGAAGGCTGATCAGGCGTAACGCCTCTTTCGCTCCCGAACTCAGCAGACGGCTGACGGCAGTGGCCAGTCCGATAGCCGAAACGACGGTGGCCAGAATCGGCCAGGTGTCATTCCCCAACGCCCCTACACCCCCCGGCTTCACGTATGGTGCGCATCACATGTACACAGTGTAGCGCCGACCGTGACATTTCGTCAGGGAACAGGGGAAAAGCGCTGGTCAGGTACGTTGGGCACGAAGGGCGTCTGTGGCGCTGGGAGGAAGCTGTCACCAAAGAGAACTACGTGCCCAATGGGCAAGGCTTCGGTGCCGGTAGCTTCCGGAAGGTCCCGTCCGGCGTCAGCAGTTGAGGAGCGAAGTGCAGGGCCTCGCTCCTCAAGAGGTGTTCATCGCCTGTTTTTGGGTCTGCCCAGCTAGACCCAGGTGTCCAGCCACATCCGCGCCCGCCAGCTGTCGATCGGGATCGCCGTGCCGGTGAACAGGGGCCAGAAGTAGATGAAGTTCCAGGCGATCAGCAGGACCAGGACGCCGGCCGAGGTGGCGCCGACCACGCGGCGGGTGTCGCTGGAGCCCGGGGGGCCGATGATCGCGCCGATCATCATGGCCACGGCCAGGCACAGGAACGGCACGAAGACGACCGCGTAGAAGAAGAAGATCGTCCGCTCCTGGTACAGGAACCAGGGCAGATAGCCGGCCGTGATCGCGCAGGCGATGGCACCGGCCCGCCAGTCGCGGCGGAACGCCCAGCGCCACAGGATGTACACGATCGCGAAGCAGGCCGCCCACCACAGCAGCGGGGTGCCGAGGGCCAGCACCTCGCGGGCGCACTTCTGGCCCGCGTCCGCCGGGCAGCCGTCGGTGCCGGGCGAGGGGGACTCGTAGAAGTACGACACCGGGCGGCCCAGCACCAGCCAGCTCCACGGGTTGGACTGGTAGGTGTGCGGGGAGTCCAGGTGCAGATGGAACTCGTACACCTCGTGCTCGTAGTGCCACAGGCTGCGCAGCCAGTCCGGCAGGAAGGACCAGGCGCCGCCCCGGCCGTCGGTGAGCGCCCAGTTGCGGAAGTAACCGCCCGTGCCGTTGGTGGGGGAGAGGATCCAGCCCAGCCAGGACAGCAGGTAGACGGCGACGGACACCGGGACCGTCGCCAGGAAGGTGATGCCGAGGTCGTGCTTCAGGACCGCCAGACGCGGGTAGCGGGCGCCGGCCACCCTGCGCGCGCCGACGTCCCACAGCACCGCCATCACACAGAACGCGACCAGGATGTACAGGCCGTTCCACTTGGTGCCGATGGCCAGGCCCAGCATCAGCCCGGCCGCCCAGCGCCAGGGGCGCCAGCCGAGCCGCACGGAGTCCGCGACCTGCGCGTTCGGGCGGACCAGGCCGTCCGGTCCGACGGGCAGCGCGGCGGCCAGTCTCGCCCGTGACCGGTCCCGGTCGATGAGCAGACAGCCGAACGCGGCCACCACGAAGAACATCAGCACACCGTCGAGCAGCGAGGTGCGGCTCATCACGAAGTGCAGCCCGTCCACCGCGAGCAGGGCGCCCGCCAGACAGCCCAGGAACGTCGAGCGGAACATCCGGCGCCCGATCCGGCAGATCATCAGCACGCTCAGCGTGCCCAGCAGCGCGGTCATGAACCGCCAGCCGAACGGGTTGAACCCGAACATCAGCTCGCCGAGCCCGATCACGTACTTCCCGACCGGCGGATGCACCACGTACGCCGCGTCCGCCGGGATCGCGAGATGCCCGTGCGTCTGGAGGACCAGGTCGTTGGCGTTCTTGTCCCAGTTGACCTCGAAGCCGCGGTGGACCAGCGCCCACGCGTCCTTGGCGTAGTACGTCTCGTCGAATATCACCGCCCGCGGGCTGCCCAGGTTCCAGAACCGCAGCAGGCCCGCGACCAGCGTCACCAGCAGCGGCCCCGCCCAGCCCGACCAGCGGTTGATCCGGTCGGCCAGCACGGGCGGGGCGCCGAGCGCCCGCCACAGCCGGGGACCGGGCTGCGGGTACGGCGGCACCAGCCGGTCCCGGACGTCGCCCTCGGGCGTGTCCTTCGCCGGCGCGTACCCGAACCGGCGCAGCCGCTGCTGCCACGGCGGCCGCCGGTCGTGCGGCGCCTGGCCCTGCCTCAGATCCATGGAGGACGCGGTACTGGTCACCGCGCCATCGTAGGGAACGGTGCTGTGCGAGTCCCGTGCATGCGCGGCGCGGGCCGCGAAGCGGTCGTTTTCCTCCGGCTCGCGGACCCCTGCGAGGATGGGGGCGTGACTGGAACCCTTGTCCTCGCAGGTACCCCCATCGGCGACATCGCGGACGCGCCGCCCCGGCTGGTGAAGGAGCTGGAGACCGCGGACGTCATCGCCGCCGAGGACACCCGGCGGCTGCGCCGGCTCACCCAGGCGCTCGGCGTCACACCGGGCGGCCGGGTGCTGTCGTACTTCGAGGGCAACGAGTCGGCGCGCACCCCCGAACTGGTCGAGGAGCTGACCGGCGGGGCGCGGGTGCTGCTCGTCACGGACGCGGGCATGCCGTCGGTGTCCGACCCCGGGTACCGGCTGGTCGCGGCGGCCGTCGAGCAGGACATCCGGGTCACCGCCGTACCGGGGCCGTCCGCCGTG
Source organism: Streptomyces murinus (assembly GCF_002154555.1). GTDB lineage: Bacteria > Actinomycetota > Actinomycetes > Streptomycetales > Streptomycetaceae > Streptomyces > Streptomyces murinus. The sequence goes on from NZ_MUNF01000427.1 coordinate 10,378, forward strand.
CTCACCGCGCTCGCCCTGTCCGGGCTGCCCGTGGACCGGTTCTGCTTCGAGGGCTTCCTGCCGCGCAAGGCGGGCGAACGGCTCTCCCGGCTGCGCGAGGTCGAGGGCGAGCGGCGCACGCTGGTCTACTTCGAGGCCCCGCACCGCCTCGACGACACCCTCGCCGCGATGGCCGAGGTCTTCGGCGCCGAGCGGCGGGCCGCGGTCTGCCGGGAGCTGACGAAGACGTACGAGGAGGTGCGCCGGGGTCCGCTGGCCGAGCTGGCGAGCTGGGCCGCGGAGGGGGTGCGCGGTGAGATCACGGTCGTGGTCGAGGGCGCGCCCGAGACCGGCCCGGAGGAGCTGGACGCGGCGGAGCTGGTGCGCCGGGTGCGGGTGCGCGAGGAGGCCGGGGAGCGGCGCAAGGAGGCGATCGCGGCGGTGGCGGTGGCGGCCGGGTTGCCGAAGAGGGTCGTGTTCGACGCCGTTGTGGCAGCGAAGCGAGCCGATCAGTGAGGAGTCTGCCCGGACGCGGGGCTTGAGTAAAAACTGCCCTCTGAGCAGGGATCTTCTCGGATGAGCGAATCGGCCAATGGGCGGCAAAAGGCTGTCGCCATTGGCAAAGCGCACAGGCGGTCCGCGGGGGCTTTTCGGCAAGGAAGACTCAAATCGCCTCCAACACTCGACAGCCCCGGTGCATTCGCGTCGGCGAAGGCGTCCACTGGTCGAAGGGACCCCGATCAGGGGTGCTCGTCCAGCGGAAACGAGGAGCTGGCATGAGTGAGATCGCAGGGCAGACCGGCCTCCGCGGTACGGCCACAGCCGTTGTTCACGAGTCGTATTCATTCGCCTGCATGCGCTGCGGGCACGGCTGGGAGCAGTCGTACGAGATAGAGCACCACACGGACGCCGACGGGCAGCAGTACGTGCGGTACGTGGCCGACGGGCACGTCGTGCCGTCGCCGCTGCGCAGCCCCAGCTGCCAGAACTGCGATGGCCATGTGCTGCGGATTATGCGCGCCGGACAGGTGTCGTCGGTACGGGGCACGGGCGCCCGGCGCGGCGCGCCGCTCGCCGGGCCGGTGGAGGTGCCGCAGGTGCCGGTCGCCGGTGAGGGCGCGGGGCCCGCGGCCGGGACGCCGCACCACTGGCATCTGTCGGACCTGCTGCACCCCTTCCAGCGCAAGGCGGGCTGACCCCCCCCGGGTTCCAGCGCAAGGCGGCGGGC
>NZ_MUNF01000428.1 GCF_002154555.1 Streptomyces murinus
GTGCGGATACCGGTGGTGGCGGCGGGCGGGTTCTTCGACGGGCGGGGCCTGGTGGCGGCGCTGGCGTACGGGGCGGCGGGGGTGGCGATGGGCACCCGCTTCCTGCTCACCTCGGACTCCACGGTGCCGGATCCGGTGAAGGCCAGATATCTGGCGGCCACGGTCCGGGACGTCACCGTGACCCGCGCGGTGGACGGTCTGCCGCACCGCATGCTGCGCACGGACGTGGTGACGGCGCTGGAGCGTTCGGGCCGCATACGGACCCTCGGGCACGCGCTGCGGCGGGCGGCCGGCTTCCGGCGGCTGTCGGGACTGACCTGGCGGCAGCTGGCCCGGGACGGCCTCGCCCTGCGGCACGGAAAGGAGCTGTCCTGGAGCCGGCTCCTGCTCGCGGCGAACACACCGATGCTGCTCAAGTCGGCGATGGTGGACGGCCGTACGGACCTGGGAGTGATGGCGGCCGGACAGGTCACCGGAGTGATCGAGGACCTGCCCTCGTGCGCGGAACTGGTGGAACGGATGGTGAAGGAGGCGGAGGAGGTGATGACGGCGCTGGCCGGCCTGGCGGAAGGCACACGGGACTGACGGGTCCGGGGCCGCCGGGCCCACGAGCCCCCGGGGCCGGGGGCCGACTGACCCGCGGGTGACTCGGACGGGGCTCCGGACGGCGGGCGGACTCGGGCGGCGAACGGAATCGAACGGCCGCCTCGGACGACGGAAGGAGGGACCCGGGCGGCGATCCCAAACTGCGGGCCAACTCGGGCGGACAGCCCCGGACGACGGAAGGACTTGGGCAGCGGACCTGGACGACGAACGGACTCGGGCAGCGGACCCGGACGGCGAGCCCCGACAACTGGCGGGCCCGGACAGCGGACGCCCCCGGACGACGGCGGGCCCGGTCGGCGCCAGGCCCCGTTGCCAGCGAGCCCAGTTGTAGCGGGCCCAATCGGCGGCGAGCCCAGTCGGCGCCAGGCCCTGAAGCCGGAAGTCCGACAGCCCCTGGCGAAGACCCCCGAAGACGGCTGGAGACCCGGGCCGGAAGGCCGGAGGCGACTGGCCGGAGGCGGTCGGCCGGAGGCGGCTGGCCGAAGGCGGTCGGCCGAAGGCGCTTGGCCGAAGGCGCTTGGCCGAAGGCGGTCGGCCGGAGGCGGTCGGCCGGAGGCGGTCGGTCAACGGGCGTGGACGAGCCCTGTGAACGCCCGGGGCCGTGACCCGATCAGAGGCGTTCGATGATGGTCACGTTGGCCTGGCCGCCGCCCTCGCACATGGTCTGGAGGCCGTAGCGGCCGCCGGTGCGTTCCAGTTCGTGGAGCAGGGTGGTCATCAGGCGGGCGCCGGTCGCGCCGAGGGGGTGGCCGAGGGCGATCGCGCCGCCGTTGACATTGACCCTCTCGGGGTCGGCGCCGGTCTCCTTCAGCCAGGCGAGGACGACCGGGGCGAAGGCCTCGTTGATCTCCACGAGGTCGACGGCGTCGATGGTCAGGCCGGTCTTCTTCAGGGCGTGCGCGGTGGCCGGGATGGGGGCGGAGAGCATGCGGATGGGGTCCTCGCCGCGCGCGGAGAGGTGGTGGACGCGGGCGCGGGGACGCAGTCCGTGGTCGCGGACCGCGCGTTCCGAGGCGAGGAGGAGGGCGGCGGCACCGTCGGAGGTCTGGGAGGAGCAGGCGGCGCTGATGGTGCCGCCGTCGAGGACCGGCTTCAGGGCGGCCATCTTCTCCAGGGAGGTGTCGCGGCGGGGGCCCTCGTCCACGGCGACCGGGCCGTAGGGGACGGTCTCGCGGGCGAAGCGGCCGGTGTCGATGGCCCACACCGCCCGGCGGTGCGAGCGCAGGGCGAACTCCTCCTGCTCGGCGCGGCCGATGCGCCACTGGGCGGCGATGGCCTCGGCGCCGGCGAACTGGTTGACGGGCCGGTTGCCGTAGCGGGCGCGCCAGCCGGTGCTGCCGAGGAAGGGGCCCTCGGTCAGACCGAGCGGGTCGGCCGCTTGGCGGGAGGCGAAGGCGATGGGGATCTGGGACATGTTCTGCACACCGCCCGCGACCACCAGGTCCTGGGTGCCGGAGAGCACGGCCTGCGCGGCGAAGTGCACGGCCTGCTGCGAGGAGCCGCACTGCCGGTCCACGGTCACGCCCGGCACCTCCTCGGGCAGTCCGGCGGCCAGCCAGCTGGTGCGGGCGATGTCCCCGGCCTGGGGACCCACCGCGTCCAGACAACCGAACACGACGTCCTCGACGGCGGCCGGGTCGATACCGGCCCGCTCCACGAGGGCTCGAAGGACATGGGCGCCCAGATCGGCCGGGTGGACGCCGCTGAGTCCTCCCCCGCGCCGCCCGACGGGCGTGCGGACCGCTTCGACGATGTAGGCCTCGGCCATGCGACTCGACTCCCTCACCAGGAAAGGGGTGTTATCCGCTGTGTTTGTTCTTCTCGCTGTGCTCTTCGTGCTGTGTCGCGCGTACGGCGATGCCGTCCAGCACCATCGACAGGTACTGGCGGGCGATCTCCTCGGGGCTGTGCTGTCCGCCGGGCCGGTACCAGGAGGCGGCGACCCATACGGTGTCGCGGACGAACCGGTAGGTGAGCCGGACGTCCAGGTCGGAGCGGAAGACGTGTTCGGCGACCCCGCGTTCCAGGGTGGAGAGCCAGGCCCGTTCGAACCGGCGCTGGGACTCGGCGAGGAAGGCGAACCGGTCCTGGGCGACGAGTTGCCGGCTCTCCTTCTGGTAGATGGCGACGGCGGCGCGGTGCCGGTCGATCTCCCGGAAGGACTCGGTGACGAGGGCCTCCAGCGTCTCGCGGGGCCCGAGTTCGGCGGCGAGGACGGTGTCGTAGCCGCCCCACAGCTCGTCGAGGAAGGTGCGCAGGATCTCTTCGAGCATCGACTCCTTGGAGTCGAAGTGGTAGTAGAGGCTGCCCGCGAGCATGCCGGCGTGGTCGGCGATGCGGCGGACGGTGGTGGCGTTGTAGCCGTGTTCGGCGAACACTTCGGCGGCGGTGTTGAGGAGTTCGCCGCGCCGGACCGCGGCGGCGGTCACCTGGGGCTTCTTCTTGGTCGGCACGCACCCATTCTGGACGCTCCCCCTTCGGTCCTAGGCGCGCTGGCTGCTGACGGCGACGGTCTCGCCGGTCATGTACGAGGAGTAGCCGGAGGCGAGGAACACGATCACATTGGCCACCTCCCAGGGCTCGGCGGCGCGTTTGAAGGCCTCGCGTCCGGCCAGGTCCGCCAGGAGTTCGGGGGTGGTGACCTTCGCCAGGTGGGGGTGGTGGGCGAGGCTGGGCGCGACGGCGTTGACCCGCGCCCCGTAGGGGGCGGCCTCGATGGCGGCGCAGCGGGTCAGGGCCATCACCCCGGCCTTGGCTGCGGCGTAGTGGGCCTGACCTGCCTGGGCGCGCCAGCCGATGACGGAGGCGTTGTTGACGATCACTCCGCCGCCGGTGGTCCGCAGCGCGCGCAGGGCGGCGCGGGTGCAGCGGAAGGTGCCGTTCAGGGTGACGTCCAGGACGCGGGTCCACTGGTCGTCGGTCATGTCGACGAGGGGCGAAGTGCCGCCGAGTCCCGCGTTGTTGACGACGATGTCCAGTCGGCCGTGCTCGGTGGCGGCCGTCTCGAACAGGGCCTGGACCTGCCGCTCGTCGGTGACGTCGCAGGGCAGGGCGGTCACCGCGCCCGGGAACCGCCGGGCCAGTTCGGCCTCGTGCTCCTTGAGGCGGCGGGGATGTGCGTCGCTGAGCAGGACGCGGGCGCCCTCTTCCAGGAAGCGGCGCGCGGTGGCCCCGCCGATGCCGGTGCCGGCCGCCGCGGTGACGACGGCGGTGCGGCCCTTGAGCAGTCCGTGCCCGGGGACGTAGGCCGGGCTCTCGACGCCTGTCATAGGGCCAAGCTAACCTACCAAACACTTGTTAGGGAAGGATGGTGACGGCGGCCATGGACCTGACCTTCTCCCCGGCCGACGAGGAGTTCCGCGCCGAGGCCCGCGCCTGGCTGGCGGCGCATGTGCCGCGGGTGCCGCTGCCCTCGCTGGAGACGGCGGCCGGGTTCGCCGCCCATCGCGCCTGGGAGGCCGAACTGGCCGCGGACCGCTGGTCGGTGGTGTCCTGGCCGCGGCGGTACGGCGGGCGGGACGCGGGGCTGCTGGGGTGGCTGCTGTTCGAGGAGGAGTACTGGGCGGCGGGCGCGCCGGGCCGGGTCGGGCAGAACGGGGTCGATCTGCTGGCGCCGACCCTGCTGGAGCACGGGACGCGGGAGCAGTGCGCGCGGGTGCTGCCGCCGATGGCCTCGGGCGAGGTGGTGTGGGCGCAGGCGTGGTCGGAGCCGGAGGCGGGTTCCGATCTGGCCTCGCTCACCTCCCGGGCGGTGCGCGCGGACGGCGGCTGGCTGCTCAGCGGGCAGAAGACCTGGTCCTCGCGGGCGGCCTTCGCCGACCGGGCCTTCGGACTGTTCCGCAGCGATCCGGGGGCCGCGCGGCCGCATCAGGGGCTCACCTATCTGATGTTCGACCTGCGGGCCCCCGGGGTGACGGTGCGTCCGATCGGCCGGCTGGACGGCAGGCCCGCGTTCGCGGAGCTGTTCCTGGACGAGGTGTTCGTGCCGGACGAGGACGTGATCGGCGAGCCGGGGCAGGGCTGGCGGATCGCGATGTCGGCGGCGGGCAATGAGCGGGGGCTGACGCTGCGTTCACCGGGCCGCTTCCTCGCGGCGGCGCACCGGCTGGTCGGGCTGTGGCGGGCGCGCGGCTGCCCGGAGCACGCGCGGGAGCGGGTGGCGGACGCGGTGATCGGCGCCCGCGCCTACCGGCTGTTCACCTACGCGGCCGCCTCCCGGTTCCTGGCCGGCGACCGGCTCGGTCCGGAGACCAGCATGAACAAGGTGTTCTGGTCCGAGCTGGACCTCGCACTGCACGAGACGGCGCTCGATCTGCTGGGCCCGGAGGGCGAGGCGGCCGACGGCGTCTGGTCGCAGGGGTACGTCTTCGCGCTGGCCGGACCGGTCTACGCGGGCACCAACGAGATCCAGCGCGACATCATCGCCGAGCGGCTGCTCGGCCTGCCGAAGGGACGCCGCTGATGCGCTTCCTGCCCGATGCCGAACAGCGGGCCTTCACCGACTCGCTGGGCGCCCTGCTGACGGCGGCGGACACCCCGGCGGTGGTCCGGGAGTGGAGCCGCGGCGAGCATGCGCGCGGGCGGGCACTGTGGGCGCGGCTCGGAGCGGCGGGGGTGTTCGGGCTCGCGGTGCCGGAGGAGTACGGCGGGGCGGGGCGGCATCCGGTGGAACTGGCCCTCGCGTTCGTGGAGTTGGGGCGGCACGCGGTGCCCGGGCCGCTGGTGGAGACGGTCGCGGCGGCCGTGCTCCTGGACGCGCCGCCGCACGCCGGGCGCTTTCTGCCAGGGCTCGCGGCGGGCGAGGAGGCGGCCACCGTGGCACCGCCCGGGGGCCTCGCCCTGGACGGGGACGCGGCCGCGCTCCGGCTCGCGCTCACCCCCGACGGGCTGTGCCTGGCGACCCCGGGCCCGGTGCGCGCGTCCCTCGATCCCGCCCGCCGGCTGACCCCGCTCACGCCGGACGGCGCGCCGCTGCTCACCGCTCCCCCGTACGAGCGGGCTCTCCGCTGGGCCCGGCTGGCCGTCGCCGCCCAGGCCCTCGGGGTGGGTCTCGCCCTGCTCGACCGCACGGTGCGCCATGTCGGGCAGCGCATCCAGTTCGGGGTGCCCGTCGGGTCCTTCCAGGCGGTCAAGCACCGGCTGGCCGACGCGAAGACGGCCCTGGAGTTCGCCCGGCCTCTCGTGCTCGGCGCGGCGATATCGATGCGCCCGGCGGATGTGGCCGCGGCCAAGCTCAGGGCGTGCGAGGCGGCGTACACCACCGCGCGGGCCGCGCTGCATCTGCACGGCGCGATCGGCTACACCGCGGAGTACGACCTCTCCCTGTGGCTCACCAAGGCCCGTGCGCTGCGCGGCGCGTGGGGGACGCCCGAGGAGTGCCGGGAGCTGGTCCTGGCGGATGCCCTCGGGGAGGTGACCGGCTGAGCGGCCCGGTTCACGAGGAGCGGACGATGCCCGCGGCGCGCGCGGCCGACAGCCAGGAGGGGAACTCGGCGACGAGACGGTCGTACAGCTCGGTGTCGGGGACGCGCCGGGGGTCCTCGCCCGCGTGGAAGAAACCGGCGTTGTCCACGATCCGCCTGCCGGGCACCGGGAGTTCGTCCAGTCTCCGCAGGAAGTCGAACTGCTTGCTGTGCGGGTCGCCGAAGCCGATGAACTGCCAGAACAGGGGGAGCTTGGCGGACTTGCAGAGATAGCGTTCCGCGGCGAGCTTGTTGATCGGGCCGCCGTCGGTCTGGAAGACGACCAGGGCGGGGTCGGTGGCGCCGCTGTCCAGGTAGTGGTCGATGACGGCGTCCATCGCCAGGTGGTAGCTGGTCTTGCCCATGTGGCCGAGCCCGGCGACGATCCGCTCGACGCTGCCCTCGTGACCGGCGAGGGGGATGTCGGTGACGGCGTCGATGTCGGTGGAGAAGAACACCACTGGCACCCGGCCGTCGTCGTCCAGGTGCGCGGACAGCCCCAGCACCCGGTCGGCGAGCGCCTGGACGCTGCCATCCTGGTAGTAGGGCCGCATGGAGCCGGAGTGGTCGAGGACGAGGTAGACGGCGGCCCGCAGTCCGTCCAGGCCGTGTTTGCGCAGGCTGACCCCGGCCGAGCGATAGGCGCCGACGAGCGCGGGCGCGGTCTCCTCCACCTTGCGCAGACTGATCGCGGCCATGGCCCGCCCCCTCCGGCTGTTCCGAGGGGCCGAGCCTACGTGATCACGCGCACCGGGCGTCCCGGCCGCCCCACAGGTTCGCTATTTTGTTCGCTGCCGCCCCACCGGCTCGCTGTGCTTCCCCCCGCGCCTCCCCTTTCCTTGTCGTACTTCCCTTTTCGAGGAGCCGGCCCGTGGCCGCCGAGTCCGCCGTGACCACCTGTTTCCGCCATCCGCAGGTGGAGTCGTATGTCCGCTGCACCCGCTGCGACCGCTTCATCTGCCCGTCCTGCATGCGGGACGCCTCCGTCGGCCATCAGTGCGTCGACTGTGTGAAGGAGGGCGCCCGTTCGGTCCGGCAGGCGCGGACCGTGTTCGGGGGGCGGATCGCCGCGGTGCCGCTGGTGACCTATGCACTGGTCGGGCTGAACGTGGTGGCGTATCTGGTGGAGCTGGCCCGGCCGTCGTTCGAGTACCGCTTCGCGATGCTCGGCACCACGCCCGCCGGCTATGTCCCGCAGGGGGTCGCGCACGGGGACTGGTACCGGCTGCTGACCGGCGCGTTCCTGCATCTGACGCCCGGTGAGGGGACGTTCGGGATCACGCACATCCTGTTCAACATGGTGGCGCTGTGGAACATCGGCCGGGTCGTGGAGACCCAGCTGGGCCGGGTGCGTTATCTCGCCCTGTATCTGCTGTCGGCGCTCGGCGGCTCGGTGCTGGAGCTGCTGCTGATCCCGGAGTCGTACACCGTCGGCGCCTCCGGTGCGATCTTCGGGCTGGGCGCCGCCTACTGGGTCATGGGCCGCCGCCTCGGCCATGACATGCGCGAGGTCAACCGGTACATGGCGGGCCTGCTGCTGTGGCTGGTGATCTCCGCGGGGCTGACCTCCTGGCAGGGCCACCTCGGCGGGCTGCTCGCGGGCGCCGTGGTGACGCTGGCGTACGCCTACGCGCCCCGCGACCGGCGGCGCGCCCTGGTGCAGGCGGGAGTGTGCGTGGCGCTGCTCGCCCTGCTGGTCGCGCTCGCCTGGCTGAAGGCGGCCTCGCTGACCGCCTGAGCCGGGACACCGCGCGGCGCGGCGGAAAAGTCAACGGCGTCTGCCCGGTCGTCCGGTCGGGGACAGGTGGGCAGACGCCATTGGTGTTCCGCACGCCTTTGTGCGGGACGTTCCAGGGGTGCCGTCAGACCGCGAGCGCGCGGTCGGTCGGGCGGATCGGGGCCGGCAGGTCGCTGGCCCCGGTCAGGTAGCGGTCGACGCCGCGGGCGGCCGAGCGGCCCTCCGCGATCGCCCAGACGATCAGGGACTGCCCGCGGCCGGCGTCACCGGCGACGAACACTCCCGGCACATTGGTCTGGAAATCGGCGTCGCGGGCGATGTTACCGCGCTCGTCGAGGTCTAGACCAAACTGCTCCACCAGGCCGTTCTCCCGGTCGGTGCCGGTGAAACCCATCGCCAGGGTGACCAGCTGCGCCGGGATGCGGCGCTCGGTGCCCGGCTTCTGGGTCAGCCTGCCGTCCACGAACTCGACCTCGGCGATGTGCAGCCACTGCACATTGCCCTCCTCGTCGCCCTCGAAGTGGGTGGTGGAGGCGGAGTAGATCCGCTCGCCGCCCTCCTCGTGGGCCGAGGTGACCTTGTAGAGGATCGGGAAGGTGGGCCAGGGCTGCCCGGTCGGATGCCGCTCGTCGTTCGGGCGGGGCATGATCTCCAGCTGGGTGACCGAGGCCGCGCCCTGGCGGTGGGCGGTGCCCACGCAGTCCGCGCCGGTGTCACCGCCGCCGATCACGACGACATGCTTGCCCTCGGCTGTGACGGGCGCCGCCACGTAGTCGCCCTCCTGGACCTTGTTGGCCAGCGGCAGGTACTCCATCGCCTGGTAGACGCCCTTCAGCTCCCGTCCGGGGACGGGCAGATCACGGGCGGTGGTGGAGCCGGCGGCGATCACGATCGCGTCGTAGCGCTTCTTCAGGTCGCGGGCGTTGATGTCGCGGCCGACCTCCACGCCGGTACGGAAGCGGGTGCCCTCCGCGCGCATCTGCTCGATACGGCGGTTGATGTGCCGCTTCTCCATCTTGAACTCGGGGATGCCGTAGCGCAGCAGGCCCCCGATGCGGTCCGCGCGCTCGTAGACGGCGACCGTGTGGCCGGCCCGCGTCAGCTGCTGGGCGGCGGCCAGCCCGGAGGGGCCCGAGCCGATGACCGCGACCGTCTTGCCGGACAGGCGCTCGGGGATGCGCGGGGCGACGTGCCCGCCCTCCCACGCCTTGTCGATGATGGAGACCTCGACGTTCTTGATGGTGACCGGCTGCTGGTTGATGCCGAGCACACACGCCGACTCGCACGGCGCGGGGCACAGCCGCCCGGTGAACTCCGGGAAGTTGTTGGTGGCGTGCAGCCGCTCGTAGGCGGCGCCCCAGTCCTCGCGGTAGGCGTAGTCGTTCCACTCCGGGATCAGGTTCCCGAGCGGACAGCCGTTGTGGCAGAACGGGATGCCGCAGTCCATGCACCGGCTGGCCTGCTTGCCGATGATCGGCAGCAGGGAGCCGGGGACGTAGACCTCGTTCCAGTCCTTTACACGCTCACCGACGGGACGGGTCCTGGCGACCTCGCGGCCGTGGTTGAGGAAGCCCTTCGGATCAGCCATTGGTCGCCGCCTCCATCATCTTCTCGGTGATCTCGGTCTCGGAGAGACCGGCTCGCTCGGCGGCGTCCTTGGCGGCGAGCACTGCCTGGTACGTGCTGGGGATGATCTTGCTGAACCGGGCCGCGGCCGCGTCCCAGTCGGCGAGCAGCTTCGCGGCGACGGTCGAACCGGTCTCCTCGGCGTGCCGGCGCACCACGTCGTGCAGCCACGCCTTGTCCGCGTCGGTGAGCTCCTGGACGGCGTCCGCGTTGCCCGCGTTGACGTTGTCGGGGTCGAGGTCGATGACGTAGGCGATGCCACCGGACATGCCCGCCGCGAAGTTGCGGCCGGTCGGGCCGAGGACGACCGCGTGACCACCGGTCATGTACTCGCAGCCGTGGTCGCCCACGCCCTCGGAGACGACCAGCGCGCCGGAGTTGCGCACACAGAACCGCTCACCGGTACGACCGCGCAGGAACAGCTCGCCGCCGGTGGCGCCGTAGCCGATGGTGTTGCCCGCGATCGTCGAGTACTCGGCGAGGTGGTCGGCGGCGCGGTCCGGGCGGACGATGATCCGGCCGCCCGAGAGGCCCTTGCCGACGTAGTCGTTGGCGTCGCCCTCCAGGCGCAGCGTGATGCCGCGCGGCAGGAAGGCGCCGAAGGACTGGCCCGCGGAACCGGTGAAGGTGATGTCGATGGTGTCCTCGGGCAGGCCCGCGCCACCGAACTTCCGGGTCACCTCGTGGCCGAGCATGGTGCCGACCGTGCGGTTGATGTTGCGGATGGTGACCTGGGCGCGCACCGGCTGGGCCTCGGTCGCGTCGTCGGCGGCCAGGGCGTCGGCGGCGAGCTTGATCAGCTGGTTGTCCAGGGCCTTCTCCAGGCCGTGGTCCTGCGCGATCTGCCGGTGACGGACGGCGCCCTCGGGCAGGTCCGGCACATGGAACAGCGGCGCCAGCTCCAGGCCCTGCGCCTTCCAGTGGTCGACGGCGCGCCGCACGTCCAGCGCCTCGGCGTGCCCGACGGCCTCCTCGATGGAGCGGAAGCCCAGCTCGGCGAGCAGCTCGCGGACCTCCTCGGCGATGAACCGGAAGAAGTTCACGATGTGCTCGGCCTTGCCGGCGAAGCGCTCACGCAGTACCGGGTTCTGGGTGGCGATGCCGACCGGACAGGTGTCCAGGTGGCAGACGCGCATCATGACGCAGCCGGAGACGACGAGCGGCGCGGTCGCGAAACCGAACTCCTCGGCGCCGAGCAGCGCGGCGATGACCACATCGCGGCCGGTCTTGAGCTGACCGTCGGTCTGTACGACGATCCGGTCGCGCAGTCCGTTGAGCAGCAGCGTCTGCTGGGTCTCGGCCAGGCCCAGCTCCCAGGGGCCGCCCGCGTGCTTGAGGGAGGTCAGCGGGGAGGCGCCGGTGCCGCCGTCATGGCCGGAGATCAGCACGACGTCCGCGTGTGCCTTGGACACACCGGCCGCGACCGTGCCGACGCCGACCTCGGAGACCAGCTTGACGTGGATCCGCGCCCGGGGGTTGGCGTTCTTGAGGTCGTGGATCAGCTGGGCGAGATCCTCGATGGAGTAGATGTCGTGGTGCGGCGGCGGGGAGATCAGGCCCACACCGGGCGTCGAGTGCCGCGTCTTGGCGACCCACGGGTAGACCTTGTGGCCGGGCAGCTGGCCGCCCTCGCCGGGCTTGGCGCCCTGAGCCATCTTGATCTGGATGTCGTCCGCGTTGACCAGGTACTCGGAGGTGACGCCGAAGCGGCCGGAGGCGACCTGCTTGATCGCCGAGCGGCGGGCGGGGTCGTACAGGCGGTCCGGGTCCTCGCCGCCCTCACCGGTGTTGGACTTGCCGCCCAGCTGGTTCATGGCGATGGCGAGGGTCTCGTGCGCCTCCTTGGAGATGGAGCCGTACGACATCGCGCCGGTCGAGAACCGCTTGACGATCTCGCTGACCGGCTCGACCTCCTCGATGGGGATCGGCGCCCGGCCCGAGTCGAAGCCGAACAGGCCGCGCAGCGTCATCAGGCGCTCGGACTGCTCGTTCACGCGCGAGGTGTACTTCTTGAAGATGTCGTAGCTCGCGGTGCGCGTGGAGTGCTGGAGGCGGAAGACCGTCTCCGGGTCGAACAGGTGCGGCTCGCCCTCGCGGCGCCACTGGTACTCGCCGCCGATGTCCAGGGTGCGGTGCGCCGGGGCGATGCCGGAGGCAGGGTACGCCTTGGCGTGGCGGGCGGCGACCTCGCCGGCGATGACGTCGATGCCGACGCCGCCGATCTTGGTGGCGGTGCCGTTGAAGTACTTCTCCACGAAGGTCTCGTCCAGGCCGACGGCCTCGAAGACCTGGGCGCCGCGGTAGGAGGCGACGGTGGAGATGCCCATCTTGGACATGACCTTCAGGACGCCCTTGCCGAGGGCGTAGATCAGGTTCTTGATGGCCTTCTCGGGGTCGGCGCCGTCGAGGAAGGTGCCCGCGCGGACCAGGTCCTCCACCGATTCCATCGCCAGGTACGGGTTGACGGCGGCGGCGCCGAAGCCGATCAGCAGGGCGACATGGTGGACCTCGCGGACGTCGCCGGCCTCGACCAGCAGGCCCACGTGGGTGCGCTGCTTGGTGCGGATGAGGTGGTGGTGGACGGCCGCGGTGAGCAGCAGCGAGGGGATCGGCGCGTGCTCGGCGTCGGAGTGCCGGTCGGAGAGGACGATCAGCCGGGCGCCGTTCTCGATGGCCGCGTCGGCCTCGGCGCAGATCTCCTCGATGCGGGCGGCCAGCGACTCGCCGCCGCCGCTCACCCGGAACAGTCCGGAGAGGGTCGCGGCCTTGAAGCCGGGCATGTCGCCGTCGGCGTTGATGTGGATGAGCTTGGCCAGCTCGTCGTTGTCGATCACCGGGAAGGGCAGCAGGACGGACCGGCAGGAGGCGGCGGTCGGGTCGAGCAGGTTGCCCTGCGGGCCGAGCGCGCTGCGCAGGGAGGTGACCAGCTCCTCGCGGATGGCGTCCAGCGGCGGGTTGGTGACCTGGGCGAACAGCTGGGTGAAGTAGTCGAAGAGCAGCCGGGGGCGCTCGGACAGGGCCGCGATCGGGGAGTCGGTGCCCATGGAGCCGATCGGCTCGGCGCCGGTGCGGGCCATCGGGGCGAGGATGACGCGCAGTTCCTCCTCGGTGTAGCCGAAGGTCTGCTGGCGGCGGGTGACCGAGGCGTGGGTGTGCACGATGTGCTCGCGCTCGGGCAGGTCGCCCAGCTCGATCTCGCCGGCCTCCAGCCACTCGGCGTACGGCTGTGCGCCGGTGAGCGAGGCCTTGATCTCGTCGTCCTCGATGATGCGGTGCTCGGCGGTGTCCACGAGGAACATCCGGCCGGGCTGGAGGCGGCCCTTGCGGACCACCCGGGCGGGGTCGATGTCGAGGACGCCGACCTCGGAGCCGAGGACGACCAGGCCCTCGTCGGTGACCCAGTAGCGGCCGGGGCGCAGACCGTTGCGGTCGAGCACGGCGCCGACCTGGGTGCCGTCGGTGAAGGTGACGCAGGCGGGGCCGTCCCACGGCTCCATCATCGTGGCGTGGAAGCCGTAGAAGGCGCGCCGGGCCGCGTCCATGGAGGCGTGGTTCTCCCATGCCTCCGGGATCATCATCAGCACGGAGTGCGGCAGTGAGCGGCCGCCGAGGTGCAGCAGCTCCAGGACCTCGTCGAAGGAGGCGGAGTCGGAGGCGTCCGGGGTGCAGACCGGGAAGATCCGGTCCAGCTTCTCCGCGGGGCCGAACAGGTCGGAGGCCAGCCGGGACTCGCGGGCGCGCATCCAGTTGCGGTTGCCCTTGACCGTGTTGATCTCGCCGTTGTGGGCGATGAAGCGGTACGGGTGGGCGAGCGGCCACGACGGGAAGGTGTTCGTGGAGAACCGGGAGTGCACCAGCGCGATCGCGGAGGCGAAGCGGCGGTCCGAGAGGTCCGGGAAGAAGGGCTCCAGCTGGCCGGTGGTCAGCATGCCCTTGTAGACGATGGTGCGCGCGGACAGCGACGGGAAGTAGACGCCCGCCTCGCGCTCGGCGCGCTTGCGCAGCACGAACGCCTTGCGGTCCAGGGCGATGCCCTCGCTGGCGCCGTCGGCGACGAAGATCTGCCGGAAGACCGGCATGGTGGCGCGGGCGGTGGCACCGAGCAGCTCGGGCGCGACCGGCACCTCGCGCCAGCCGAGGACGGTCAGGTCCTCCTCGGCGGCGATCGTCTCGATCGCCGAGACGGCGCCCTCGATGCCCTCGCCGGGCAGGAAGGCGATGCCGACGGCGTACGAACCGGCGGCGGGCAGTTCGAATCCGGCCACCTCGCGGAAGAAGGCGTCCGGCACCTGCGAGAGCAGGCCCGCGCCGTCACCGGAGTCCGGCTCGGAGCCGGTGGCGCCGCGGTGCTCCAGATTGCGCAGCACGGTGAGCGCCTGTTCGACCAGGGTGTGGGAGGCCTCGCCGGTGAGAGTGGCGACGAAACCGACGCCGCAGGCGTCGTGTTCGTTGCGGGGGTCGTACATACCCTGCGCAGCAGGGCGAGCATCCATGAACGACCAGTTCTGGCCGTTCTCGGAATGCTGGGACGGCTGGCGCGGCGTACGCATCGGCTCTCCCGTCGTCGTCATATGGCATGTGGCGTGTGCCGAGGGACGACGTTGGCCCTCTGCGGAGATGGCGAAATTTCGTGCAGGTTACATGATGACCCGGTTCTCGGGAAGCGGATACTCCGTTTCATCATGCGGACACCACGGGGGTTCACGGCGGGTGCCTGGGAGCCGCGCGGGGCGGCCGGGTACCGCACGAAGCGGCCGGTGCCGCATGGCGCGACGGCCGGTGCCGCACGGGGCGACCTGGCCGCCGCGGTGGCGGCGAAACGCGTGGGGGGTGGACCGCTGCGACACCATCGGTCGGATCGGTGTCCATCGGTCCGGGGGGAGCAGGGGGGTCTTCGTCGGCCCACCCCACAGGGGTGCGGCAGGCGTCATTGCCCACAGCGCTTACGGCTCATGCCCCGTGGTCATGCATCCGAAACCAACGGGTAACGGGTACTTATTCGTCACCACGTATAAGTACCGGCGCGCGTCATCCTACGGCCGTTCCGAACAGCGCGCCGAGGGCGTACGTCACACCGGCGGCCGCACCGCCCAGCGCGAGCTGCCGCAGCCCGCTGAACCACCAGCTGCGCGCGGTCACCTTGGCCACGACGGCGCCACAGCCGAAGAGCCCGATCAGCGCGAGCAGCAGGGCGGGCCACAGAACGGTCGCGCCGAGCAGGTACGGCAGCAGCGGCAGCAGCGCGCCGAGCGCGAAGGAACCGAAGGAGGAGACGGCCGCGACCAGCGGGGAGGGCAGATCGCCCGGGTCGATGCCCAGTTCCTCGCGGGCGTGTATCTCCAGGGCCTGCTCGGGGTCCTTGGACAGCTGCCGGGCGACCTCGCGGGCCAGTTCGGGGGCCACACCCCGGGCCGCATAGAGCGCCGCGAGCTCGTCCTCCTCGTCCTGGGGGTGGCGGCGCAGCTCCCGGCGCTCGACGTCCAGCTCGGCCTCGACCAGGTCGCGCTGGGAGGCGACGGAGGTGTACTCGCCCGCGGCCATCGAGAAGGCGCCGGCGGCGAGGCCCGCGAGTCCGGTGATGACGATGGTCTGGTGGCCGACGGCGCCACCGGCCACGCCGGTCATCAGGGCGAGGTTGGAGACCAGGCCGTCCATCGCGCCGAACACGGCGGGGCGCAGCCAGCCGCCGTTGACATCGCGGTGCGTGTGGTTGTCGCGGTGCGCTTCGTGCAGCGCCGCCGTGGTCTCGATGAGGGCCATGATCTTCTTCCCCGATTTAGCTTAGCCAAAGCTAACTTTGGACGAGTTCTACTTTTCGACACCACAGAATCTACGCCGTTCGTGATCGCGCCGCCAGCAAGGAAAGGCTGGGCTAACCTGCGGCTTTACAGTTTTTGCGCTCATCAGTGCCCCTTACCGCTCAGGTTGCCGAGCGGGTGACAGGTCCCCCTCCCAGGCACGTACGGCGGCCCGTCGTGGGACACATCCGCAAAGGGTCCGCGGGCCCGGACGGGCCCCGCCGAAGGAGGCCGCCCATGGCATCGACCGCCTGCACTCCCCCGCACCCGGCGCCCGGGGAGCTCATCGGTCCCCGCTCCCGGGCCCGGGGCGCGCTGCTCGGCCTGGCCGTCGGGGACGCGCTCGGCGCCCCCGCGGAGAATCTGAAGCCCTCCGAGATCCGGGCCCGCTGGGGCCGTATCACCGGGTTCGTCGCGGACCGGCCGCAGGGCACGGACGACACCGAGTACGCCCTCTTCTCCGGACTGCTGCTCGCCCGGCACGGCTCCGCGCTCACCCCGGCGCACGCGGAGGCGGCCTGGCACGAGTGGATCACCGGGCGGGCCACGTTCCGCGGCGCGGGCTTCAGCGAGCGGGGCACGCTGGAGAATCTGCGCCGGGGCCTTGCGGCGCCGATCTCCGCGCAGCACCGGCACGCCTGGAGCGACGGGCTCGCGATGCGCGCGGCCCCCTTCGGGGTGTTCGCTGCGGGCCGCCCCGGGGAGGCGGCCCGGCTGGTCGCGATCGACGGCTCGGTCAGCCACGAGGGCGAGGGGATCTACGGCGGCCAGGCCGTCGCGGCGGGAGTGGCCGCGGCGATGGCGGGCGCCCCGGTCCCGGTGGTGATCGCCGCGGCCCTCGCGGTGATCCCGGACGACTCCTGGACCGCGCGTTCGCTGCGCCGCGCGGTGGCCGTCGCCCACCGCGGCGAACGCGCGGTCCGCTCCGCGGTCGTCATCGGCGGCTACCCCTGGACCGATCTCGCCCCGGAGGCCGTCGCCCTGGCCTTCGGCGCCTACGCCACAGCCGACGGCGACTTCCGCGAGGCGGTCCTGACCGCCGTCAACATGGGGCGCGACGCGGACACGACGGCGGCGGTGGCGGGCGCGCTGTCGGGCGCGACCCAGGGGCTGTCCGCGATCCCGGCGGCCTGGGCGGACGCGATCGGCCCGGCGCGGGGGAGGTGCCTGCCGTCGATGGGCGGGCGGCATGTGCTGGAGCTGGCGGACCTCCTCCTCCAGCCCACGGAGCCACCCGGGCCCGCACCGGCCGCCCTTGATCCGACGGCCCCACCTCAGCCGACACCAGCCGCACCCCGACCGACGGCCGCACCCCAACCGACACCAGCCGCACCC
>NZ_MUNF01000429.1 GCF_002154555.1 Streptomyces murinus
CCGCGCCGGCGCGGCCACGCGGAGGACCTCATCCTGTACGGCGCCCTCGTGGCCCGGCTCGGCGGGGCGTGGAAGGTGATCTCCAAGACCCGTCAGGAGGCCGCGGGCATCCCGGACACCGAGGCCAACGCCGAGGGCATCCGGCTGGCCGACCGCGCCAACTCCCCGCTGCTCGACTTCGTGACGGTGGACGAGGAGCGGGTGGCGGCCGAGCGTGCGCGCATCCTGGTGGAGGTGGACGAGCTGGTCGCGCCGGTGCTGGGCCGGGGCGGCGACCTGAAGGCGGCGATCGTGGACGCGTTCGCCGAGGGCACGCTGGACATCCCGTTCAGCGCGAGCCGCCACGCCCGCTCGGAGATCGTCCCGGGCCGGGACCGGGAGGGCGCGATCCGCTATCTGTCCGCCGGTTCGCTGCCGTTCTCCCGGCGCACCCTGCGGCACAACGACGAGCTGCTGGACCGCCGCGGCGAGGGACGCATCGGGGAGATGCTCGACGCCGTCACCGCGGACATCTACTACTTCCCCGATCTGTTCGGGGAGCCGCGCCCCTGAACCCGCCTTCCCCTGACCCGACTTGACCACGGCATCCACCCGATCACGGATCAGCCAGGATCCGCAGTGAGAAAGCGACACATCCATGACGCCAGCCAAGCGCCTGCTTCTCGTGGGCGGTTCCGCCACCCATCTGTCCAAGGCACGGGCCAGCGGTGCCGACATCCTCTGGGTCCGGCTGCCGGAGGAGACCGGACCGGTCGACACGGGGGACGGTGTCGAGGTCGTCCACGCCGACTACGCGGACGCGGAGACGCTGCGCCGACTGGCCCAGGAGGCGCACGCGGTACGGCCGTTCGACGCCGCGGTGTCCCTGACCGAGCCCGGCCTCGACCCCGCCGCCCGGGTCAACGACCAACTGGGCCTGGCCGGTACCGGATTCGAGGTGGCACACCGGTTCACCGACAAGTACCTGATGCGGCGGCGGCTCGCGGAGGCGGCGGCGCCCGGTATCCGGCTCGTGGCCTGCGCGCTGGTCGAGGACGAGCGGAGCCTGCGCGACTTCGGCGCCGCGCACGGCTACCCGTTCATCGTGAAACCGACCTGCGGCACGGCGAGTTTCGGGGTGCTGAAGGTGGACGGGCCTGAACTGACGGCGGCGGCCTGGGCGGAGATCGGCCGGCTGCGCGCCTCCGACCATCCGCTCGTCCACGCCTACGACCTGGGCGAGTTCATCATGGAGGAGTACATCGACGGGCCGCTGTGCAGCGCCGAGGCGTTCAGCTTCGACGGGCACCATGTGGTCGCGACCGTCACCGAGGCCATCACGGAGGAGAGCAACCACGTCCATGTCGGCCACGCCATTCCGGCGCGCGTCAGCCCGGCCGTCGAGGCGGACGTGGTGCGGGTGACGGGGGCCGTCCTGGACGCGCTGGGCTACCGCGACGGCGCCACGCACACCGAGTTCAAGCTGACCCCCGAGGGTCCCGTGCTCATCGAGACCCAGGCCCGGGTCGGCGGGGCGCTGCTCAACCAGCTGATCAGCACGGTCTACGGCCTCGACCTCCAGGAGCTGGCCTTCAGCTGGCCGCTGGGCGTGGCGCGGGCGGTGCCGGAGCGGCCGAAGCCCCGTGGCGGCGCGGCGAGTTGGCTCATCGTGACGGAGCCCGGGAAGGTGCGGGAGGTCAGGGGTCTGGACGAGATCCTGGCCAAGCCGGACACGGTGGGCGTCGACCTGTGGGTGGGTCCGGGCGATGTGGTCCGGTCCTTCGACGGACAGTGGGACGGACTCGGTCATGTGGCGAGCAAGGGCGACGACACCACGGATGCCATCGAGCGCTGCCGGCGGTCCCTGGCCGAGCTGCGCATCCTCACGGATTGACGCACGGAGCGGGGCCCGGCAGCAGACGGCGGTCCCGCGCGTAGACGATGGCCTGCGTGCGGTTCCGCACCCCGAGCTTGCGCAGCAGGTTGGAGACATGGAACTTGATGGTCCGCTCGCTGAGCACCAGGGTCTGCGCGACCTCCTGGTTCGACATGCCCGTGATGACCAGTTCGAAGATCTCCTGCTCGCGCGCGGTCAGCGCGGCCATCTGGTCCTGGGCGGGCATCGCCGGCCTGCGTACCCCGACGAGGTCGACGAGCCGGCGCGCGAGCGGCGGGGGCACCACGGCGTGTCCCGCCGCGACCGCCCGGATCGCGGTGGCCACCTCGGCCGGCGCGTCGTCGTTCAGCACCACTCCGTCGGCGCCGTCGCACAGATAGGCCAGCGCGTCGTCCAGCGCGCCCGCGTCGGCGAGGATCACCACGCCCACCCGGCGGCCGGCGTTCTCCCGCAGTCCGCGCAGCACCTCCGCGGTGTCCCAGGCGGGATCGGCGTCGTCGAGCAGCAGGGCGTGCGGGCGTTTGACGGCGACGGCGTGATGCAGCTGAAAGGGAGTGGTCGCCTCGGCGACTATCTCCACCCCCGAGGACTGCGCCATGACGGTGCGAAGCGCGATGCGCGTCAGTGCCCGGCTGGCCAGGACCGCCACCTTGACTTCTTTGCGCGCGGAAGTGTTCTCGTCATCGGTTCGTTCGGTTTCGGGCAGTGCTTTGTGCAAGAGCATGGAGTCCTGTCCTTGTCCCGTCATGAATCGTGTCCACGGGCGCGAGAATTGAGTTAAAGATTCCTTGGCACGCGCGCTTCTTCGTGGGAAGCGGTATGCATCCGTAAATCCCTTACCTCTAAAGGAAAGGTGCTCTTGCGGCTCTTCCGGCCCCCCGGACCGCACTCACCGGACCACTACGACACTCCATGTCAACAAGCCCCCGTCTCCGTGTGCACGCCGCAGCATGTGTGATGAATCACGCTGTTTCGGTAAACACCCCGGCAGTCAATTGAACGTCAAACAGCAGTCCTCTGACCGGCATCGAGCCTACGCGAACACGTGGACGACTGTCCAGAACGTTACTGACAAAGAAACAGCTAAATACGCGTCGCATATCTTGACATTGAGAGCCGAAGTCGATGTGCGCAAATAAGGAAACCGTCCCTACGGACAGGGTGTAAAACCCGTCGTCGGGCGGAAGGCGGGGGAACGTCCCGTGGCCGAGGGTGAGGGCCTGTCGTCATCACACGGGGGTCGGAAGTGTCGGGAACACCGGGCAAGACCAGCAGTACGACGCTCACGCTGGACGGCGGTTCGCTCACCCCCGTCCAGGTGGCGACGCTCGCGCGCGGCGCCGCCGGCACGGCACGGGCGGAACCCGCCGCACAGGCCGTCGAACGGATGCGGGCGTCGGTCGCCCTGAAGGACTCCCTGCTCGCGCAGGACATCCCCATCTACGGTGTGACCACCGGGTTCGGGGACAGCTGCATCCGGCAGATATCCGGGGACAAGGCCCATGATCTGCAACGGCACTTGGTGCTCTATCACCTGAACGGGGTGGGTCCGGCCGCGCCGGACGAGGTCGCCCGGGCCACCATGCTGATCCGGGCGAACGCCCTGTCCCGCGGACCCTCGGCGGTGCGCCCCGAGGTGGTGCGGACGCTGCTGGACTGCCTGGCCGCGGACATCCTGCCGATGATCCCCGAGCGGGGCTCGCTCGGCGCCAGCGGCGACCTGGTCCCGCTGTGCTATCTGGCCGCCGCGCTGATCGGCGAGGGCGAGGTCAGACACCGGGGCGAGGTGCGCCCGGCCCTGGACGCGCTGCTCGACGCCGGGATCCGGCCACTGTCGCTCGAACCGAAAGAGGGCATCGCCCTCATCAACGGCACGTCGTTCACGGCCGCGTTCGGCGTACTGGCCGCCTGGGACGCCCGCGAGCTGGCCTTCGTCGCCGATGTGGCCACCGCGATGACCCTGGAGTCGCTGCGCGGCAACATCTCGGCGATGCACCCGTTCGTGCACGAGAACAAACCGCACCCGGGACAGATCGAGAGCGCCCGCACGATCCGCGCGCTGCTCTCCGGATCCGGCCTCGCGACCTCCTTCGAGGACATCCTGACGCGCCGGGAACCACTGGCCGGGCGCGGCTACCTGCAACTCGACGACCGGATCCAGGACAAGTACTCGGTGCGCTGCGCCCCGCAGGTCGCCGGGATCGTGCGGGACATGCTCGACTGGGTGGACCGCTGGCTGGAGACCGAGATCAACTCCTCCAGCGACAATCCGCTCTTCGACACCGAGGAGTCCCGGCTGCACCTGGGCGGGAACTTCTACGCGGGGCACGTCGGGCACGCCATGGACAGCCTCAAGGTCTCCGTGGCCGGGCTCGCCGACCTGATGGACCGTCAACTCGCGCTGGTCGTGGACGAGAAGTTCAACGGCGGGCTGCCGCCGAACCTGATCGTGCCGCGCTCGGCGGACGATCCGCAGGCCGGACTGCACCACGGGTTCAAGGGGATGCAGATCGCCGCGTCCGCGGTCACCGCTGAGGCCCTCAAGCAGACCGGGCCCGCCTCCGTCTTCTCCCGCTCCACGGAGGCGCACAACCAGGACAAGGTCAGCATGGGCACCATCGCGGCCCGGGACGCGCGCACCGTGGGCGGCCTGGTGCGCGAGGTGGCGGCGATCCATCTGCTGGCGCTCGCGCAGGCGGTGGAACTGCGCGGGATCGAGTACTGCGCGCCCGCGACCCGCGCCGTGCACGCGGTGCTGCGTGAGCACTCCGCGTTCGTCACCCGCGACCGCCGGCTCGACGGCGACATCGCGGCGGTGATCGGGCTGATCGAGAGCGGGGCCGTGCGGCGTGCCGCCGGCCTCGCCGACTCCGACTTCGTCACAGGCAGGGGGCTGGCAGATGTTGTTGCTGCGTGACCGCGAGCAGAACACGGCGGTCGGAAAACTGGTCGAGGAGCACACCCGCCTCGTCCGGGAGACCCACGCGGGCACCGCGGACCTCGCGGCGGTGCACGCGGCCAAGCTCGCGCGGGCCCTCGGACACGCCGCGGGCAGCGCCCTGTACCGGCACACCGCCGACGCCTCGGTGCGGGCCGACTGGCCGACGGCCGGACTCCGCGATCCCCGGGCGGTGTTGCGGGATCTCTTCCCACAACTCCCGCTGCTCGGCAAGGCCGAGCTGTCCGCGCACGGCGAGGAGGCCTTCACCCGGCCGCTCGCCGAGTTCCTGCACTACTACGAGTCCTCCGGCACCACCGGCAACCCGGTCGCCGCGCCCAAGGCCGTCGACGACCTCGTGATCAACACCATCAACATCGGTGAGCTGTGGGCCCAGTTCCTCCAGCCCCGCGATGTCGCCCTGATCCTGATCAACGCCCCGTTCGCGCCCGCCGCCTACCAGTTCGAGAAGGTGCTGGAGTACGTGGGAGTGATGTCGTTCCGCCCCTGGGTGGACAACATCACCGGCGACTACGGCAGGGTGCTGCGCCTGATCGAGTCCCTGAACGCCAATGTGTTCGTGGGCCCGCCCTCCCGGCTGCTGGAGATGATCCAGTTCGCCCACCGAAGCGGCCTCCCGGCCCCCCGCTTCGACCGGCTGCTGCTCATGGCCGAACAGACCGGACCGAGTTTCGTACGCCACCTGGAACGGCTGACCGGCGGCACCGCCTACGTCTGCTCGTACGGCTCCTCGGAGACCGGCACGACGGCGGTCACCTGCCGGGAGCGCAATCTGCATCTCCAGACCCAGAGTTACCTGCTGGAGCTGCACGACGACACCGGCACCCGGCCCGTCGACGGCTCCGCCGACCGCGGTGAACTCGTGGTGACCACCCTGGACCTGCCGGCCCGGCCGCTGCTGCGCTACCGCACCGGCGACCGCGTGGAGATCACCGGCGAGGCGTGCGCCTGCGGGGTGCATACCTCGGTGCTGCGCACGCTGGGCCGGGAGCAGGACGTCGTGGCGCTCTCCGGCAACGGGGTGCGCCAGAACGACCTGGAGGCGGCCCTGTGGTCCACGGAGCTGCCCGGACACACCGTCTTCAACTACATGCTGGTGGTGCGCGACCGCGGTGTGGTGCTGCTGGTGACCACGGACGGCACCCCGGACGGGGCCTGGAACGCGATGGTTGCCGAGCGGCTCACGCCGCTGTTCCCCGGTCTCGCGGTGTCCGTGCGCCCCGTGGAGACACTGCCCCCGCTCGCCTCCCTCGGCCAGTACCTCGGCTGGAAGCTGTCCCGGGTCCTGGACCTCAACGACGAGCGCAACTGGGCGCGCCTGCCGGAGCCGATCAACGCCGTGGTCGCCGAGTCCCTCCGCCAGCTGGGGACGGGCTCCGACACACCGGAAGGATCTCACTGATGTGCGGCATCACCGGATGGGTCGACCACACGCGCGATCTGTCGGGCCAGGGCCCGCTGCTGACCGCGATGGCCGCCACGATGGCCCCGCGCGGACCGGACGGCTCGGGCGTCTGGCTGTCCCCGCACGCCGCGCTGGGACACCGGCGGCTCGCCCTGATCGACCTGGCGACCGGCGGCCAGCCGATGACCCCTGCGGGCCCGGCCGGCACGGCGCCGCCGGCCGTCCTCGTCTTCAGCGGCGAGGTGTACAACCACGGCGAGCTGCGCGCCGAACTGGCCCGGCGCGGGCACGCGTTCCGCGGCAGGTCCGACACCGAGGTGGTGCTGCGCGCCTATCTCGAATGGGGCGAGGGGGCCTTCGACCGGCTCGTCGGCATGTACGCCTTCGCGCTGTGGGACACCCGCTCCGAGACCCTGCTGCTGGTGCGCGACCGGCTCGGCATCAAGCCCCTGTACTGGACCCGGCGCGGCGACGGGGTGATCTTCGGCTCCGAGCCCAAGGCGGTCCTGGCCCACCCGGAGGTGCCCGCGGAGGTGGACGCCGAGGGCCTGGCCGCCCTGTTCACGGTGGCGATCAAGCCCCCGGGCCAGGGCGTCTACCGGGGCCTCGACGAGGTACGGCCCGGCCATGTCGTACGGGTGGACCGCGACGGCGTGCGTCACCGGCGCTATTGGGAGCTGACCACCGCCCCGCACACCGACGATCTGCCGGCCACCGTGGCCGAGGTGCGCCGGCTGCTGGGGGACGCGGTCGGCTCCCAGCTGGAGTCCGATGTGCCGCTGATCGCGCTGCTGTCCGGCGGCATCGACTCCAGCGCCATCGTCGCGCTCGCCGCACGGCGCCTCGCCGAGGACGGCGACCGGCTCGCCACGTACGCGCTGGACTTCACCGGCAGCGAGACCGACTTCAAGCCGGACGCCCTGCATGTCAGCCGGGACGCCCCGTTCGTCCGGGCGGTCGCCGGTCACGTGGGCACGGACCACACCGATGTCTCGGTCGAAACGACCTCCCTGGTGGGCGAGTTGAGCCCGGCGCTGCGCGCCCGGGACATGCCAGGGGTCGGCGACCTCGATGTGTCCCTGCTGCTGCTCTTCCGCGAGGTGCGCCGACACGCCGCCGTGGCCCTGTCCGGGGAGGGCGCCGACGACTTCTTCGGCGGATACCCCTGGTTCCGCGCCGAGGCGGAGCGCCCCACGGACAACTTCCCCTGGTCGGCCGGGATCAAGGACCGCAACGCCCAGCTCTCGCCGCAGCTGCGCGAGGCGCTGGACCTGGACGCCTATGTCGCCGACGCCTACCGCACGGCGCTCGCCGAGGTGCCCCGGCTCGACGGCGAGAGCGGCGCGGACCGGCGGATGCGCGAGGTGTTCCACCTCCAGATCACCCGCTTCCTGCCCTTCCTGCTGGACCGCAAGGACCGGATGAGCATGGCCAACGGCCTTGAGGTGCGGGTGCCGTTCTGCGACCACCGGCTGGTCGAGTACCTGTGGAACGTGCCCTGGGAGTTCAAGCGGACCGGCGGCCAGGAGAAGGGCCTGCTGCGTCGGGCGGTCGCGGATCTGCTGCCGGAGAAGGTGGTGCGGCGGCCCAAGAGCGGCTTCCCGTTCGGGCACAGCCCCGCCTACCTCGACGCGATCCGCCGTACCGTGCGGACCATCGTCGCCGACCCCGCCGCGCCGGTCCTCGACCTGGTCAATGTACCCGCAGTGCGGGCCATGGTGGACAGCGACGCCTGGTTCAACGGTGACTTCACCCCACCGCCCTGGCTGCCCCGGCTCATCCAACTCGACCAGTGGCTAAGGGAGTACGGCGTCCGGGTCGTGCTGTGAAACCCGTGAGACGGAAGGAACGAACCCTCGATGGCACAGCTGCACATCGAACAGTGGGGCGACGGTGACCGCACCGCCGTCCTGGTGCACGGCATCACCGCCGACACGAACAGCTGGTGGCGTACGGCACCCGAACTGGTCCGGCGGGGCTATCGCGTCGTCGCGGTCGACCTGCCGGGCCACGGCCGCAGCCCGCGCTGGGACGCGTACGGCCTCGACGCGATGACGGACGCGATCGCCGAGGCCCTGCCCGAGCGGCCCGATCTGGCCCTGGGTCACTCGCTGGGCGCCCTGCTGCTGGCCGGTGCGCTGGACCGGCTGCGGCCGCGGCGCGTGGTCCATGTGGATCCGGCGTGGGCGGCGCCGCCCGACGAGGCGACGGCCAAGGTGATGACGGACGCGCTGCGCGTCCAGAAGGACTGGAGCGAGGAGCGGATCCAGGCCTCGCTGGCGCGCTGGGAACCGCGGGCGCGGGAGCACAAGTCGACCGCGCTGCGCCGCTGGGACCCGGCGACGCTCGACGCGTTCGACGGCTTCGGCGGCTACGATCCGCCGGCCCCACAGGTGCCCTCCCTGATCGTCCTCGCCGACCCGAGCCACAACGTCCCGCCGCCGTGGGCCCGGAAGTTGGGCGAGCGGGGCTTCACCGTGCGGTCGGTACCGGACACCGGGCACGTCGTGCACAACGAGGACTTCGCCGGCTTCTGGGCGGTGCTGGAGGAGTGGCTCTGACCGCCTGACGCGGGAGCGGAAGCAGAAGCGGGGCGCCGGGATTCCGGCGCCCCGCTTCTGCTTC
>NZ_MUNF01000043.1 GCF_002154555.1 Streptomyces murinus
GCCCGCCTCGCCGCCGAGGGCCCCCTGCGCACCCGGGGCACCGCCCGGCCGGTCGTCCGTGACATCGGCTACTACGTCGCCGGCGAGGGCGCGCTGGAGGTCTTCGCCCGCGTCGGGGCGGGCAGCCGGCTCCGCGCCCTGGCCTTCCGCCTCGAACGGGGCGCGGACCTGCGCTGGCGCTGCACGGCGGTGGAAACGGGCCCACGGCCCCTGCCGTAGCCGCGAGGGCGCTCCCGCGCGCCGCCGGGTGCGGCTCCGTCGTGGCCGCTCGCGCCGTTCCCCGCGCCCCTTCACAAGCGACCTGCGACTTCACAAGCGACCGGTAACGCGAAGGGGGCCGGGCTCCAAAGGAACCCGGCCCCCTCACGGAGTGCGCGTCACTTCTTGCGACGCCGCCCGCCCTTCGCCTGCTTGCGCCGCTCCGCCCGCGTCAGCCCGTCCGACTCGGACCGCACCGGCCCGTCGTCCTCCAGGTCGCGCTCGACGATGCCGCCCTCGCCGTCCACCGTGGGCGCGGAGAAGTGCAGATCCCGGCGCTGCGGAACATCGAGCCCCTTGGCGCGGATCTCCGGACGCCCCGCACCGGCCTGCGCCGGCACCGCGTCCTCGACACCCTCGCCGACCTGCTCGGCCTCCTCGACCGGGACCTCCTCGACCTGCTGCTCGACCTGGACCTCCAGGTTGAACAGATAGCCGACGGACTCCTCCTTGATGCCCTCCATCATCGCGGTGAACATGTCGAAGCCCTCGCGCTGGTACTCGACCAGCGGGTCCTTCTGCGCCATCGCGCGCAGGCCGATGCCCTCCTGGAGGTAGTCCATCTCGTAGAGGTGCTCGCGCCACTTGCGGTCGAGGACCGACAGCACGACCCGCCGCTCCAGCTCACGCATGATCTCGGAGCCGAGCTGACCCTCACGGGACTCGTACTGCTGGTGGATGTCCTCCTTGATGGACTCCGAGATGAACTCGGCGGTCAGACCGGCACGGTCACCGGCCGCCTCCTCCAGCTCCTCGACGGTGACCTTCACCGGGTAGAGCTGCTTGAAGGCGCCCCACAGCCGCTCCAGGTCCCAGTCCTCGGGGAAGCCCTCGGCGGTCTCCGCGGCGACGTACGCGTCGATCGTGTCGTCCATGAAGTGCTGGATCTGCTCGTGCAGGTCCTCGCCCTCCAGCACACGCCGGCGCTCGCCGTAGATGACCTCGCGCTGCCGGTTGAGCACCTCGTCGTACTTCAGGACGTTCTTACGCGTCTCGAAGTTCTGCTGCTCGACCTGCGACTGCGCGGAGGCGATCGCGCGGGTGACCATCTTGTTCTCGATCGGCACGTCGTCCGGCACGTTCGCCATGGACATCACGCGCTCGACCATCTGGGCCTTGAACAGGCGCATCAGGTCGTCGCCGAGGGAGAGGTAGAAGCGGGACTCGCCGGGGTCGCCCTGACGGCCGGAACGACCGCGCAGCTGGTTGTCGATACGCCGCGACTCGTGCCGCTCGGTACCGAGGACGTACAGGCCGCCGAGCTCCTCGACCTCGTCCTTCTCCGCCTTGACGGCCTGCTCGGCCTTCTCCAGGGCGGCGGGCAGCGCCGCGGCCCACTCCTCGATGTGCTCCTCGGGGTCGAGGCCGCGCTGGCGCAGCTCCGCCTCGGCGAGGTCCTCGGGGTTGCCGCCGAGCTTGATGTCCGTACCGCGGCCGGCCATGTTGGTGGCGACCGTGACGGCGCCCTTGCGGCCGGCCTGGGCGACGATCGACGCCTCACGCTCGTGGTGCTTGGCGTTCAGCACCTCGTGCTGGATGCCGCGCTTGCTGAGCTGCTGCGAGAGGTACTCGGACTTCTCGACCGAGGTGGTGCCGACGAGGATCGGCTGGCCCTTCTCGTGCTTCTCGGCGATGTCGTCGACGACCGCCTCGAACTTGGCCACCTCGGTGCGGTAGATCAGGTCCGACTGGTCCATGCGCACCATCGGCTTGTTGGTCGGGATGGGGACCACGCCGAGCTTGTAGATCTGGTGGAACTCGGCGGCCTCGGTCATCGCCGTACCGGTCATGCCGGAGAGCTTGTTGTAGAGGCGGAAGAAGTTCTGGAGGGTGATGGTGGCCAGCGTCTGGTTCTCGTCCTTGATGTCCACCCCTTCCTTCGCCTCGATCGCCTGGTGCATGCCCTCGTTGTAGCGGCGGCCGGCGAGGATACGGCCGGTGTGCTCGTCGACGATCATGACCTCGCCGTCGATGACGACGTAGTCCTTGTCCTTCTTGAACAGTTCCTTCGCCTTGATGGCGTTGTTCAGGTAGCCGACGAGCGGGGTGTTCACCGACTCGTAGAGGTTGTCGATGCCCAGCCAGTCCTCGACCTTGCTGACACCGGACTCATGGATGGCGACCGTGCGCTTCTTCTCGTCCACGTCATAGTCGCCGGTTTCCTCGACGCCCTTGAGCGGGTTTCCGGCCTCGCCCTTCTTCAGGCGCAGGACGAGCTTGGCGAAGTCGCCGTACCACTTGGTGGCCTGGTCGGCCGGGCCGGAGATGATCAGCGGCGTACGGGCCTCGTCCACGAGGATGGAGTCGACCTCGTCCACGATGGCGAAGTTGTGGCCGCGCTGCACCAGTTCGTCCTGCGACCACGCCATGTTGTCGCGCAGGTAGTCGAAGCCGAACTCGTTGTTGGTGCCGTACGTGATGTCGCAGGCGTACTGCTCGCGGCGCTGGGCCGGCGTCATGTTGGCGAGGATCACGCCGACGTCGAGGCCCAGGAACTTGTGGACGCGACCCATCATCTCGGAGTCGCGCTCGGCCAGGTAGTCATTGACCGTGACGATGTGGACACCGTCGCCGGACAGCGCGTTCAGGTACGCGGGCAGAGTGCCGACGAGGGTCTTGCCCTCGCCGGTCTTCATCTCGGCCACATAGCCGAGGTGGAGCGCGGCGCCACCCATCATCTGCACGTCGTAGTGACGCTGGCCGAGGACGCGCTTGGCGGCCTCGCGGACGGTGGCGAACGCCTCGGGGAGCAGGTCGTCCAGGCTCTCACCATCGGCGTACCGCTGCTTGTACTCCTCGGTGAGGGCCCGCAGCTCGGCGTCGGAGAGGTCGACGAAGTCCTCTTCGATGGAGTTGACCTGGTCCGCGATGCGGTGCAGCTTGCGCAGGATCTTGCCTTCGCCTGCACGCATGATCTTCGAGAGGACGGACACGGGGGCTGGTCTCCTTGCCGGTCGGGCCTGGGACGGTCGGGTTTCCATGTGACGTACTGAGCAACGGCCATCGTATGCGAGGACCCCGCCGCGCCGGGAGTGCCTGGTACCCCGGCCGCTGCTTCACAGGAACAACGGACGGGATATGCGGATAGTGCCGCATCGGCGCAGGGATTTGTGCGAAATGTGATCGCGCGCTCACGGATCGCGGAAACCGATGGCCCTTGCGGGATGGTACGAGCAGAATCGCCCGATGGAACCCGTCACGCTCACCACCGGCCGTCTTCGTCTGCGCGCCGTCGGACCGGCCGACACCGAGGCCGTGTACGAGGCCGCCCAGGACCCCGACATCCAGCGCTGGACCACGATCCCCTCCCCGTACCTGCCCGAGCACGCGCGCGGCTTCACGGAGGAGATGGTCCCGGGCGGCTGGGCGCACGGTTCGATGTTCACCTGGGGGATCT
This sequence comes from Streptomyces murinus, assembly GCF_002154555.1. Taxonomy (GTDB): domain Bacteria; phylum Actinomycetota; class Actinomycetes; order Streptomycetales; family Streptomycetaceae; genus Streptomyces; species Streptomyces murinus. Next base: position 3,656 of record NZ_MUNF01000043.1, read on the forward strand.
TCCTCGCCGGCGGGGAGCTGGCCGGCATGCTCAGCCTGACCATGCGCGCCCCCGCCGCCGCGGAGGTCGGTTTCTGGGCCACCAAGGAGCACCGCGGCCTCGGCCACGTCACGGAGGCCGTGCTCGCCGCCTGCCGCTGGATCTTCACCGACCTGGGCGTCGACCGGGTCGAGTGGCGCGCCGAGGTCGGCAACCACGGCTCGCGCGGGGTCGCCGAACGCGCGGGCTTCACCCTGGAGGGCACCCTGCGCTCTGCCGTCAACAACAAGGGGGTGCGCCGGGACTGCTGGATCGCCTCCCTGCTGCCCTCGGACCTCGGCCTGCCGTCCACCGCCCCCTACCTGCCAGGGCCGGCTCGGTGAACCCGCAGCTCAGGGCGGACTGTCAGTGGCACCCTCTATCGTCCGGGGCATGACGACCCTGCCGCGCCCGACCATCACGCTCACCGCGGACGACGCCCGCCGTATCGCCCTGCGGGCCCAGGGCCTGCTGGGCGCGCCCGACCGGCGGGCCGGGGTGCGCGGGGTGCTGCGCCACCTCGGCGCGGTCCAGCTCGACACGATCTCCGTCCTCGCCCGGTCGCACGAACTGGTGCCGTACGCCCGCCTCGGCGCCGTCGGCCGCACCACGGTGGAGGACGCCTACTGGAAGGACACGCACGCCTTCGAGTACTGGTCGCACGCCGCCTGTCTGCTGCCCGTCGAGGAGTGGCCGCACTTCGCCTTCCGCCGCCGCGCCTACCGCAACCGCCCGCACTGGAACCACGAACTCCCGGACGGGGTCTACGAGCAGGTCCTCAAGCAGCTGCACACCGAGGGCCCGCTGACCGCGACCGAACTGGGCGGCGCGAAGCGCACCAGCGAGTGGTGGGACTGGTCCGGCACCAAGGTTGCGGTCGAACGGGCGCTGATGTACGGCGAGGTGGTGTGCGTCGAACGCCGCGGCTGGAAGCGGGTGTACGACCTCGCCGAGCGCGCCGTCCCCACCGCGCTGCTGCACGACGAGCTGGACGACGCCGAGTGCCTGCGCCGCCTGGTCCGGCTGGCCGGCGAGTCCCTGGGCGTGGGCACCCGCTCGGACATCGCCGACTATCACCGGCTGAAGGGCGAGCAGGTGGACGCGGTGCTCGCGGACTCGGGTCTGGTGCCGGTCGAGGTGGCGGGCTGGGGCAAGCCGGCCTGGGCGGATCCGGCGGCTCTCGCGACCCCGCCGCGCGGCCGCCACCGCACCACCCTGCTCTCGCCGTTCGACTCGCTGGTCTGGGAACGGGCGCGTACGGAACGGATCTTCGGCTTCACCCACCGCCTGGAGGCGTACACCCCCAAGCCCAAGCGGGTGTACGGCTACTTCGCCATGCCGGTGCTCGCGGGCGGCCGTCTCGTCGGGCGTGTCGACCCGGCGCGGGAGGGCCGCACGCTGGTGGCCCGGCAGGTCACCCTGGACGGCCCCAGGGCGGTCCCCGCGGTCGCCCAGGCACTGCTGGAGGCCGCCACCTGGGTGAACTGCACGAACGTCCGGGTGGAGCGCGTGGACGACCCCGCCCTGCGCGGCCCGCTCACCGCGGAACTCGCCCACGCCCTCGGCTGAGGGGCAGTGCCGGGCGGCTAGCGGATCTCCAGGATCTTCTCCCGCATCGCGTAGACCACGGCCTCCATCCGGGAGTGCAGCTGGAGTTTCTCCAGGATGTTGCGGACGTGGTTCTTCACGGTGTTCTCGGAGATGAACAACTCCTTGGCGATGTCCCGGTTGTTCATCCCCGTGGCGACGAGTTTGAGGACTTCCAGTTCCCGGTCGGTCAACCGGGGCGCGGGCACCAGCCGGCGCTCGTCGGTGCGCTGGATCATCGACTTGAACTCGGTGAGGAGTTTCGACGCCATGGACGGGCTGATCTGCGACTGCCCGTCGGCGACCGCGCGAATGGCGGTGGCCACCTCGTCGGTGGAGATCTCCTTGAGCAGATATCCGGTGGCGCCCGCCTTGATCGCGTCGTAGAGGTCGGCCTCCTCGTCGCTGATCGTCAGCATGATGATCTTCGCGCTGGGGGCGACCTCCTTGATGGAGGTGCACGCCTCGATCCCCCCGCGCCGGGGCATCCGGACATCCATCAGCACGATGTCCGGCAGCAGATCGGCGGCCTTGTCCACGGCCTCGGCGCCGTCGCCCGCCTCGCCGACGACCTGGATGTCCTCCTCGGCCGCGAGCACGATCTCCAGTCCGCGTCTGAAGAGCGCGTGGTCGTCCACCACCAGGACTCTGATCGGTTCATCCCGCGAAGAGCCCCCGTCGAGGCACCTGCCGAGTACACCGTCGTCGGTGTCGTCGGCCTCCTCGCTCCGCATCGGTCCGAAGGTGTCCGCCATCGTTCCTCCCCCTGAAGGCTGTGGCCTGTGTGGTCCCGTGCCATCGCCAACCCAAGGCAGCGGCCCACCGGTTGGGCCCTTGCGGCCATGATTTCATGCCGGAACGACACCGAGGCGCCGTGCGCGGCGCGAAGTGGTCGCACACTGGTGCCCCGGGGGCGCACGCGCGCTCCAGGGGCACCGGTCGGGCTTCGATCCCGGGCGGTCAGCCGCCCAGCGTGCCCCCTGCCGCTGGGGGCTGCGCCTCGGCGACCATCGGGTCCGTGCTGAGGTGGATCACGCCGTAGTCGTAGGCGTGGCGCCGGTAGACGACGCTCGGCTCCTTCGTCTCGGAGTCGACGAACAAGTAGAAGTCATGGCCGACCAGTTCCATCTCGTAGAGGGCCTGGTCCAGGCTCATCGGGGAGGCGACGTGGGTCTTCTCGCGGACGACGAGGGGGCCTTCACCCTTGACCTCGAGCGAGCCGATCTTCGTGGTCGGCACTCCGTCCGTCTCGTCCTCCGCCACCGGGACGCCGTTTCCGTTCAGCGTCGCCGCGCCCGGTACGTGGTCGGGGACCTCCGCCGCCGAGATCCGCCGTGCGCCGCGGCGCGAGAACCGCTTGTCGTGCTGCTTGCGCAGTCGCGCGTCCAACTTTTCCGCCGCCATGTCGAGTGCCGCGTACGGGTCACTGGCCGCTGCCTCCGCCCGGATCACCGGGCCCCGGGAGCGGAGCGTGATCTCCACCCGGTCGCAGCGGTCGGCCTGTCGAGGGTTGGGCTCCTTGGACACCTCGACGTCGAGGCTGATCACCTTGCCATCGAGCTTCTGGATCTTCTCCAGCTTCAGCTTCTCGGCCACGTGCTTGCGGAACCGCTCGGGCACCTCGGTCTTGCGGCCTTTGACGACGATGTCCACGCAGAACTCCGTTCCCGGATCGCTCCGCTGCTTCGGCGGAGCATCTCCCTTTTGCACCAGGTCCGGTGAGCACCGGACCTCGGACTCGGTGACGTCCACCTCCTCCTCCCCCAAGGGCGGGATCTCCACCCCACCGGCGCGGGTGATTGCGCAAAACCCGCAGCACGGCATTCGGATATGAGAGGTGTGGCCTGCGCCTCTTTCCTCACAACCGAACATATCTCGCCCGGACGGATGTCGTCACCCTCTACTGCGGCGTACCTCCGTTCAGGTGAATAAACCCTCTCACTACCTGCAACGATGCAGGTCGGCGGTCAGTTCCTGTTTATTTCGAAAGAATCCGCAGGAGCGGCGATCACGGCCGCACGCAGCGGCGGTCCGAGGGCGTTCGCCACGGTCTTTTTCGCTGCACCATGCACCCACTTCCCTGTCTCCCACTTCGCCTTCTCCGGCCCTCCGGTACTTCGTTCCTCCCTTCCTTCCCGAGTTGCGTTCTTGTACACAGCTCTTGACTCTCCGATTCGCAGGGCACGTGCCGCCTCCGCGAGACTGGCGCCGGTGGTGACGAGGTCGTCGACGAGCACGACCCGGCCCCCGGCGAGCAGCCGGTCCCCGCCCGCCGTCACCTCCAGCGCGCCCGCCATGTTCGCCAGTCGTCGCCGCGCGTCCAGCCCCGCCTGGTCGGCCACGGGCCTGCGCTGGCGCAGCACCGCCGCCACCCGGGCCGGTGTCCCGGCGCGCCGCAGCTCCCCGGCCGCCGCGAGCGCCATCCGCCGTACCGGATCGTGCCCCCGCGCCCGCACGGCCCACCGCGCGGAGGGCACCGGCACGAGCACGACGGTCCCCGAAGTCCCCGTCCCGGCCGACGCGTCGAGGCCCGCCCGCACGGCCCCCGCCAAGGCCGCACCCAGCGCTCCCGTGAGCGTCAGCGCGCCCCGCTCCTTGTGCGCGAGAAGCAGCGCGCGCACCGCCTCCGCATACGGCGCCGACGCGTACACCGCGGGAAGTCCGGCCGGCTCCGGCTGCGGCCGCACCCGCCGGGGCGCGCTCCCGGCCAGCGCGGTCCGGCAGCGCGCGCAGAGCGTCGTACGAGGTGCTCCACAGCCCGCGCAGTCGGCCGGCAGCACCAGGTCGGTGAAGTCCCGCCACCACCCCCGCATGACCACCACTGTGCCAAGGCCGGAGCCGGCCCACCACCCCTGTGGACAACGGCCTGTGGATAACTCGCAGGGGCCGTTGGCCGGGCTGGGGCCGGCGTCCTCGGCCAGGCTCCTTCGACCAGCGCTGTCGGCCCTGTCAGCCGTGTCAGCCCGGATAGACCGGTGCCGTCCCGTCCTTGTCGACCTTCTGCCACTGCGCCCCGGTCGGCAGCCGGACGATCCCGTCGTCCGAGTAGGCCACCAGCGGCACCCGCTCGTCCTCGGAGGCGGCGATCGCCTTCACCCCGGGCAGCGTGCCGGGCGCCGGACCGTCGAGCGTGGCGCCGTCGACCTGGACGTAGCGCATCTGCTGCACGCCGCCCTGCTCCTGCCCGACCACCAGCAGCTGACTGTCCCCGGCCCAGGTCATGGTGCTGACCTGCTCCAAGTCGGGCGCGGCGGGACGGAGTTCGACCACCGAGGGCGCCTCCCCGGTCCGGTCCTCGCGCTCGATCCGGCCGATTTGCAGGGACTGCTTGCCGTCCTTCTCCACGACCAGCGCGATCCGCACGCCGTCGGCGGCCACCCGGACGTCCTTGATCCGGCCGGGCAGGGACGGGACGGTGACCTTCTCCGCCTTGGCGACGCCGTGCTCCACGACGTACAGGCCCGTGGCCTGCGGGTCGCGGTCGGCCACCCACAGGTCGCCGCGCGCGTCCCAGCTGGGTGTGGTCAGCCGGTCGGCGGGCGTCGGGCCCTTGCTGGTGACCAGCGCGTTGCCGAGCGAGCCGTCCGCGGTCAGCGATGTCACGCGCAGCGTCGCGCCGTAGTCGTCGACCGCGGCCACGCTGCGCTCGTCCCGCGACACGGCCACCGACTGGAGCGTCTTGTCGCCCTCGCCGAGCGCGCCCGGAACCTGCACCGACCCGGTGCCGGTGCTCCCGGTCGGCATCTGCACCAGCCGGTGCTTGCCGTCGACGTAGTACAGGTATTCGGGCCGCTTGGACGAGCCGTGCCAGGCGGCGGACTCGGCGCGCTGCTCGGTCAGATCGCACAGCCGGTGGCCGCCGGTGCCCCGCAACTCGACGGCTTCCAGGGTCGGCGCCAGGTTCCGCAGCGTGAACAGCAGCTGGGTGGCCATCTCGGTGCACTTGGACGCCGAGACCCGCGACTCCTTGAGGTTCAGGGGCACCGTCAGCCGGTTCTGGTCGTCCGGCGCCAACCCGGACACGCCCTTCTGAAGGGCCGTACCGGTCGGGAAACTGGAGCGCACCACCGGACCGAGCCATCCGGACGGTCCTGCCAGCACCGAGCGGACCATCTGCGTCATCGCGTCGACCTTGCTGCGCACGAACACCGGATCGGCGACCGCCACCGGCTCCCCGGCCGACCCGACCGCCGTACCGGAGGCGAAGTAGTACTTGTCGACGGACGTGTAGTTGCGCTGGAAGTCCGACTTGCCCATGACCACGCCGTCGGGCAGCTCGTCGATGCGCCACTGCCTGGTCTTGCTGTCCTGGCTCAGATGCACCTTCTTGCGGTAGGTGCCGGCCGCGGGCTCGTAAGCCTGCTTCGAGTCGACCGTGGCCACCTGGGTGCCGCTCAGCACACAGGTGACGCTCTTGGCCGTCTCCCGGCTGCCCTGGTGGCAGTCGGTCTCGATGCTCGGCCCGTTCGCGAGCACCGTGGTCGACTCCTCCGGCCGCCAGGTGCGCGCGGCGTCGTCCGTCAGGTACTTGCGGGCGGTGTCGTACGCCGGGTCGTCGCTGGTCAGCGCCTCCAGGAAGCCCTGCATGATCACGCCCGGCTTGGCGTCCTCGGAGGGCGGCATGGCGAACACCCGTACCCCGGTGTCCTGCCGGGGCGTGGACTCCACGTCCCGTAGATCACCGCTGTCGGGCATCGAGGCGCACCCGGCCAGCAGAACGACCCCCAAGGCGGTGTACGCCGCCGCGCGCCACGACTTCCGCCGGGCGCCCCCCTCGCGGTCAGCGCCCACGAAATGCCTCCCCTGGCTCGGTCGAATCCCCCGGCCGCGCTGTCTCCCGCCGATCGGCTTCCGGTCGTACGGCCCCACTGTCCGCCCCCGGATCCGCGGCGGGCCGTTCCTCCGGGCGCCGTACCGGCCCCGTGGGCCGGGACACCACGCGCGCGCCGTTGCCGTTGCCCGGCAGCGCGGTCGGGTCGACGGTCGGTGCGACGGGGGCGCGCGGGGGCAGCGCGGGCGCATGGCCGCCGCGCTGCTGCGCCGGAACGGTCGCCCGCTTCTCCGTGCGGGGCGTCCCGGAGTCGTCGGGGCGGCGCCTGCGGCGCGCGTCCTTGGGCTCCAGCGGTATCGGCGAGCCCCGCAGCGGCTCGTCCGCAGTCCTGGGCAGCGTCAGCCGGAACTGCGAACCGCCGCCCGGCTCGCCCCATGCCTGGAGCCAGCCGCCGTGCAGCCGCGCGTCCTCCAGGGCGATCGACAGCCCGAGGCCGGTGCCGCCGGTGGTGCGGGCGCGGGCCGGGTCGGCCCGCCAGAAGCGGCTGAACACACGGGTCGCCTCGCCCGGCTTGAGCCCGACGCCGTAGTCGCGCACCGCGACAGCGACCGCGCCGCCGGCGGAGGCCAGCTTGACGATGACGTCCTTGCCCTCACCGTGCTCGACGGCGTTGACGACGAGATTGCGCAGCACCCGCTCCACCCGCCGGGCGTCGGCCTCGGCGACCACGGGCTGGAGGTCGCCGACCACCCGTATCCGGGTGCCCTTGCGCTCGGCGAGCGGCTCGGCACCGCCGACCACGCGCCGTACGACCTCCCTGAGGTCGATCGGCTCGGCCTCCAGGGCCGCGGCTCCCGCGTCGAAGCGGCTGATCTCCAGCAGGTCCGCGAGCAGCGACTCGAAGCGGTCCAGCTGGTCGGCGAGCAGCTCGGCGGAGCGCGCGGTCACCGGGTCGAAGTCCTCGCGGGCCTCATGGATGACATCGGCGGCCATCCGGACCGTCGTCAGCGGGGTGCGCAGCTCGTGCGAGACGTCCGAGACGAACCGGCGCTGCATCCGTGACAGGTCCTCCAGCTGCTGGATCTTGCCCTGGAGGTTCTGCGCCATCTTGTTGAACGCCTCGCCCAACCGGGCGATGTCGTCCTCGCCGGTGACCTTCATGCGCTCCTGGAGGTGACCGGCGGACAGCCGCTCGGCGATCCCGGCCGCCATCCGCACCGGCGTGACGACCTGCCGCACCACCAGCCAGGCGATGGCGCCCAGCAGGACGACGACGAACAGCCCGGCGGTCGCCAGGGTGCCCTTGACCAGGCTGAGGGACTTCTCCTCCTGCGTGAGCGGGAAGAGGTAGTACAGCTCGTACGGCCGCCCGTTCGGGTCGTTGACCTGCTTGCCGATGACCAGCGCGGGCTGCGCGTCCTTGCCGTTGGAGTAGACGATCCGGGTGTAGCTCTGGGCGGCCGTCGTGCCGTTGTTGACCCGGTCACGCAGGTCGGAGGGGACGCTGGAGGTCGGGTTGACGTTGCCGGAGCCGCGCGGGCTGCGGCCGCCGCCGCTGTCGTCGTCGACGGGCAGCGTCACCACGTCGAAGGCGCCCGCGCCGCCGCTGGACAGCGACTCCACGAGGTCGCTCATCCACTGGATGACGTTCTGCGTGGGCCGGCCGTCCGGGCCCGCGGTGCCGTCCGTGCTGCCGTCGGCGGGAGCGGTGCCCGTGCCGTTGGTGCCCGCCGCCTCGTCGGCGCGCTGCTTGGCCACCGCGAAACCGCCCGTGGCCTGGCTCTGCGAGGCCCGCACCTTCGCGTCCAGCAGGCCGTTGCGCACCTGCCCGATCACGACGAAGCCGAGCAGCAGGACGACGCCCAGTGACATCAGCAGCGTGGTGGCGACGACCCTGAGCTGGATGTTGCGCCGCCACAGCCGCATCACCGGCAGCAGCGGGCGGCGCACCCAGCGCAGGAAGAGCCGCAGGACCGGGCTGCCCTGCACCCCGCCCTGAAACAGTCCGCCCTCGAAGAGCCGCCTCAAGCGTGTACCCGCCGCCGTCCGGCCGACAGGCCGCTTCGGACGGTCCCCGGGCATGCCGGACCCCGAAGCGACACTGTCCCCGGACATGTCAGCTCGGTCCCGCCTTGTAACCGACACCACGGACGGTCACCACGATCTCCGGCCGCTCCGGGTCCTTCTCGACCTTGGAGCGCAGCCGCTGGACATGCACGTTGACCAGGCGGGTGTCGGCGGCGTGGCGGTAGCCCCACACCTGCTCCAGCAGCACCTCACGGGTGAAGACCTGCCAGGGCTTGCGGGCGAGCGCGACCAGCAGGTCGAACTCCAGCGGGGTCAGCGCGATCGACTGCCCGTCCCGCTTCACCGAGTGCCCGGCCACGTCGATGACCAGGTCACCGATGGTCAGCTGCTCGGGCGCCGGCTCCTCGGAGCGCCGCAGCCGCGCCCGGATCCGCGCCACCAGTTCCTTCGGCTTGAACGGCTTGACGATGTAGTCGTCCGCGCCCGACTCCAGGCCGACCACGACATCCACGGTGTCGCTCTTGGCCGTGAGCATCACGATCGGCACGCCGGACTCGGCGCGGATCAGCCGGCACACCTCGATGCCGTCCCGTCCGGGCAGCATCAGGTCCAGCAGCACCAGATCGGGCTTGCTCTCACGGAACGCGGCCAGCGCCTTGTCGCCGTCGGCTACGAAAGACGGCTCAAAACCTTCACCACGCAGCACGATGCCGAGCATCTCGGCCAGTGCGGTGTCGTCGTCGACGACAAGGACTCGTCCCTTCATAAACGACATCATCCCATTCTCGTAACGACGGCAGAGGCGCAGGTGAGCAGGCTCACTGGCCTGTGACGATAGTCGTACGGGACCGTCACTGTCTGCCCCCGGCCGTCTCGCGGGGCGCCCCGCGGCGCCGGATCCGGGTCCGGCGCCGCGCTCCGGTCAGCCGGCCGCCGCCTCGCGCGCCCGCTTGCAGACCCCCGCGAGCGCCTCGCCCGACACCGGCGTGACGGCACCCTCCTCGGTGACGATGGCCGTCACCAGCTCGGGTGGTGTCACATCGAACGCCGGGTTGTACGCCTGCGTCCCCAACGGTGCCACCGGGATCCCGCCGCCGGGCCCCGTGATCTGCGCCTGCGGTGCCACCACCTCGGTCACCTCGAAGCCGGGACGCTGCTCGACCTCGATGGACGCGCCGTCGAGGGTGTCCGGATCGATGGTGGTCAGCGGCGCCACCACGATGAACGGCACCCCGTGGTGACGCGCGAGCACGGCGAGCGGGTAGCTGCCCACCTTGTTCGCCACCGAGCCGTCCGCCGCGATCCGGTCCGCCCCGATCAGCACCGCGTCCACCTCGCCCGCCGCGAACAGCGAGCCCGCCGCGTTGTCGGTGAGCAGGGTGTACGCCATCCCGTTGCGGGCCGCCTCGTACGCCGTCAGGCGTGCGCCCTGGAGCAGCGGGCGGGTCTCGTCCACCCACAGCCGCCGCAGCCGCCCCACGCGGTGCGCCGCGAGCGCCACCGCGAAGGCCGTGCCCTCACCACCCGAGACCAGCGCCCCGGTGTTGCAGTGGGTGAGGATCCGGTGCCCGCCGCCGGGCAGCAGCTCGTCCAGCAGCGCCAGACCGTGGGCCGCCATCCGGGCGCTGGCCTCGGCGTCCTGCCGGTGCAGCGTCCGCGCGGCGGCCAGCGCCGCGGCGGCCGCCGCGGCCGGGTCGCCGCCGCGGGCCAGCTCCGCCTCGTGCGCGGCCCGCGCCCGGCGCACACCGACGGACAGGTTCACCGCGGTGGGCCGGGCCTCCTCGATGGAGCGCGCCGCCTCGGGCACGTCGAAGCCCCGCGCGGCGGCGAGCGCGACGCCGTACGCCCCGGCGATACCGAGCAGCGGCGCCCCGCGCACGGCGAGCGAACGGATCGCCTCCACCAGCGCCGGCGCGTCCGTGCACACCAGCTCGACCTCCTCCGCGGGAAGCCTCGTCTGATCGAGAAGGACCAGTACGGGACCTTCGGGTGGTTCCTCCCATCGGATCGCCGGTATTCCGGACGGCCGTTCGTCCCCGCCGCTTCGTGCCTGATGATCAGCCATGCCGTCAGTCTGCCCCGGACACCGCGGCCGACTGAAGACATCCGGCCCGTACCTCGCCCGGACCCGACTTGACCACGCCATGGCACGATGTCCACCAACCTGCCGCCGCGACCGCGGACGGGCACCGAGAAGGAGCTCCGATGACAGACACTCCGGGCTGGGCCTCGCCCGGATCCGACCCGACGCCCGAGGGACGGGAACCCGGCGCGTCCGACACCGCCGACCAGCCCGGAAACGGCTCCGGCGCACCCGCGCCGCAGCCGGGCCCGCAGCCGCAGGGCCCAGGCGCGCAGTGGTCCGGCCAACAGCCGCCACCCGGCCAGTGGTCCACGCCCACCGGTGCCCCGGGCCAGGCCCCGCCGCCCGGCCCGGGCTGGGGCGGTCCCCGGCCCGGAGCACCCGGCGGCTACGGAGGCCCCCCTGGCTACGGCGCTCCCGGCTACGGGGCGCCCCACGGGTACGGAGCCTGGGGCGGCGGCTGGGGCGGTCCCCCGCCCGCGGCCAAGCCCGGCGTCATCCCGCTGCGCCCGCTCGGCGTCGGCGAGATCCTCGACGGCGCCGTCTCCACCCTGCGCACCTACTGGCGCACGGTCCTCGGCATATCCCTCGCGCTCGCGGTGGTCACGGAGGTCATCGCGGTCCTCGTCCAGGGCTACTTCCTGAACAGGACCGTCGAAAGGACGTCCCTCGGCGACCCGACCATGCCGCCCGCCGAGGCGCTGCGTGTCATGGGCGAGTCCTTCCTCAGCTCCATCATCCTGGGCCTGATCACCCTGATCGGCACCCTCATCGCCACCGCGATGCTGACGAGCGTGACCAGTCGCGCGGTCCTGGGCAGGCCGGCCACCCTGGGCGAGGCATGGCGGGAGGCCCGCCCGCAGCTGCTGAAGCTGTTCGGCCAGATGCTCCTGCTCGGTCTCCTCGGCCTCGGCGTCATGCTGGTCGCCTCGGTGCCCGGCGTCATCGGCTTCCTCGCCGGCAGCCGGGTCGCCGGAGTCGCGCTCCTGGTCCTCGGCTTCGGCGCCGGGATGGTCGTCCTCATGTGGCTGACGGTGCGTTTCTCGCTGGCCGCGCCCGCGCTGATGCTGGAGAAGCAGGGCATCATGCACTCCCTGCGCCGCTCCGCCAAGCTGGTGAACGGCTCCTGGTGGCGCATCCTCGGCATCCAGCTGCTCGCCGGACTCATCGTCGCTGTCGTCAGGGTGGTCATCTCGATCCCCTTCACCGTCATCGCCCTGATCACGAGCGACGACGGCCTGTCCAGCCTGCTGGGCCAAGGCGGCGGACACCTCAGCTGGACCTTCCTGATGATCGTCGGCATCGGCGCGATGATCGGCACCACCCTCACCCTGCCGATGTCCGCGTGCGTCACCGTGTTCCTCTACATCGACCAGCGCATCCGGCGTGAGGGCCTCGACCTCGAACTGGCCCGCGCCGCCGGTGTCCAGGGCACCCCGGCGCCCGCCGGCGCCCCCGGCCCGGTCCCGGGGAGCTGACCGGGTGCTCTTCACGGGGGGATCGTTCACGGCGCCGGGTTCGCCCGGCGCCGTGGCCACAGCCGTACACGGCCTGCTGCGCGCCTCGGGCACATCCGTCCTCGCGGCCGGCGGTCCCGGTGACACGCCACCGGTGACCATCCCGCGCGACCCCGCCCGCGAGGCGGCCCGGCGCGAACTGGCCAAGCGCATGTACCACGAGAACGATCCCAGCCTCTTCGAGCGCGCCCTGAAGGCGTTCTGGAACTGGCTCGACGATCTGTTCGGCAGCGCCGCAGGACCGACTCCCGGCGGCGCGGTCGGCCTCCTGGTGGTGATCCTCTTCGTCCTCGCCGTACTGGCCGCCCTGTGGTGGCGCCTGGGCACCCCGCGCCGCCGCCCGGCCCGCACCGCCGCCGTCCTGTTCGACGACGGCCCGCGCAGCGCCGCCGAACACCGCGCGGCCGCCGAGGCACACGCGGCCCAGAGCCACTGGAGCCAGGCCGTCCAGGAACGCATGCGCGCCGTCGTCCGCTCCCTGGAGGAGCGCGCCGTGCTCGACATCCGGCCGGGCCGCACCGCCGACGAGGCCGCCGCCGAGGCCGGCCGCGCCCTGCCCGCGCACACCGGCCGACTGCGCGCCGCCGCCCGGGAGTTCGACGATGTGACATACGGCGGACGCGCCGGGAGCGAGCAGTCGTACCAGCGCCTCGCCGAACTCGACCGCGACCTGGAACGCGCCAGGCCCGCGCACGCCGACAGCGCGGCCAGTACGGCCCACAGCAGCAGCCGGGGGGCCGCCGAGTGACCACCGAGGCCGCGGCGCCGACCGCCTCCACCTCCACCGCGCCCACGGCCCGCACGGTATGGACCCGGACGCGAGGCATCGTCCTCGCCGCCGTCCTGCTCCTGGCCGCGGCCGTCGCCATCGCCGCCGTACGCTCCACCGAGCGGCACGGCCAGCTGGACCCGCGCTCCGCCGACCCCTACGGCAGCCGCGCCGTCGCCCAGTTGCTGGCCGACCGCGGGGTCACCACGCGCGTGGTCACCACCCTGCGCGCCGCCCGCGCCGCCGCGGGCCCCGACACCACCCTCCTGGTCGCCGTCCCCGACCGGCTCACCAAGGGTCAGCAGAGCGAACTGCACCGGGCGACCGCGCCCTCCGGCGGGCGCACCGTCCTCGTCGGAGCGAGCGGCTGGTCCATCGGCCGGCTCGCCCCCGGGGTCAGCGCCGACCCCGCCGACAGCCTCGCCTCCACCCTGGCCCCCGCGTGCGCCCTGCCCGAGGCCCGGCGCGCGGGCCGCGCCGACACCGGCGGCGTCCGCTACACCACCACCCGGCTCGACGCCGACTCCTGCTACCCCAGCGCACGGCTCGCCACCCTGCTGCGCGTCCCGGCCGCCTCCGGGGGCGACACCGTCGTGCTCGGCGCCCCCGACATCCTCTACAACGACCGCCTCGACAAGCGGGGCAACGCCTCGCTCGCCCTGCAACTCCTCGGCTCCCGCCCCCATCTGGTCTGGTACCTCCCCTCGCTCTCCGACACCCCCGCCGCCGCCGGCGACGACAAGAGCTTCTTCGACCTGATCCCCTCGGGCTGGCCCTGGGCCACCCTCCAGCTGTTCATCGCGGCCGTGCTCGCCGCCTTCTGGCGGGGACGCCGCTTCGGACCCCTGGTGCCCGAAAGGCTCCCCGTCGCGATCCGCGCCTCCGAGACCACCGAAGGCCGCGCCCGCCTCTACCGCAAGGCCAACGCCCGCGACCGCGCCGCCGCAGCGCTGCGCTCCGCCGCCCGCACCCGCCTCGCCCCGCTCGTCGGGGTGCCCGTCGCCCAGGCGCACGCGCCCGAGGCCCTGCTCCCCGCGCTGTCCGCCCATCTCCCCGGAGACGGCCAGGACTTGCGCCCCCTGCTCTTCGGGCCGCCACCCGGCGACGACACGGCCCTGATCGCACTCACCGACCAACTCGACGCCCTCGAAAGAGAGGTACGCCGTTCATGACGGACCCGACCACCGACAACGCCGGGCTGACCAAGCTCGCGGGCGACCCCCGCGCCTCCCTGGAATCCCTGCGCGCCGAGATCGCCAAAGCCGTGGTCGGCCAGGACCCCGCCGTGACCGGCCTCGTCGTCGCCCTCCTGTGCCGCGGGCATGTCCTGCTCGAAGGCGTCCCCGGAGTCGCCAAGACGCTGCTCGTGCGCGCCCTCGCGTCCGCCCTCGAACTCGACACCAAGCGCGTCCAGTTCACCCCCGATCTGATGCCGAGCGACATCACCGGCTCCCTCGTCTACGACACCCGCTCCGCCGAGTTCTCCTTCCAGCCCGGCCCGGTCTTCACCCACCTCCTGCTCGCGGACGAGATCAACCGCACCCCGCCCAAGACCCAGTCCGCCCTCCTGGAGGCCATGGAGGAGCGTCAGGTCACGGTCGACGGCACTCCCCGTCCGCTCCCTGAGCCGTTCCTCGTCGCCGCGACGCAGAACCCGGTCGAGTACGAGGGCACCTACCCCCTCCCCGAGGCCCAACTGGACCGGTTCCTACTGAAGCTGACGATCCCGCTGCCCTCCCGCGAGAACGAGATCGACGTCCTCACCCGCCACGCCTCGGGCTTCGACCCCCGTGATCTGCGCGCCGCGGGCATACGCCCCGTCGCCGGCCCCGCCGACCTCGATGCGGCACGTGCCGCGGTCGCCGCGACGACCGTCTCCCCCGAGATCACGGCCTATGTCGTCGATATCTGCCGTGCCACCCGCGAATCCCCTTCCCTCACCATGGGCGTGTCCCCCCGTGGGGCCACGGCCCTTCTGTCCACCGCCCGCGCCTGGGCCTGGCTGACCGGCCGGGACTACGTCACCCCGGACGACGTCAAGGCCCTCGCCCTGCCGACCCTGCGGCATCGTGTCCAACTGCGCCCGGAGGCGGAGATGGAGGGCGTGACGGCCGACTCGGTCATCAACGCCGTCCTCGCCCATGTCCCGGTTCCCCGCTGATGGCGCTCACCGGACGCGCCGCCCTGCTCGCGGCCCTCGGCTCCCTCCCGGTCGGCATCCTGGAACCGGGCTGGACGGGCATCCTCGCGGTCAACGGCCCGCTTGCCCTGGCCTGCGCCTGCGACTTCGCGCTGGCCGCGCCCGTACGACGCCTGGTCCTGAACCGCTCGGGCGACACCACCGCCCGGCTCGGTGAAGCCGCCGAGGTGACGCTCACGGTCGCCAACCCGTCGCGCCGGGTGCTGCGGGCGAAGCTCCGGGACGGCTGGCCGCCCAGCAGCTGGCTGCCCGGAACGGAGGTCGAGTCGTCCCGGCATCAGCTGACCGTGCCTTCAGGTGAGCGCAGACGGGTCACCACCCGGCTACGTCCCACCCGCCGGGGTGACCGCCAAGCCGATCGTGTGACGATCCGCTCCTACGGCCCCCTCGGGCTGTTCTCCCGCCAGGGCGCCCATCGGGTGCCCTGGTCTGTACGGGTTCTGCCCCCGTTCACGAGCCGAAAGCATCTTCCGTCGAAACTCGCTCGATTGCGTGAACTCGACGGTCGTACAAGCGTTTTGACACGCGGTGAGGGAACGGAATTCGACAGTCTTCGCGAGTACGTCCCCGGCGACGACACCCGCTCGATCGACTGGCGGGCCACCGCCCGGCAGACCACGGTCGCCCTGCGCACCTGGCGCCCCGAACGCGACCGCCACATCCTTCTCGTGCTGGACACCGGTCGCACCTCGGCCGGCCGGGTGGGCGACGCCCCTCGGCTGGACGCCGCCATGGACGCGGCGCTGCTGCTCGCGGCGCTCGCCTCCCGGGCCGGCGACCGCGTGGACCTGCTCGCCTACGACCGCCGGGCACGCGCCCTGGTCCAGAACCGCTCCGCCAACGAGTTGCTGCCCTCCCTCGTCAACGCGATGGCCACGCTAGAACCGGAGCTCGTGGAGACCGACAGCCGGGGGCTGACCTCGATGGCCCTGCGCACGGCGCCCCGGCGTTCCCTGATCGTCCTGCTCACCACGCTGGACGCGGCACCGGTGGAACAGGGACTGCTCCCGGTGCTCCCCCAGCTCACGCATCGCCATACGGTCCTGGTCGCCGCGGTGGCCGACCCCTATATCGCGCACATGGCGAAGGCCCGGGGCAGTGCGGAGTCCGTGTACGAGGCAGCGGCAGCGGCCCAGGCGCAGGACGAACGTCAGCGCACCGCGGACAAGTTGCGCCGGCACGGTGTCACCGTGGTCGACGCGACCCCGGAGGATCTGGCCCCGGCCCTGGCGGACGCGTATCTGGCCCTGAAGGCGGCGGGTCGACTGTAAGCGACCGCCGATTCGCTGCCCTTCGGGGTACCACCGTGCCAGAATCTGTCCCCGAAATTGTCCGGGAACGCAGAAA
>NZ_MUNF01000430.1 GCF_002154555.1 Streptomyces murinus
GGTGCCTGCGGGGGCGCGGGGGTGGAGGCCATGGTCGATCAGATCCGGTAGCCGGAGCCGGGCACGGTGACGATCACGGGGGGCTCGCCGAGTTTGCGGCGCAGGGTCATGACCGTCACCCGGACCACGTTGGTGAACGGGTCGGTGTTCTCGTCCCAGGCCTTCTCCAGCAGCTGTTCCGCCGAGACGACCGCGCCCTCGCTGCGCATCAGCACCTCCAGGACCGCGAACTCCTTGGGCGCGAGCTGGACCTCCTTGCCGTCGCGGAAGACCTCACGGCGGTTGGGGTCCAGCTTGATGCCGGCGCGCTCCAGGACCGGCGGCAGAGGCATGCTGGTGCGGCGGCCGAGGGCGCGCACGCGGGCGATCAGCTCGCTGAACGCGAACGGCTTGGGGAGATAGTCGTCGGCACCGATCTCCAGGCCCTCGACACGGTCGCTGACGTCTCCGGAGGCGGTGAGCATCAGCACCCGGGTGGGCATGCCCAGCTCGACGATCCTGCGGCAGACGTCGTCGCCGTGCACGAGCGGGAGGTCGCGGTCGAGGACGACCACGTCGTAGTCGTTGACGCCGATGCGTTCCAACGCGGCCGCACCGTCGTACACGACGTCGACGGCCATGGCCTCCCGGCGCAGTCCGGTGGCCACCGCATCGGCGAGCAGCTGCTCGTCCTCGACGACGAGTACGCGCACGTCCCTTGTCCTTCCTGTGTCCACCCGCGTAGCGCTCCGGGGCGCCGGCGCGGGCAGGGGTGTTCGTGGAGTGTGACCTCCATCCTGCCCTTTTCGGCCATAAGTCGGCTGTAAGCGGGGTCCGGCCGCAGGATCGGGTGCCCCGGGCGGGAATACGAGAATTTCTGTACCGGTGAGGTTTCCCGGATCGGGAGCGGGGGGAGGACGGGTTTACACCCCGCGATCACGCTCTGCATGTGCCGCAGCACCATGCGGTACCTCGCGATCCGCTTGTGCAGGGCGGGCGCGGGTGTCCGGCACCGTAGCCGCGCCCGGCCCGGGCGCGCCGGGCACCTGCGGGAGACGTGATCGTCCTTTCCCACCCGGCACACCCCCGTGCCACCGACCCACCGACCCTGGACGAGGGGGCGCAGCATGGACGCTTTCACCGCAGGACTTCTCCAGCGCATAAAGACGACCGAGTCCGACCTGTCGCGGGCCCGCGACGAGGGCGACGACTTCCTCGTGGAGGTGGAGCAGGCAGAGCTGGACGACCTGCGCCGCCTCGCAGCCGAACACGGTGTGGAGGTCGGCGCGACCCGCGTCTGATCCACCCGAGCGCACCGGCGCGACACCGGCACGCGAAGGGACCCCGGCGAATCCAGCGCCGGGGTCCCTTCGCGTCGTCCGGGGGCGATCCCTCCGGGTCGTCGGGGGCGTCAGTCGTGCCAGGCCCCGAAGTCCTCCAGCAGCCCCTGGAGGGGCTCGAAGACGCCCGGGGTCCCCGCCAGCGTCAGCTCCCGTGAGGGGCCCTGTGCGGGCCGTCCACCGGTCAGGGCGCCCGCTTCCCGGGCGATGAGGTCCCCCGCGGCGTAGTCCCACGGGTTCAGCCCGCGCTCGTAGTAGCCGTCGAGCCGGCCGCAGGCCACGTCGCACAGGTCGATGGCCGCGGAGCCGCCCCGCCGGATGTCCCTGACCAGCGGGATGAGCCGGGCGGCCACCTCGGCCTGGTGGGCGCGCACCTCGGTGACGTAGTTGAAGCCGGTGGAGACCAGCGCCTGGTCCAGCGGGGGCGCGGGGCGGCAGGCGAGCGCCCGTTCGCCCTCCCACGCGCCGGTGATCCAGGCGCCGCCGCCGCGTACCGCGTGGTACGTCTCGCCGCGCATCGGGGCCGCGACGACCCCGGCGACGGTCTCGCCGTCCTGCTCGGCGGCGATGGACACCGCCCAGGTCGGCAGGCCGTAGAGGTAGTTCACAGTGCCGTCGAGCGGGTCGATCACCCAGCGCACTCCGCTGGTGCCGGCGGCGGAGGCGCCCTCCTCGCCGAGGAAGCCGTCGTCGGGGCGCTGTCCTGCGATCAGGTCGGTGATCAGTTTCTCGGCCGCGATGTCCATCTCGGTGACGACGTCGATCGGGCTTGACTTGGTCCGTGCCACGGCGAGATCGGCCGGGCGGCCGTCCCGCAGCAGCTCGCCGGCGCGGCGGGCGGCCTCCTGGGCCAGCCGCAGCAGGTCCCGGTGCAGGGCCTCGGTCACGGGTCTCCTCACGCGTAGGGGCTGTCGGCGCCCGCGGCGGCCGGGCGGGGCGCCCGGGACGGGCAGCAGCCGACGGGGCATACGTGGTGGCTCGCGCCCAGGGTGCCCAGGGCGCAGGGGGTGATGTCCTGGCCGCGTTCGGTGGCGGCGCGCTCCAGGATCAGTTCGCGCACGGCGGCCACGAACCGGGGGTCGGCGCCCACGGTGGCCGAGCGGCGCACCGGCAGGCCCAGTTCCCCGGCCTTCGCGGTGGCCTCGGTGTCGAGGTCGTACAGGACCTCCATGTGGTCGGAGACGAAGCCGATGGGGGCCATGACGACCGCGGGGACGCCGGCCGCGTGCCGTTCCTCCAGGTGGTCGCAGATGTCGGGCTCCAGCCACGGGATGTGCGGGGCGCCGGAGCGGGACTGGTAGACGAGGCGCCAGGGGTGGTCCACTCCGGTGCGCTCGCGGACGGCGTCGGCGATCAGCTGGGCCACGTCCAGGTGCTCCTCGACGTAGGCGCCGCCCTCGCCGTGGGCCGCCACGGGGCCGGAGGTGTCGGCGGCGGCCGTGGGGATGGAGTGGGTGCTGAAGGCGATGTGGGCGCCGTCGCGGACGTCCTCGGGGAGGTCGGCGAGAGAACGCAGCACGCCGTCGATCATCGGTTCGACGAAGCCGGGGTGGTTGAAGTAGTGCCGCAGCTTGTCGATCTTCGGCAGCTCCAGGCCCTCGGCCTCAAGGGCGGCCAGCGCGTCGGCGAGGTTCTCGCGGTACTGGCGGCAGCCCGAGTACGAGGCGTAGGCGCTGGTAGCCAGGACCAGGACGCGGCGGCGGCCGTCGGCGACCATCTCGCGCAGGGTGTCGGTCAGGTACGGCGCCCAGTTGCGGTTGCCCCAGTAGACCGGCAGGTCCAGGCCGTGCCCGGCGAAGTCCTCGCGCAGGGCCTTCAAAAGGGCGCGGTTCTGGCCGTTGATGGGGCTGACCCCGCCGAACTGGAAGTAGTGCTTCCCGACTTCCTTCAGGCGTTCCTTCGGGATGCCGCGCCCGTGCGTGACGTTCTCCAGGAAGGGGACCACGTCGTCGGGGCCTTCGGGGCCGCCGAAGGAGAGCAGGAGCAGGGCGTCGTAGGGAGTGGCATCGAGCGCGTCTGGCATGTCTCGATCCTGCCACCCGGTACCGACACCCCGGCAACCGCGGGGTGAAGAGTCGAGATCAAGTGGGTTTATACCGAAATTTCCCCAGCCGAAACCGAGTGCACTTAGGGTTCCCTAACTCGTAAGCTGTATCCACCGCATTCGCGCCTTACCGGAATCGCCTCGGAGACCACGTGCCCAGCCCCTACAGAGCCCTCTTCGACGTGCCCGGCACCAAGGCCTTCTCGGCCGCGGGGCTCCTCGGCCGGATGCCGCTGTCCATGATGGGCATCGGCGTGGTCACGATGATCTCCCAGCTCACCGGGCGTTACGGGCTCGCGGGCGCGCTGTCGGCCACCATCGCGCTGTCCGCCGCGGTGCTCGGACCGCAGGTCTCCCGGCTGGTGGACCGGCACGGACAGAGCCGGGTGCTGCGGCCCGCGACCCTGGTGGCCCTCGTCGCGGCCGCCGGGCTGCTGCTGGCCGCGCACTTCCGGGGGCCGGACTGGGTGCTGTTCGCCTGCGCCGCCGGGATCGGCGCGGTGCCGAGCCTGGGCGCGATGATCCGGGCCCGCTGGGCCGCCCTGTACCGGGGCACGCCCAAGTTGCACACCGCCTACTCGTTCGAGTCGGTCATGGACGAGATCTGCTTCGTCTTCGGGCCGATCGTCTCCATCGGCCTGTGCACGGTCTGGTTCCCGGAGGCGGGCCCGCTGCTCGCCGCCGTCTTCCTGGCGGCCGGGGTCTGCTGGCTGACCGCCCTGCGCGCCACCGAGCCCGCGCCGCACCCTCGCGAGCGGCACGGCGGGGGCGGCACCGCGCTGCGCTCGCCGGGGCTCCAGGTGCTGGTGGCGACCTTCGTCGCGACCGGCGCGATCTTCGGCTCGGTGGACGTCGTCACGGTCGCCTTCGCCGACGAACGCGGCCACAAGGGCGCCGCGAGCGTGGTGCTCGCCCTGTACGCGGCGGGCTCGTGCGCGGCGGGCGCGGTCTTCGGGCTGCTGCGCCTGGCCGGGGCGGCGGAGCGCCGCTGGCTGCTGGGCGTGGCCGCCATGGCCGTGAGTATGATCCCCCTCCTACTGGTCGGAAACCTGCCGCTTCTGGCCGTGGCGCTGTTCGTTGCGGGGCTGTCCATCGCACCGACGATGATCACGACGATGTCCCTGATCGAAGAGCACGTACCTCGCGCGCAGCTCACCGAGGGCATGACCTGGGTGAGCACCGGCCTCGCGGTCGGCGTGGCGCTCGGCTCCTCGCTGGCCGGTTCGGTGATCGACGCCGCCGGGGCGCGCGCCGGGTACGGGGTCCCGGTGCTCTCCGGGGCCGTCGCGGTCGTGGTCGGTTTCCTCGGGTACCGCCGGCTGCGCAGGCCGGCCGCGGGTCGGGGAGGAACCGTTGAGCAGCACAGCGAGCGGGAAGACGAGCGGCGCGAACAGCACATGGCGTAACTGGGGCGGGAACGTCGGGGCCCGGCCCGTCCGGCAGGTCGCTCCGGTCTCGGTGGAGGAGCTGGCCGAGGCGGTGCGCCGGGCGCGGGAGGACGGGCTGCCGGTGAAGGCCGTCGGCACCGGGCACTCCTTCACCTCGATCGCCGCCACCGACGGCGTATTGATACGCCCTCAACTATTGACGGGCATACGCAACATTGACCGGGACTCCATGACGGTCACGGTCGAGGCGGGCACCCCGCTCAAGCGACTCAACACAGTTCTGGCGCGCGAGGGTCTGTCGCTCACCAACATGGGCGACATCATGGAGCAGACGGTCTCCGGGGCCACCAGCACCGGCACCCATGGCACGGGCCGTGACTCCGCCTCCATCGCCGCGCAGATCAAGGGCCTCGAACTCGTCACGGCGGACGGCTCGGTGCTCAGCTGCTCCGCGACCGAGAACCCCGAGGTCTTCGCCGCCGCCCGCCTCGGGCTCGGCGCGCTCGGCATCGTCACCGCGCTCACCTTCGCCGTGGAACCGCTGTTCCTGCTGACCGCGCGCGAGGAGCCGATGCCCCTCGACCGGGTCCTCGCCGAGTTCGATCAACTCTGGGCGGAGAACGAGCACTTCGAGTTCTACTGGTTCCCGCACACCGGGAACACCAACACCAAGCGCAACAACCGCAGCGCGGGCCCCGAGCAGCCCGTCGGACAGCTGGCCGGGTGGTTCGAGGACGAGTTCCTCTCCAACGGCCTCTTCCAGGTGACCCAGTGGGTCGGCCGGGCCGCGCCCGCGAGCATCCCGGGGATCGCGAGGATCTCCAGCAGGGTGCTGTCCGCGCGGACGTACACCGACATCCCTTACAAGGTCTTCACCTCGCCGCGCCGGGTGCGCTTCGTGGAGATGGAGTACGCCGTTCCGCGCGTGGCCCTGGTGGAGACGCTGCGCGAGCTGAAGGCGATGGTCGAGCGCTCGGGGCTGCGCATCAGCTTCCCGGTGGAGGTGCGCACCGCCCCGGCCGACGACATCACCCTGTCCACCGCCTCGGGCCGCGACAGCGCCTACATCGCCGTCCATATGTACCGGGGCACGCCGTACCAGTCGTACTTCACCGCCGCCGAGCGGATCTTCACCGCGCACGAGGGGCGGCCGCACTGGGGGAAGGTGCACACCCGGGACGCGGAGTACCTCGCGCGGGTGTATCCGCGGTTCGCCGAGTTCACGGCGTTGCGGGACCGTCTTGACCCGGATCGCCTGTTCCGGAACGACTACTTGCGGAGGGTGCTGGGGTCGTAGGCGCCCCGGCGGAACCGCTCGGCGCGGGGGCCGGTGTGGCCCGGTCCCCGTCGGCCCGCCCGTTTGGCGAGGCGCTCGGGGAGGGCGTCGCGGAGTCCGTCGTACCGTCCTCGGAGCCGGAACCCGGGCCGGAGTCCGTGCCCGAGCCGGAGCCCGACCCCGTGTCCGGGGTGGCGCCGCCGTCCGACGAGGCGCCGCCACCCGAGGGGACATGCGAGGGAAGCTGACCGGGGTCATCCGTTCGGTGGACGGTGGATTTCCGGCCGCCGACCGCGTCGCCGACCGTCGTACCGGAGCCGCCGCTGAAACTGCTGCCGGACACCAGTTCGTACGTCGTGATGCCGCCCATGGTCACCCCGAACACGAGAGCGGCCGCGATCACCGGCCGCCGCCAGCTCTTGACCCGGGCGCGGTAGACGGTGCCCGCGGAGAACTCGCCCTCGGCGGGCGGACCCGGCACCAGGGATGCCTCGGCCGGCGGCTTGGTCACCCGCAACTGCTCCCCGGTGCGCCGGAAGAAGTGCTGGAAGAGGGTGCCGCCGCAGGTGGCGATCACGCTGACGACACCTGCGCCGAGGATCGTGCCGTACACGCCGAAGGAGGAGGCCAGCTTCGCCGCGATGACCGCCGCCAGGGCGCTGCCCGCCACCTGCGGGACGTTCAGGTCGATCCGCTTCCGCTCCGCATCGGGTGTTTCACGCATACCCGGAACTTGCCTGCCTTTCCCGTACTTGATCGACATCGAGGTACCGACTGCACGAGATAGGGACGTATGCGCGAAACCATTAGTTCCGTTTCTGGGGATTGCGTGAACTTCGCCACGTTCATGATCCACAAAACCGGTTGCGCACGGCTCGGACGCGCCCCTTGCCAGAAGTTGGGCGGCGCGCCAATCCACGTACATGGCCCGAATGGAGTACTGTTGCGAGCCCTGGGTCCGGCCTCCCACCAGGGTGTCCGCGGCCACCAAGGACCGCCGGGAGGGGGCTAGTTGCACAGGGTGACGGACTTTGTCACTTAGCGTGGCGAACTGGTAACCGTGCCATAACGGCGTTCCAGGGCCCGTGCCCGACACGCCGGGCAACTCGGCAAGGTTGTGGCAGGCTGCACCCGGGCAGGCCACACTCGACTAGCGGAAGCAGCGACGCACGTGACGTCGGCAGGCACCACCCGGGAGGTCCCCATGCCCGAACTGCGTGTCGTGGCCGTCTCGAATGACGGCACACGGCTGGTGCTGAAAGCTGCCGACGCAACGGAGTACACGCTTCCGATCGACGAGCGGCTGCGCGCCGCCGTGCGCGGCGACCGGCCACGCCTCGGCCAGATCGAGATCGAGGTCGAGAGCCATCTGCGGCCTCGTGACATCCAGGCGCGGATACGAGCCGGTGCCACGGCGGAAGAGGTCGCACAGCTCGCGGGCATCCCCGTCGACCGGGTGCGGCGCTTCGAGGGTCCGGTGCTGGCCGAACGCGCCTTCATGGCCGAGCGCGCCCGTAAGACCCCGGTCCGCCGCCCCGGTGAGAACTCGGGGCCGCTGCTCGGCGAGGCCGTCCAGGAACGGCTGTTGCTGCGCGGCGCCGAGAAGGACACCGTGCAGTGGGACTCCTGGCGCCGCGACGACGGCACCTGGGAGGTGCTGCTCGTCTACCGGGTCGCCGGTGAACCGCACTCGGCGAGCTGGACGTACGACCCGCCCCGGCGGCTGGTCCAGGCCGTGGACGACGAGGCGCGCTCGCTGATCGGCGAGTCCGACGATCTCGCCGTACCGGAGCCGAGCTTCCCGTTCGTCCCGCGCATCGCCCGGCTGCCGCGCGAGCGCTCGATGGACCGTGCCCTCGACCGGCAGACCGAGCGGGAGCGGCCGAGCCTGCCCGCGCAGTCGTCCGAGCCCGCCGAGGAGACCACCGGCGAACGGGACTCGCTGACCAGCCTGTTGGAGGCGGTGCCCTCCTTCCGCGGCGACATGGTGGTGCCCGAGCGCACCCCGGAGACCCCGGACGAGCCCGACGAGGAGGCCGCCGTGGAGGAGCCGCCGGCGCCCGCCGCCTCGGCCGGCTCGGCCTACGCGGACGTCCTCATGCCCCGCTCGGTCGGCAGCCACCGCGACCGGCTGACCGGCGCCACGGACCGCCAGGCCGAGGCCGACGGGGTCCGCCCCGGCCGCCGCGCCGCCGTCCCGAGCTGGGACGAGATCGTGTTCGGCACCCGGCGCAAGAAGCAGGAGTAGACCGTCGTACGACGCCAAGAGGGGCGGAACACCCAGGTGTTCCGCCCCTCTTGGCGCTGCCGTGGCCGCTACTGCGGGTCGGCGCCCACCGCCACCGGGCGGGAGGGGTCCGCGGACCACTCCGACCACGAACCGACGTACAGGGCCGCCGGGATGCCCGCCACCGCGAGCGCCAGCACCTCATGGGCGCCGGACACGCCCGAGCCGCAGTAGACGCCCACCGGCGCGTCCGAGGAGACGCCGAGGGCCTTGAAGCGGTCCTTCAGCTCGATGGCGGGCAGGAACCGGCCGTCGGGGCCCACGTTCTCCGTCGTCGGCGCCGAGACCGCGCCGGGGATGTGCCCGCCGACCCGGTCCACGGGCTCCACCTCGCCCCGGTACCGCTCCCCCGCGCGGGCGTCCAGCAGCACACCCGTACGGGCCAGTTCGGCGGCCCCGTCCGCGTCCAGCAGGCCCGCCGCGTCCGGCGCGGGCACGAAGTCACCCGCGTCCGGGACGGACACCCCGGTGGCCAACTCCCCCGTCCAGGACGGCAACCCGCCGTCGAGGACCCGCACGTCCGGGTGACCCGTCCAGCACAGCATCCACCACGCGCGGGCGGCGGCCCAGCCCTGCCCGCCGTCGTACACGACGACCGGACGGCTCGCCGACACGCCCGCGCGGCGCATGGCGGCGCCGAACTCCGCGAGGTCCGGCAGCGGATGGCGGCCGTGCCCGCCCGGGGCCCCGGCCAACTCCCGGTCCAGGTCGACGAAGACCGCGCCGGGGATGTGCCCGGCCGCGTGCTCGGCCCGGCCGTCGAAGGGCGGGGCGCCCGCCGCCTTCGCCAGGCTCAACTGCCAGCGCACGTCCAGCAGGACCGGCGGCGCCTCGCCGGCGAGCGCCTCGGCGAGTTCGGGTGCGGTGATGATGACTGTCATGGCGCCATGCATACGCCAGGGGTGGCCGCGGCGTCCAGGTGCCGCTACTCTGCTCGGCCGGGCAGGCTCGATCACGAACCGTAGGGGATCGGGCACATGCCGTACACCCGACCGGACAGCAGTCGGACATCAGTCGGACATCGTCAGGAAGCGGCGAAAGACGTCAGCCCAGGCATTCTTCCGGAAGACACCGCCGGACCGGCGGCGCGGCGACACGCCAGGGCCGCGCGACCGTGGAGGATGCGGACACACCCCTACGGGCGTACGCGCCGGCGGCGTGCACACACCTGCCGGAGGAGCGGAAGCGACACGGCCACCGCACAAGGCGGCCGGGGAGAGAGTGATCGATGACCGAGGCACGGGAGTCGGCCGGTCCGCAGGCGCTGCGCGCGCCCGGCACACCCTGCTGGGTGAGTCTGATGGCGCACCGGCTCACCGCCACCGAGGAGTTCTACGGGGAGCTGTTCGGCTGGGAGTTCCGGCCGGGCCCGCAGCAGCTCGGCCCGTATGTGCGGGCGTTGCTCGACGGGCGCGAGGTGGCCGGCATGGGCCAGCTGCCGCCGGAGAACCGGCTGCCGATCGCCTGGACGCCCTATCTCGCCTCGGACGACGTGGACCGCACGGCGGAGGCGGTACGGCTGTGCGGCGGCACGGTGGCGGTCGGCCCGCTGGACGCGGCCGAGGCGGGGCGGCTGGCCATCGCGGCGGATCCCTCGGGCGCGGTGTTCGGCATCTGGCAGGCGCCGGCGCATCTGGCCCCGGCGATCACCGGGGTGCCGGGCACGCCCGCGTGGAACGAGCTGATCACGTTTGAGACGGGGAGCGTCGCCAAGTTCTACGCGAGCGTGTTCGGTTATGAGACGGAGCCGGTGGTGTCCGCCGGGTTCGACTATGTGAGCCTGTGCGTCGACGGGCGCCCGGTGGCCGGGGTGCACGGTGTGGGCCATGGGCTGCCCCGGGACCGGGGGCCGTACTGGGCGACCTATTTCGAGGTGGCCGACACCGCGGAGACGCTGCGTCAGGTGACGGGGCTCGGCGGCCGGATCGTCCGCCCGGCCCATGACAGTCCGCACGGGCGGGTGGCCACGGTGGCGGACCCGGAGGGCGCGGTGTTCTCGGTGGTCCAGGATCCACGTTGACGGCTCAATGCCGGCCGCGGGCAACGGGCGTGCTCCCGGTGGGCTCAGGAGGACGAGACGGGCAGCACGTCCGGGGAGAGGGCCGCCGCGCGGGCCGTCGCGGCGGTCATCCGGCGCCGGTGGTGGCGACGGCACAGCACCTCGTAACCGACCTCGCCCGCCGCCTGGTTGACGTCTCCGACGACGACCTGGGCGCCCTCGACGACCATCTCGCCGCCGACCGTACGGGCGTTGTGCGTGGCGCGGGCGCCGCACCAGCACAGCGCCTCCACCTGGAGCACCTCGACGCGGTCGGCCAGCTCCACGAGCCGCTGGGAGCCGGGGAAGAGCTTGGAGCGGAAGTCGGTGGTGATGCCGAAGGCGAAGACGTCCACGCCGAGGTCGTCCACCACGCGGGCCAGCTGGTCGATCTGCACGGGCGCGAGGAACTGCGCCTCGTCCGCGATCACATAGTCGATCCGGCCGCCCTGCGAGAGGTGGTCCACGATGTACACATAGAGGTCCTGGGCGTCGGCGACCTCCACCGCGTCGGTGACCAGGCCGAGGCGCGAGGACAGCTTGCCCGCGCCCGCGCGGTCGTTACGGGTGAATATCATCCCGGCCAGACCGCGCGCGGAGCGGTTGTGCTCGA
>NZ_MUNF01000431.1:0-159 GCF_002154555.1 Streptomyces murinus
CGCGGTGAGCGCGCCGGGGGCGAGCGGGCGGACGGTGAGCCCGTCGGCGGTGAGGACCGCGGCGCCCGCCGGGTCCCAGGCCGTGACCGCCACGGTGTCCGGGCCGCGCCGGGCGAGCCGGACGCGCAGCGCGGTGGCGCCGGTGGCGTGCAGCCGGAC
>NZ_MUNF01000431.1:165-4818 GCF_002154555.1 Streptomyces murinus
GCCGCGTCCAGCAGCGCCGGATGCAGGGCGAAGGCGGCCGCGTCCTTGTGCCGGTCGGCGCCGAGCGCGACCTCGGCGTACAGGTCGTCGCCGTGCCGCCAGGCGGACTTCAGGCCCTGGAAGGCGGCCCCGTAGGCGTACCCGGACGCGGCGAGCCGCTCGTAGGCGCCCTCGGTGGCAATCCGCTCGGCACCCCGCGGCGGCCATACGGCGGGCGCGGCCTCCTCGGAAGCGGCCGGGCCCGGGACGAGCCGGCCGGCGGCGTGGCAGGTCCATTCGCCGTCCGGGTCGTCGTCACGGCGCGCGTGCACGCCGGCGTCGCGGCCGCCCGAGGCGTCGGGCGTGGACACGGTGACCTGGATCCGGACCCCGCCGTCCGCCGGGAGGGCCAGTGGAGCGGCCAGGTCGAGTTCCTCGACGCCCGCGCAGCCCACCTGGTCGCCGGCGCGCACCAGCAGTTCCAGCAGGGCGGTGCCGGGCAGCAGCACCGTGCCGGACACGGCGTGGTCGGCGAGCCAGGGGTGGGTGCGCAGCGACACCCGGCCGGTGAACAGGGTCGTACCGTCCTCGGCACAGGCCACGGCGGCGCCCAGCAGCGGGTGGTCCAGGGCCTCCAGGCCGAGTCCGGCGGCGTCCCCGGCCGCGGCCGGGGCGTCCAGCCAGTAGCCGGCGTGCTGGAAGGCATAGGTGGGCAGCTCGGCGGGGTCGGCCGGCCGGCCGCCGCCGAGGACGGCGCGCCAGTCGACCGGCGCGCCGTGCACATGGGCGCGCGCCAGGGAGTGGCTGAGCCGGGCCGGTCCGCCGTCGTCGCGGCGCAGCGTCTCCAGGGTGACGGCGGGCAGGTCCGCGGCCTCGGCGATCTCCTGTACGGCGGACGTGAGCAGCGGGTGCGCGGTCGGTTCGACGAACACCCGGTAGCCGTCGGCGAGCAGGGCGCGGGTGGTGTCGGCGAAGCGGACGGTGGAGCGCAGATTGCGGTACCAGTACGCGGCGTCCAGGGCGGTCGTCTCGTACGCCTCGCCGGTGACGGTCGAGTAGAAGGGGATCCGGGAGCGGCGCGGCGCGACCGGGGCGAGCGCGGCCAGCAGTTCCTCCTCGATCGCCTCGACGTACGCGGAATGCGAGGCATAGTCGACGGGGATGCGGCGGGCCCGTACGCCCTCGGCCTCCCACTGGGCGAGCAGCGCGTCCAGCACCTCGGGGGCGCCCGCCACCACGGTGGCCGCGGGGCTGCTGACGGAGGCGATCTCGACCGGCTCGGGGTGGGTGGCGAGCTGCTCGGCGACGCGGTCGGCGGGCAGCGCCACCGAAGCCATCGCGCCGGTCCCGGCCAGCCGGTCGCGGGTGATGAGGCTGCGCAGCGCCACGATCCGCACGGCGTCCGTCAGGCTGAGCGCCCCGCACACGTAGGCGGCGGCGATCTCGCCCTGGGACTGCCCGATCACGGCGGCGGGCCGCACGCCCGCGGCCTGCCAGACCTCGGCGAGCGCGATCATCATGGCGAAGATCGCGGGCTGGACGACGTCGACCCGCTCCAGCGACGGCGCGCCGGGGGTGCCGCGCAGCACGTCGGTGAGCGACCAGTCCACGAAGGGGGCCAGCTCGCGGGCGCAGTCCTCGATGGCGGTCCGGAACACCGGTGAGGTGTCGAGGAGTTCGCGGGCCATGCCGGTCCACTGGGAGCCCTGGCCGGGGAAGACGAAGACGGTGCGGCCGCCGGTGGCCTCGGTGGCGCTGGTGACGAGGTGCGGGGAGTCCTGGCCGGCGGCGAGGGCGGCGAGTCCCGCGAGCAGTTCCTCGCGACCGGCACCCGTCACGACACCACGATGGGACAACGCCGCACGACCCGTCGCCAACGCCCGCCCCACCGCACCAGGTTCCAGATCCGGGCACCGCTCGGCGAACTCCAGCAACCGCGCCGCCTGCGCCCGCAACCCCTGCGCACCCCGCGCCGACACCGGCCACACCCACGGCGCCGAACCCAGCACACCCTCCGCCACGACATCCCCGCCCCGCACCTCGGGCGCCTGCTCGAGGATCACATGCGCGTTGGTACCACTGATCCCGAACGACGACACCGCCGCACGACGCACCCGGCCGGCCTCAGGCCACGCCCGCGCCCGCGTGACCAGCTCCACCGTGCCCGCCGACCAGTCCACATGCGGACTCGGCTCACCCACATGCAGCGTCGCCGGCACCACACCCGCCCGCAGCGCCATCACCATCTTGATCACACCGCCCACACCGGCCGCAGCCTGCGTATGCCCGATGTTCGACTTCAACGACCCCAACAACAACGGACGTTCAGCCGGACGCCCCTGACCGTAGGTCTCGATCAACGCCTGCGCCTCGATCGGATCACCCAGCTTCGTCCCCGTGCCGTGACCCTCGACGGCGTCGACGTCCTCGGGGCCGAGGCCCGCGTCGGCGAGCGCCTGGCGGATCACGCGTTCCTGGGCGGGGCCGCTGGGTGCGGTCAGGCCGTTGCTCGCGCCGTCCTGGTTGACCGCGCTGCCCCGCACCACGGCCAGCACCCGGTGCCCGTTGCGGACCGCGTCCGACAGCCGCTCCAGCACCAGCACACCGACGCCCTCGCCCCAGCCGGTGCCGTCCGCGTCCGCGGAGAACGCCTTGCACCGCCCGTCGGGGGCCAGGCCGCGCTGCCGGGAGAACTCCAGGAAGATCGTCGGGGAGGGCATCACGGCCGCGCCGCCGGCCAGGGCGAGTCCACACTCGCCGCGCCGCAGCGCTCGCACCGCCATGTCCAGGGCGACCAGCGAGGAGGAGCAGGCGGTGTCCACCGTGACCGCCGGGCCCTCCAGGCCCAGGACGTAGGAGATCCGGCCGGAGGCCACGCTGGAGGAGCCGCCGGTGACGCCGTAGCCCTCGTACTCCGCGGGCAGCGGGCCGATGCGGGCGGTGTAGTCGTGGTACATCAGGCCGACGAACACGCCGGTGGCGGTGGAGCGCAGGGCGGTCGGGTCGATACCGGCCCGCTCCAGCGCCTCCCAGCCGGTCTCCAGCAGCAGCCGCTGCTGCGGGTCCATCGCCGTCGCCTCACGCGGCGAGATCCCGAAGAAACCCGCATCGAACTCGGCCGCCGAGCGCAGGAAGGCACCCTCGCGGACATACGACTTCCCGGCCCGGCCGGGCTCCGGGTCGTACAGGTCCTCCAGATCCCAGCCCCGGTCCTCGGGAAACCCGCCCACCGCGTCACCACCACCGACCACCAGGCGCCACAGATCCTCCGGGGAACGCACGTCACCCGGGAAACGGCACCCCATCCCGACGATCGCGACCGGCTCCTGGTCGCGCTCCTCGCGCTCGCGCAGCCGCTGCCGGGTGGCGTGGAGGTCGGTCGTGACCTTCTTCAGGTAGTCGCGGAGTTTGTCCTCGTGAGACATCCGGCCAACACTCCTCATGAGATGCCGAGTTCGCTTTCGATGAACGAGAAGATTTCGTCGTCGCTGGCCGACGCCAGCTGCTCCAGGACCGCTTCCGTTTCCGGCGCCCCGGTGGCCGCGGCGGGCTCCGGGCCGTCGGGCGCGGGCGCGTCGAGCGGTGCGGGCGCGGCGGGCAGCAGCCGGTCGAGCACCCGGTCGGCGACGGCGGCCGGGGTCGGGCAGTCGAAGAGCAGGGTGGTGGGCAGCCGCAGGCCGGTGGCCGCGTTCAGCCGGTTGCGCAGTTCGACCGAGGTGAGCGAGTCGAACCCCAGCTTGGCGAAGGCCCGTTCGGGGTCGACGGCGTCGGGGCCGCCGTGTCCGAGGACCACCGCGGCGCACTGGCGGACCAGCTCCAGGACGGTGTGCCGGCGGCTCTCCGGATCCAGGCCGCGCAGCCGCTCGGCGAATCCGTCCGGGCCCTGCTCGACGCCGTCCGCCGCGGCCCGTTCGGCGCGCCGGGCCGGTATCCGCACCAGGCCGCGCAGCATCGGCGGTACGGCCTCGGTGGCCGGTCCGGTGCGCAGCGCCGCGGTGTCGAGGGCGGCCGGCACCAGCAGCGGGGCGTCGCCCACGAGCGCGGTGTCGAGCAGTCGCAGCGCCTCGTCGGTGGGCAGTGGCGCGACCCCCGAGCGGGCCATCCGGGCCAGGTCGGCGTCGGACAGCGCGCCGGTCATGCCGCTGGCCTGCTCCCACAGGCCCCAGGCGAGCGAGACCGCCGGCAGCCGCTCGGCCCGTCGGCGGTGCGCGAGGGCGTCCAGGAAGGCGTTGGCCGCCGCGTAGTTGGCCTGGCCGCCGAGGCCGAGGGTGCCGGCCACGGAGGAGAACAGCACGAACGCGGACAGGTCGTGGTCACGGGTCAGCTCGTGCAGGTGCCAGGCCGCGTCCGCCTTGGGCCGCAGCACCCGCTCCAGCGCGCCCGGGGTGAGCGCGGGCACGGTGGCGTCCTCCAGTAGTCCGGCGGCATGCACGACGGCGGTGAGCGGGTGCGCGGCGTCGATGCCGTCGAGGGTGGCGCGCAGCGCTTCCGGGTCGGCCGCGTCACAGGCCACGGCCCGCGCCCGCGCGCCGAGCCGGGCCAGCTCGGCCACCAGTTCCGGGGCCCCGGGCGCGGCCTCGCCACGGCGGCCGGCCAGCACCAGGTGCCGTACCCCGTGCTCGGTGACCAGGTGGCGGGCGATGAGCGCGCCCAGGGTGCCGGTGCCGCCGGTGA
>NZ_MUNF01000432.1 GCF_002154555.1 Streptomyces murinus
TTCCTCGACCTGCTGCGCCGCCGCCCGGTCGGCGAGGAGCGGCTGCACTGGATCGGCCGCAGCCCCGCGTTCTCCCCGATGGAGTACTCCAAGCTCGGCCTGGAGCACTTCACCCCCGACTACACGCGCTACTTCCACGCCCTCGCCGAACCCGTCCGCGACCGGCTGGTCGGCTCCCAGTGGCAGCTGCACAAGGCCGTCGACGCCGGCACCCTCGCCGCCATCCACGACGAGCTGTACCGGCGCACCCTGAACGGCGGCTGGCCCGACGCCGTCCTCACTCCGGGCGTGCGGGTGCGCACCGCGGGCCGGATCGCCGGCAACAAGATCGAGCTCCATCTGGAGCACCTGGACGAGAGCAGCCGCTCCCGGCTCGCCACCGACGCGGTCGTCCTCGCCACCGGCTACCAGCAGCGGCCCCTCGACCGGCTGCTCGCCGGGCTCGACCCCTATATGCGCCGGGACGCGGGCGAACGGCCGCGCATCGACGCGGACTTCCGCCTGGTCCTCGACCCCTCGGTCACGGGCTCCGTCTACGTCCAGAACGCCGAAGTGCACACCCATGGCGTCGGCGCCCCCGACCTGGGCCTCGCCGCCTGGCGCGGCGCCACCATCCTCAACTCGCTCACCGGAAAGGACCCGTACCCCCTGCCGACCCGTACGGCCTTCACCACCTTCGGGCTGCGCGAACCGCATTCCACCGTCCCCCAGGCCCGGCACTCCACCCAGCGGATCACCCCGCTCGTCGAAGAGAAGTGAGCGTAATCCGCTCATAGGAGCGGCCGTCCGCACAATTCAACACTTGTCAATAAGGCTTCACGTAAAGGTTGTTGAGTGGTCATGCGGCCCGGAATCTCTACCGACGGGTAAGCCCTAGGCTCGAACCATGCGCCGAGCAAAGATCGTTTGTACATTGGGGCCCGCCACCGACTCGTACGACCAGATCAAGGCACTGGTCGAGGCCGGAATGGACGTCGCCCGCTTCAACCTCAGCCACGGCACCCGCGCCGAACACGAGGAGCGTTACCAGCGCGTGCGCAAGGCTGCCGACGAAACCGGCCGCAGTGTCGGAATCCTCGCCGACCTTCAAGGTCCGAAGATCCGCCTCAGGCGTTTCGCCGAGGGGCCGGTACTCCTTGAACGCGGTGATGAGTTCACCATCACCGTCGAGGACGGCGTGGAGGGCGACCGCCACCGCTGCGGCACCACCTACGCGGGGCTCGCCGGGGACGTCGCCCCCGGTGAGCGCGTGCTGGTGGACGACGGCCGGGTCTGCCTGGAGGTCACCGCCGTCGACGGCCCCCGGGTGCGCACCCGGGTGATCGAGGGCGGCATGGTCTCCGACCACAAGGGCCTCAATCTGCCCGGTGTCGCCGTCTCGGTGCCCGCCCTGTCCGAGAAGGACGAGGAGGACCTGCGCTGGGCGCTGCACATCGGGGTCGACGTCATCGCCCTCTCCTTCGTGCGCAGCGGCGACGACGCCCGGGTGGTGCACCGCATCATGGCCGAGGAGGGCCGCCGCCTCCCGGTGATCGCCAAGATCGAGAAGCCGCAGGCGGTGGCCAATCTGGACGACATCGTGGCCGCCTTCGACGGGTTGATGGTCGCGCGCGGCGACCTCGGGGTGGAGATGCCCCTGGAGCAGGTGCCGATCGTCCAGAAGCGCGCCATCAAGCTCGCGCGGCGCAACGCCAAGCCGGTCATCGTCGCCACCCAGATGCTCGACTCCATGATCGACAACGCCCGGCCCACCCGTGCCGAGGCCTCCGACGTGGCCAACGCGGTCCTCGACGGCACGGACGCGGTGATGCTCTCCGGCGAGACCAGCGTCGGCAAGTACCCGGTCGAGACCGTGCGCACCATGGCGAAGATCGTCATGGCGGCCGAGGAGGACATGCTGGCCAAGGGGCTGCCGCCGCTGACCGAGCGGAACAAGCCGCGCACCCAGGGCGGCGCGGTCGCCCGCGCGGCCGCCGAGATGGGCGACTTCCTCGGCGCCAAGTTCCTGGTGGCCTTCACCCAGTCCGGGGACACCGCCCGTCGGCTCTCCCGCTACCGCCCGCCGATCCCGCTGCTCGCCTTCACCCCCGAGCCGGCCACCCGCTCCCAGCTCAGCCTCACCTGGGGCGCCGAGACCTTCCTCGGCCCGCACGTCGACTCCACCGACGCCATGGTCGAGCAGGTGGACGAACTGCTGCTGCGGTACGGCCGCTGCGAGAAGGGCGACGTCGTGGTGATCACGGCCGGCTCCCCGCCCGGGGTCTCCGGCTCCACCAACATGGTCCGCGTCCACCACATCGGCGAGGACGACGACCCGGAGGCGTGAGCGACGCCCCGGAGGCGCCCGCGGCGACCCGGAGGCGTGAACGACGGCCGGGAGCGTATGCGGCCGGGTACGAGAAAGGGCCCCTTTGCCGAAGGGGCCCGCACAAATCTGCGAATCAAGAAAACCGGTGACCTTGGAAAACAAGGAAAAAGTGCCCCGGGTCGGACTCGAACCGACACTGTACGGGTTTTGAATCCGTTGCCTGCTGCCAATTGGGCTACCGGGGCTCGCAGAATCAAAGGTTTCCCCCGACCCTCCGCGCGTCCACCATACCGTAGCTAGGTAGGCTCTTGTCAGCAGTACCCCTGCACCGAACGAGGAGCCCCCGTGACCGCCGAGTCGCCCCAGCCCGTAGACGCGCCCGACGACGACAAGTCGCACGTGCCTCCGCTGACGACCCGTGTCGTCATCGCCGAGGACGAGGCACTGATCCGCCTCGACCTCAAGGAGATGCTGGAGGAGGAGGGGTACACCGTCGTCGGTGAGGCCGGCGACGGCGAGCAGGCGATCGAGCTGGCCCGCGAGCACCGGCCGGACCTGGTCATCCTGGATGTGAAGATGCCCAAGCTGGACGGCATCTCCGCGGCCGAGAAGATCGCCGAGGAATCCATCGCCCCGGTCCTGATGCTCACCGCCTTCTCCCAGCGCGACCTGGTCGAGCGTGCCCGGGACGCCGGCGCGATGGCGTACCTGGTCAAGCCGTTCAGCAAGAGCGACGTGGTGCCGGCGATCGAGATGGCCGTCTCCCGCTTCACCGAGCTGAAGCAGCTGGAGCAGGAGGTCGCCGACCTCACCCTGCGCCTGGAGACCCGCAAGCTGGTCGACCGCGCCAAGTCCATCCTCCAGACCGAGTACGGCCTGACCGAGCCGGCCGCCTTCCGCTGGATCCAGAAGACCTCCATGGACCGCCGCATGTCGATGCAGCAGGTCGCCGAGGCCGTGATCACGGACAACGAGGAGAAGAAGGCCGCCAAGAACGGCTGAGCCCGCTCCCGCGTACGACGATGCCCGCGCTCCCCGGAAAGGGGGCGCGGGCATCGTCGTACCGAAGGGGCGTCAGTCCTCGCCCAGATACGCCTTGCGGACCGACTCGTCGTGCAGCAGATCCTGTCCGCTGCCGGACAGCACGATCGAGCCGACCTCCATCACATGGCCCTGGTCGGCGAGCGAGAGCGCCGCCTGGGCGTTCTGCTCGACCAGCAGGATGGTGGTGCCCTGGGACTTCAGTTCCGCGATCGTCGCCAGGATCTTCTGCATCATGATCGGCGACAGACCCATGGACGGCTCGTCCAGCATCAGCAGCTTGGGCCGGGACATCAGCGCCCTGCCCATGGCCAGCATCTGCTGCTCGCCGCCCGAGAGGGTGCCCGCGGCCTGCTTGCGCCGCTCACCCAGGATCGGGAAGAGGTCGTAGGCACGCTGGATGTCCTGCTCGATGCCGTCCTTGTCCTTGCGCAGGAAGGCGCCGAGCTGGAGGTTCTCCGCGATGCTCAGACGCGGGAAGATGTGCCGGCCCTCGGGGGAGTGGGCGAGGCCCAGGGCGACGATCTTGTGCGCCGGGACGCCGGTGAGCGGTTTGCCGTCGAACAGGATCTTTCCGCCGACCGGCTTGAGCAGCCCGGACAGGGTGCGCAGGGTGGTCGTCTTACCGGCGCCGTTGGTGCCGATGAGGGTCACGACCTGGCCGGCCTCGACGCTGAACGAGATGCCCTTGACGGCCTCGATCTTGCCGTAGGCGACCCTGAGGTCCTCGACCTCCAGCAGTGCGGTCACTGGGTCTCTCCCTCTGTGCTGTCGGCGGAACCAGCCGCCTCGACCTCGGCCGCCCCGGCCTCCGTCGCCTCACCCTCGCCCTCGGCCGTGCCGGCCCGCGCCGTGTCGGCCTCGGTCGTGTCGGTCGCGGCGGCCTTCGCCGTGTCCACCGTCCCGGCCGTGTCCGCCGTGTCGGCCGCGGCCGCTCCGGCCTCCGCCGCCTCGACCTCCGCGGCTTCCGCCGCGCCCGGCTCGCCCTCGAAGGGCTCGCCCAGGTAGGCGGCGATGACCCGCTCGTCGGCCTGGACGACCTCGGAGGTGCCCTCGATCAGCTTCTCGCCCTGCACGAGCACGGCGACGCGGTCGCACAGATTGAAGATGAACCGCATGTCGTGCTCGATGACGAGGACGGCGATGCCCATGTCCCGGATGGCGAAGACCAGTTCCTCGGTGGTCCGGGTCTCCTGCGGGTTCATGCCCGCCGTCGGCTCGTCCAGGAGCAGCAGGCCGGGCTCGCTGGCCAGCGCCCGCGCGATCTCCAGCTTGCGCTGCTCGCCGTAGGGCAGATTGCGCGCCAGGTGCTCGCGCTTGTCGGCGAGGCCGACGAACTCCAGGAGTTCCAGGGCCCGCGCCTCGGACTCGCGCTCGGCCTTGCGGAAGCCGGGGCCGCGCAGCAGCGCTGACCACAGGCCCTCCTTGGTCCGCGTGTGGCGGCCCACCAGGACGTTCTCCAGAACGGTCATGTTGGCGAAGAGCCGGATGTTCTGGAAGGTACGGGCGATGCCCGCCTGCGTCACCAGGTGCGGCTTGGGCGGCAGCACCTTGCCCTGGTAGGCGACGGTGCCCTCGGTGGGGACGTACAGACCGGTGAGGCAGTTGAAGAAGGTGGTCTTGCCGGCGCCGTTCGGCCCGATCAGGCCGACGATCTCGCCGCTGTTCACCGTGAAGTCCACGGACCGTACGGCGGTCAGACCGCCGAACCGCATGGTGACGTCACGGGCTTTGAGTACAGGTGTCGTCATGGTTCCTTACGCCCCTGCCTTGGTGACGGCCGTGTCCTCGGACAGCGTCGTCTGTGCCGGTACGTCGAGCTGGCCGGTCTCGTGGAACTCCAGCTTGCGGCGGCGGTTGGCGATGATGCCCTCCGGCCGGAACCGCATGAGCAGGATCAGCGCCACACCGAAGGCGAGCAGCTCGTAGTTCTGCATGAACTGGAGCTTCTCCGGGATGAGGTAGAGCAGGCTGGCGCCGAGCAGCGGGCCGCTGACGGTGCCCATGCCGCCGAGGACGACGGCGGCCAGCAGGAAGGCCGAGTTGGGCGGGGCGGCGCCGGCGAACTGGTACGGCTGCGGGTTGACGCTGTAGTTCACATGCGCCATCACGGTGCCGGCCAGGCCCGCCAGGGAGGCGCCGAGCGCGAACGCGATCAGCTTGACCCGGAAGCCGTTGATGCCCATGGCGGTCGCGGCGGTCTCGTCCTCGCGGATGGCGATCCAGGAGCGGCCGATCCGGGAGTCGGCGGCGCGGGTGAAGACGAGCACCACGATGGCCGTGATGATCAGCATCAGGAACAGGTAGTTGGCGAACCGGCCGAGGGTGAACGAGCCGAAGGTGTGGGCGTCGCCCAGGTTGAACCCGAAGAGCTGGATGTCGGGGATCTGGGTGATGCCGTTGGGCCCGCGGGTGATGTTCGGACCGGAGTCGCCGTCCAGGTTGTTGACGGTGATGCGGAAGATCTCTCCGAAGCCGAGCGTCACGATGGCCAGGTAGTCACCGCGCAGCCGCAGCGTCGGACCGCCGATCAGGACGCCGAAGACCAGCGAGGCGGCCATGCCGGTGAGCGCGGCGGCCCAGAAGGGGAAGTGCACCTGGAAGGGCGAGTACTCGGAGCCGGAGACCAGGGCGGCCGCGTAGGCGCCGACGCCGAGGAAGGCGACGTAACCGAGGTCGAGCAGACCGGTGAGGCCGACGACGATGTTCAGGCCGAGCGCGACGGTGGCGAAGATGAGGATGTTCACGCCGATGTTGGCGTTGTGGTCGTTGCTCTGCGTGAACGGGAAGATCACGGCGGCCACGAACGCCAGGCAGGCCGCGAAGCCCTTGTGGCGGGTGGACAGGGTCGTGTACCGGTCCAGGAGCCCGGCGTGTACCAGACCCCAGGCGGCGAAGACGCAGATCAGCAGGAAGCCGATGAAGGTCTCGCTGTCGTCGTCGTCGATGCCGATGCCGTAGGTGAAGACCACCAGGCCGAGGGCGGTGCCGACGGTGACGACGGCGCGTTCCACGAGCGGCGACAGGGTGCCGGGGCGGGGCTGGTCGGGCTTGGTGAGATAGCCCTTGAGACCGGTGCCCGGGGCCGGGTGCGGCAGGGCGAGGGCGCCGAGCACGGGCAGCAGGGAGGCGACCATCGCGACATACGCGCCCGGGTCGAGGTTGACCAGTCCGCCGAGGTCGACGGCGATGGCGATACCGGTGAACCAGCAGACGGCGAACGCCGACAGAGCGGTCAGGAACACCGGGCTGGTGGCGCCCGCCGGGTTCAGCCAGCCGAGGCCCTTCACCCGCCACAGGGCGAGCACGTACAGCAGGGTGAGCGCGCCGGCGACCAGGGCCAGGATCTGGAGTCCGGCCGGGTAGCCGTAGATGGTCAGGTTGCCGGGGAAGTCGGACGTCCAGGTCCAGCTCATGAAGGCGCTGGCGATGGTGCCGACGGCGCCGACGGCGATGAGCGGCCGGGCCACGGCGGCCGGCAGCGGCAGGGGGCCGCGCTCCGCCGGGGTCTGGAGGGTGGTGTCGGTCATGGTGCTCACGCCCTGTCCGCGACGCGTTCGCCGAGCAGACCTTGTGGTCTGAAGAGGAGTACGAGGATGAGGAGGACGAAGGCCCAGACCGGCGCCCAGCCCTGGCCGCCGAGCTGGTGCATGCCGGGGATGTCCGCGATGTAGGCGGTGGCCATGGCCTCGGCGATGCCGAGAACGAGTCCGCCGAGCATGGCGCCGTAGATGTTGCCGATGCCGCCGAGGACGGCCGCGGTGAAGGCCTTGAGGCCGGCGAGGAAGCCCATGTCGTAGGAGACCGAGCCGTACTTGAGGCCGTACGCGGTGCCCGCGACCGCCGCGAACAGGCCGCCGATGGCGAACGCGATCACGATGATGCGGTTGGTGTCGATGCCCATCAGCTGGGCGGTGTCCGGGTCCTGCGCGGTGGCCTGCATGGCGCGGCCGGTGCGCGAGAGCCGGACGAAGAAGGCGAGGATCGCCATGCACACCGGGGCGGCGATGATCAGGAAGAGGTCGCCGCTCTGCACGGTGACCGAGCCCAGGTGATAGGGCCCGAAGGGCAGCTGCGGGAAGACCCGGGCGGCCTTGGCGTTCGGGTACAGGTTGAAGACGAGCTGCTGGAGCGCGAGCGAGAGACCGATGGCCGTGATCAGCGGCGCCAGGCGTGGCGCGCCGCGTAGCGGCCGGTAGGCGAAGCGTTCGGCGCCGACGGCGATGAGTACGGCGACCAGGGCGCCGCCGACGAGCATCGCCGGCAGGGCTATCCACATGGATACGCCGTCCGGCAGGACGAGATACACCGTGAGGGCGCCGAAGCCTCCCGTCATGAAGATCTCGCCGTGAGCGAAGTTGATGAGCTGGACGATGCCGTACACCATCGTGTATCCGATGGCGATCAGACCGTACATCGAGCCGAGGAACAGCCCGTTGGCCAGCTGCTGCGGCAGGGTGTTCACCGCATGGCCTCCATGTGGTGGGGAGAGTCAAGGGGGCGGTAGAGGGCGGGCCGCGCGGTGACGGTGGTCAGTGCCGCGCGGCCCTGGAGTCGCGATGGGTGCCGCGGGCTACTTGGGGTTGGCGACGCCGCTCTTGACGGACTTCCACGCACCGTTGACGACCTGGTAGACGGTCAGCTGCTTGTTCGTGGTGTCACCGAACTCGTCGAACGAGATCTTGCCGGAGATGCCGTCGAAGGAGTTGTGCTGCACGGCGTCGACGACCTGGGCACGGGCGTCGTCGGGGAGCTTGCCGTCCTTGATGACCTGGCCGACGGCCTTGATGATCGCGGTGGTGGCGTCGTAGGAGTACGAGCCGTAGGTGCCGTAGTCACCGGGGTACTTCTTGGCCTTGTAGGTGGCCACGAAGTCCTTGGCGGCGGGCAGGGTGTCGACCGGGACGCCGATGGAGGTCGCGAGGTCGCCCTCGGCGGCCTTGCCGGCGGTCTTGATGTAGGTCGGGGTGAACATGCCGTCGCCGCCGAACAGCGGGATGTTGGCGCCGGCGTCCTTGAGCTGCTTGGTCAGCACCTGGGACTCGTCGTACTGGCCGCCGTAGTACAGGATGTCGGCGCCCGAGTTCTTGATCTTGGTGACGAGGGTGGAGAAGTCACGGTCGCCCACGCTGACGTGGTCGGTGCCGATGACCTTGCCGCCCTGCTTGGCGAACTGCTCCTTGAAGATCTTGGAGAGTCCTGCGCCGTAGGTCTGCTTGTCGTCGACGACGAACGCCTTCTTCTTGTGCAGACCGTTGTAGGCGTAGTCCGCCGCGAAGGCGCCCTGGAGGGCGTCCGTGGTCGCGGTGCGGAAGTAGTTCTTGAACGGGCGGACCTTCTTGGTCTGCCAGTCCTTGCCCTGGGTCAGCTCCGGGGCGGTGTTCGACGGGGAGATCTCCACCAGGTTGGCGGTGTTCAGGACCTGCTGCATCTGGGTGGCCACGCCCGAGTTGAGCGGGCCGACCACACCGAGGACGTCCTTCTCGGCGACCAGCTGGGTGGCGTTCTGCTGGCCGGTGGCCGGGATCGCCTTGTCGTCCAGCGCCTTGACCTTGAAGGTCACGCCCGGGACCGTCTTGTTCTTGTTCGCGTCGTCGACCGCTATCTGCGCGCCGTACTGGATGCCGAGGCCGGTCGCGGAGTTCTGGCCGGTCAGCGGGGCGTCCACGCCGATGGTGACCGTCACGTTGCCGCTGTCGCCGCCCTTGCTGTCATTGTTGCGGGAGCCGCAGGCGGTGAGAGTCAGAGCTCCGGTCGTCAGGACGGAGGTAAGAATCACCAGAGAACGCTGTCGCACAATCGATCCTTTCCGCAGGCATGAGCGGTCCCTGGAACGGGACGGCGTAGAGCCGCGTTGGTACCGAACTCCCGTTGGAGCGGTGACTGGCCGTGACTCTAAGCCCGCTATGGAGACCTGGGCAGCGCCGTAGGCGTCCTTGTGACTTTCTTGTTATGACGGCGTGGACGGGAAAGTTCCGCCAGGGATACTCTCGGCCGGTTTGGCGGAATTTCCTCACGGTCCACATTTTGAGAATGCGCACTTCCGGTTGGCCCTCGGGCCGAGGTCGTGGGCCGGTGCGCCCGGTGCCCCCGGGGCGCCCGGGGAAGATCACCCAGGGGTGCGCCCCCGAAGGGGAGCCAAGGGGTGCTTATTGCATGCATGTTACTCAGCGTTACACAGAAAAAGAAAGGTGCGGTATACAGCAATTTCGGGCGGCCGGATGCCGATATCTGCACCCCGGCCCCGGTGGACGTCAAGGGGTCGTTCCGGTCGGACGAGATAATTCCACTTTTCCGTATGCGAGATGACGCCGCATCGGTGACAAAAAGGCCCGGTCGCACCCCTTTTGGGGAGTGGACCGGGCCTTTGCTGAGGGAACGTCAGACCGCTGCGGGGGCCTGCTCGCCGTTCTGTGCGCCGAGGTCGCGGAGCATGCAGGTCAGCCGTGCGCTGCACACCCGGCGGCCCTGCTCGTCGCTGATGACGACCTCGTACGTCGCCGTCGACCGGCCCCGGTGCACGGGCGTGGCCACACCGGTCACCAGACCCGAGCGGATCCCGCGGTGATGCGTGCAGTTGAGGTCCACGCCGACCGCGACCTTGGTGCTGCCGCCGTGCAGCATCGCGCCGATCGAGCCCAGCGTCTCCGCGAGCACCGCCGAGGCGCCGCCGTGCAGCAGTCCGTACGGCTGGGTGTTGCCCTCCACCGGCATCGTGCCGACGACCTTCTCGGCGGACGCCTCCAGGATCTGCACGCCCATCCGCATGCCGAGGTCACCGGCCGAGAAGAGCGCGGGCAGGTCCACGCCGAGCGCCGCGTACTCCTCGATGACCTCCTGCGGGAACTGCACCTGCTGCTGCTCGCCCATGAGCCGGCTCCGTTCGTCGTACACCTGTCTTAACCTGAGCGAACGCTCAGTCGGTCGCCGATTGTTCCAGACGGCCTTCCGCGTGCGCCTCCAGGCGTACGACCACCGACTTGCTGGCCGGGGTGTTGCTGGTGTCGGCGGTCGCGTCCAGCGGCACCAGCACGTTGGTCTCCGGGTAGTAGGCCGCCGCGCAGCCCCGGGCCGTCGGGTAGAGCACCACCCGGAAGCCGGGCGCCCGCCGCTCCACGCCGTCCCGCCACTCGCTCACCAGGTCCACGTACGTCCCCTCGGCGAACCCGAGCGCACGCGCGTCCTCGGCGTTCACCAGCACCACCCGTCGGCCGCCCGTGATGCCCCGGTAGCGGTCGTCCAGGCCGTAGATGGTGGTGTTGTACTGGTCGTGCGAGCGCAGCGTCTGCAACAGCAGCCGCCCCTCGGGCAGTTCGGGGTACTCCACCGGCGCCGCGGTGAAGTTCGCCTTGCCGGTGGCGGTCGGGAAGCGGCGCTCGTCGCGCGGCGCGTGCGGCAGCGCGAAACCGCCGGGCCGGGCCACCCGCGCGTTGAAGTCCCCGAACCCCGGGACCACCCGTGCGATCCGGTCGCGGACGGCCGCGTAGTCCTTCTCGAACTCCTCCCACGGCACCACGCTGCGCTCCCCGAGCACCGCGCGCGCCATTCGGCACACGATCGCCGGCTCGGACAGCAGGCGCGCGCTCGCGGGCGCCAGCCGGCCGCGCGAGGCGTGCACCATGCCCATGGAGTCCTCGACGGTCACGAACTGCTCGCCGCTCGCCTGCTCGTCGCGCTCGGTGCGGCCGAGGGTGGGCAGGATCAGCGCTCGCGCGCCGGTGACCGTGTGCGAGCGGTTCAGCTTGGTCGACACATGCACCGTCAGCCGCGCCCGCCGCATCGCCGCCTCGGTCACCTCGGTGTCCGGGGACGCGGAGACGAAGTTGCCGCCCATGGCGAAGAACACCTTCGCCTCGCCGTCGCGCAGCGCGCGGATC
Organism: Streptomyces murinus; assembly: GCF_002154555.1. GTDB lineage: Bacteria > Actinomycetota > Actinomycetes > Streptomycetales > Streptomycetaceae > Streptomyces > Streptomyces murinus. The sequence goes on from NZ_MUNF01000432.1 coordinate 11,227, forward strand.
GCCCGTACGACGTCGAAGCCGTGCTCCCGGGGCGGCGCGAACCCGAACTCCCGCTCCAGGGCGTCCAGGAAGGCGGGCGCGGGCCGCTCGAAGATGCCCATCGTGCGGTCGCCCTGCACGTTCGAGTGACCGCGCACCGGGCACACGCCCGCGCCCGGCCGGCCGATGTTGCCGCGCAGCAGCAGGAAGTTGACGACCTCGCGGATCGTCGGCACGGAGTGCTTGTGCTGGGTCAGGCCCATCGCCCAGCACACGATGGTCCGCTCGGAGGCGAGCACCAGCTCCAGCGCCTGCTCGATCTCCGTGCGGCTCAGACCGGTCGCGGCCAGCGTCTCGTCCCAGTCGGCGGACTCCGCGGCCTTGGCGAACTCCTCGAATCCATGCGTGTGTTCGCGCACGAACTCCTCGTCGACCGCGCCGTCCGTCGCCAGGATCAGCTTGTTGAGGAGCCGGAAGAGCGCCTGGTCGCCGCCGATGCGGATCTGGAGGAACAGATCGGTGAGCGCGGCGCCCTTGAGCATGCCCTGCGGGGTCTGCGGGTTCTTGAACCGCTCCAGGCCCGCCTCGGGCAGCGGGTTGACGCTGACCACCTTCGCGCCGTTCGCCTTGGCCTTCTCCAGCGCGGAGAGCATCCGGGGGTGGTTGGTGCCCGGGTTCTGGCCCGCCACGATGATCAGATCGGCCTGGTACAGGTCCTCCAGGAGGACGCTGCCCTTGCCGATGCCGATGGTCTCCGTCAGCGCCGAGCCGGACGACTCGTGGCACATGTTCGAGCAGTCCGGCAGGTTGTTCGTGCCCAGCTCGCGCGCGAAGAGCTGGTACAGGAACGCCGCCTCGTTGCTGGTGCGGCCCGAGGTGTAGAAGACGGCCTCGTCCGGGGAGGCGAGGGCGGCGATCTCCTCGGCGATGATGCCGAAGGCGCGCTCCCAGGTGACCGGCTCGTAGTGCGCCGCCCCTTCGGGGAGGTACATGGGATGGGTGAGCCGCCCCTGCTGGCCCAGCCAGTACCCGCTCCTGGTCGCCAGGTCGGCGACGGGGTGCGTGGCGAAGAACTCCGGGGTGACCCGGCGCAGGGTGGCCTCCTCGGCCACCGCCTTCGCGCCGTTCTCGCAGAACTCCGCGGTGTGCCGGTGCTCCGGCTCCGGCCAGGCGCAGCCCGGGCAGTCGAAGCCGTCCTTCTGGTTCACCCGCAGCAGCGTCAGCGCGGTGCGCCTGACCCCCATCTGCTGCTGGGCGATCCGCAAGGTGTGCCCGATGGCCGGCAGCCCCGCCGCCGCGTGCTTCGGCTCCGCGACCTGCGGCGCGTCCTGCACCGGATCACCCTTGGGCGGCTTCGTCGCCATCGCGCGCTCCCCTTCGACTGCGTGTACCACGTACGGGGCCGATCCTCCCATGGGGCACTGACAGGGGGAACGGGTGGCTCCAGGGCATGACAAGGGGGCGACGAGGGGGCTGGGG
>NZ_MUNF01000433.1 GCF_002154555.1 Streptomyces murinus
TACGGCACCACGCGCACCCGGTGCCCCCGCGGCGCCGGGTGCGCGTGGTGCCGTACACCAGGCGGAGACCATGCTGGCGGCGCCTCCCGTGGGCGGCCCCGGTGTGCCGCCGCCCCCGCCGCCGGCCATGCCCGGAGCGCCCGGTGTGCCTCCGGGTGCGCCCGGCACGCCGCCGCCGATGCCTCCCGGGCAGATGGCCGCGCCCATGCCGGGGCAGCCCGCGGGGTACGGGTATCCGCAGGCCGGGCAGCCGACGGTGGGCCCGGGGTATCAGGCTGTGCTGCGGTACCGGGCGCAGGACGGTTCGGAGCAGCAGCTGATCCGGCGTTCGGCGCCGGGTACGCCGCATCCGGAGTGGCAGATCTTCCATGAGCTGCGGTCGATGAACGTGCCGCCGGACCAGGTGCTGGAGCTGCACACGGAGCTGGAGTCGTGCGAGCTGCCGGGTGCCTACTGTGCGCGGATGATCCGGGAGCAGTGGCCGCAGGCGCGGATCACGAGCATCGCGCCGTACGGCACGGACCATGCGAGCCGGCAGCAGGGGATGGGTCAACTGCTGGCTCATCAGGGTGAGTTGCATCAGGTGGCGGATGGTCCCGCGCGGCCCGCGCCGGTGCGTGCGCCGTTGCCGCCGGTGCAGGCCGCACCGCCGGTGCCGCCGGAGGCCGCCGGGCAGGAGCTGGCGGCGGCGTTCGGGCCGGGGGTCTTCCGGTTCGAGCAGCAGGCGGTGTCCCGGCAGGGGGTGCCGCCGGTCGTGGCGCACACCCTGGTGGTGGCCGGACTGCCGGTGGACATGGGCCCGTTCTTCTGGGCGCAGGCGCAGCCGGGCCGTCCGGTGCCGACGCTGGCGGAGCTGGCGGCCGAGCGCGGGGTGGCGCCCGCGGCGGACGCGGGGTCGTACCTGGTGATGGGCACGGACTTCGGCAAGGCGCTGTGTGTGCAGTACGGGACGGCGCACATCGTGGCCGTGCCGGTGGAGGCCGGTCCGGGTGGTGCGCCGGTGCCGCCGCAGTTCGTGAACACCGGGCTGCCGGAGTTCGTGCGCTGCCTGGCGCTGCTGGGCCGGATGTGGCGGCTGCGGTACGGGCTGAACCAGGAGCAGGCGGGCCGTTGGACCGTCGACTTCCAGGCGCAGCTGGCCGCGCTGGACCCGGCGGCGCTGGGTTCGCCGGAGAGCTGGTGGTCGGTGCTGCTGGAGCAGATGTGGGACGGGCTGCTGTAGCCCGGCCCGCGGGAACACCTTGGGGACCGGGAACACCCCGGGACGGTGAACCGCGGCACTCCGCCCGTGACACGGCCGCGGAGTGTCGCGTTATGAACAGTTAAGCCCTATCCGTCACGATGTGCGCGAACTCTTGCTGTCGTGCCTGTCCGTCGGAGAGGGGTTCCCGAGTGAGCTGCGCATGGATGCCGCCGGACGGCTTCGCGACCGGCCGGGGGCGCGGGTACCGCCCCGCGCAGGTCGACGCGTACCTGGAGGCGCTGTCCGCGGACCGGGACGCCGCGTGGGAGCGTGCCGCGCGGCCTCCGCCGCCATGTCCTTGGCCAGCACGGTCAGCCGCGCGGC
>NZ_MUNF01000434.1:0-292 GCF_002154555.1 Streptomyces murinus
GGCGAGGACGAGGCCGGTGCCAAAGGGGACGGCGCCGAGGGAGACATAGCCGGGCGGGACGAGGTCCGGGCCGAGACGGTTCCTGAGGCCGAGGCCGAGGCCGTGCCGGAAGGCGAGGACGCGCCGGCCGCCGAGGGCGCCTCGGGTGCCTCGGGTGCCGAGAGCTTCGGGAGCGCCGAGGGCGTACAGGACCTGCCGGTCGGTGAAACGGCGCCGCAGGACCGGCCGCTGACGGCCGACGGGCACGCGACGGCCGCCGAGCCCGCCGAGTCCGCCGCGCCGGAGACCACCG
>NZ_MUNF01000434.1:338-579 GCF_002154555.1 Streptomyces murinus
GGCGACGCCGAAGGCCGCGCTGGACGCCGTGCAGAACGAGGACCTGGCCGATGTCGTCGGCCAGGAGGCGCTGGCCGTGCACAAGGCCGAGGCGGAGGCGGAGTTCAAGCCCGCCGACGAGAGCGCACGCGGTGTCGGCCAGGTCATCGACCTGACGGCGCACGACGAGACCGAGGTGATCGACGTCCAGGGGCTGCGCAGCGCGGCCTCCTGACGACGGCACGTCCTGCACAGGGCCCGG
>NZ_MUNF01000435.1 GCF_002154555.1 Streptomyces murinus
GACCGTTGCAGTACTAGGGCCACTCCTCCAGTTCAGATGCCCTCCGGTGGGTCGTCCGGGCGGCGGTCCACCGGGCGGCGCGGCGGGATCGGGGTCGTCGGGAAGTCGCGGGGGCCGGTCCACAGGGACGGTACGGCGTCGCAGCGGCGGCACAGTTCATAGGCGACGGCCTCGTAGTTGACCCGCCAGCCCCGGAAGTGGGGCCATGCCTCCTCGAGGGTGCGCTCGGCGCGGAAGCCGGTCGAGTCCAGCATCGCCACGGCCGCGTCGAACTCGGCGTAGGTGAGCCGGATGGGCGCGTTCGGCGCGGGGTCCTCCTCGAAGGGGGCCCGCACCGCGCGGGCGATGTCGCGCAGCGCGCTGAACCCGGCCCGCAGTACCAGGCGGGCCTCCGGCGGTGCGGACTTCGGGTCCAGGGCGAGCTGGAGCGCCGCCGCGTCCATCACGGCGACCAGTCCCACCAGCCAGCTGCGGTACGGGCGCGGGGAGCGGAACGTCAGCAGCACCGGGTAGGTGGAGTGGCTCTCGCCCATGTCCGAGGCCAGCCGCTCCCAGGCCCGGTACAGCTCGGGCAGCGCGGTCTCGGTGTCGACCAGCCACTGCCGGGCCAGGATCTCCGGGCCCCAGGAGGGCTCGCCCGCCCTCGCCTGGAGGAGGGTGACCTCGACCTCGCGGCGGTTGTAGGCGGCGTAGAGCGTGGGCAGGTAGGCGATCTGGAGCGCGATCAGGACCGGCCCGGTGGCCGCCGCGAAGAAGTCGAGGACCGACAGCTTCCACCGGGCGCCGCTGGCGAAGCCGAGCGTGAACAGGCTGGAGCCGGCCTCGCGGAACGCGGTCGTCCAGGTCAGCGAGGACAGCGCGAACAGCAGCAGGCCGAAGCCGAGCAGGGCGCCGGTGAGCCAGCTGGCGAGCATGCCGATCAGCATGAGGGGCGCCAGCCAGGTCTGGGCGCGGTCGATGGCCTCGTAGTCACCGCGCGGGGTGGTCAGCCGCAGGAGTCTGCGCAGCAGCCACCACAGGCGGAAGACCAGCGTGGAGTAGAGGCCCCTCGGGACGACGAGGGTGCGCAGGATGCTGCTCAGCACGGCGAGGAGCAGCAGGGCGCCCGCCGTGCCGGCGATGTATTCCATGAGCGTATTCTGGCGCGCGCGGGGGACGGTGATCGACTTCGGGCGCGGCCGCCCGCCGGTCCGCGGTGGCCTGCCGCGCGCTCCCCCGCCCTCCGGGAAGGCGCCCTCAGCGGGCCAGCAGCGTCCGCACCCCCTGGGACGTCAGCGTGAGCGCGTGCTCCGAGCTGCCGTCTATCGCCAGGGAGATCTCCTCGTCCGGCCACTGCGAGGCCAGCGCGCCCAGCGGGATGAGGCGGTAGCGGGAGACGAAGGGCAGGAGTTCGGCCATCTCGTTCTCCGTGGTGAAGACGGGGACGACCGGGTCTCCCCCGGGCTGTTCCAGGATGGGCAGGGCCACCGTCGTGGCGTCGGCGCCCTCGCCGTCGATCGCGTCGTCCGGCACGGGGACGAGCACGTCGCTGTGGGCGAGGGTGTCCAGGGCCCGCTGGTCCTCGGCGTTGGCGACCAGGTCGTCCAGCGCCTGCTGGGCGGGCGTCGGAAGGGCGTCGTGTGCGGGTGTCTCCATGGCAGATCCCCAGGTAGCGGTGGTCGTACGGGCCACCCGGACGGACTGCCCGGGCGGGCTCCCGCCTCGCGTACCCGGTGCGGACCCGGGGCATGCGTGCGAACCGCAAGAGGCGCGGGGCAGGGCCCGGACTCGGGCACGTGTGCGAAACGGAGGATGTCCGGCGCACGGGACGTGAGGCGGTGCTCAGGCCCTGAGGACCTCCTCGCCCGGCGCCGGGCTCGGGGCCAGGGCCTCCTGGGCGCGCACCCGGCGCCTGCTGAGCAGCAGGGTGCCGAGGAAGGAGAGGACGAGGGCGACCACGACACCGAGGTTGGCGTACGCCCACGCGCCGGTCCGGCCGCCGAGGCCCAGCGGTCCGAGGAGATAGCCCTGCCAGCCCAGCCAGTGCGCGGCGGTGTTGGTGACCAGGCCCCAGCCGACGGCCGTGGCGGCGAGGGTGAGCAGCGGGGGCACCAGTGGGACGTCGCCGTAGCGGCCGTACGGGCGGAACAGGTCGCCGTCGTCGTAGTTGCGGCGGCGCAGCGCGAGGTCGGCCAGCATGACACCGGACCAGGCGGCGATGGGCACCCCGAGCGTGGTGAGGAAGCCCATGAACTGGCCGAGGAAGCCGCCGGCGAAGAACACGATGTAGATCGAGCCGGCGATCATCAGGCAGCCGTCCCAGAGCGCGGCCAGATAGCGGGGCACGCGCAGTCCGGCGGAGAGCAGGGCGAGGCCGGAGGAGTAGATGTCGAGGACGGCGCCGCCGACCAGGCTGAGCACGGCGACCACGGCGAACGGCACCAGGAACCAGGTGGGCAGGATGGTGGTCAGTGCGCCGATCGGGTCGTCGGCGATGGACCGGCTCAGCTGCGGCGAGGACCCGGCCAGCAGTACGCCGAAGACCAGCAGCAGCACGGGCGCGAGCGAGCCCCCGAAGGTGGTCCAGCCGATCACGCCCCGGCCCGAGGAGTCGCGCGGCAGATAGCGGGAGTAGTCGGCGGCGGCGTTGATCCAGCCGAGGCCGAAGCCCGCCATCATGAACACCAGCGCGCCGATCATCTGCTGCGCGGATCCGCCCGGCACCGCCTTGACGGCGTCCCAGTCGACCTGGTGGGCGACGAGGCCGACGTAGACGAGGGTCAGTACGCCGGTGACCACGGTGATGACCGTCTGGAGCCGCATGATCAGGTCGAAGCCGATGACCCCGGCGACGACGGTCAGCGCGGCCACCACCATCAGGGCGACCACCTTGGTCTCGGTGCCGCCGCCCCAACCGAGGCTGGTGAAGACGGTCGCGGTGGCCAGGGTGGCGAGCGAGATGAGGGCGGTCTCCCAGCCGACGGTGAGCATCCAGGAGACCACCGACGGCAGCCGGTTGCCGCGCACCCCGTAGGCGGCGCGGCTGAGCACCATGGTGGGCGCCGAACCGCGCTTCCCGGCGACCGAGACAAAGCCGCACAGCAGGAAGGAGACGACGATGCCGATCGAGCCCGCGACGAGCGCCTGCCAGAAGGAGATGCCGAAGCCGAACGCGAAGGCGCCGTAACTGAGCCCGAGCACGGAGACGTTCGCCCCGAACCAGGGCCAGAACAGCATGCGCGGGGTGCCCCTGCGGTCCGCGTCCCCGATCACGTCGAGCCCGTGCGTCTCCAGCTGGATCGGGCGGCCGGCGGCTCTGTTGTCGGTGATGCCGAGGGGGTCGTGCGGATGCGTCATCACGGCCTACCTGTCTGACGTGTCGAGATCACGCTAGGTCGGCACCGCGGGGGCCGCAACGCAAGGCACTCGGGATCCTCGTCAGTCGCGGCCCTCCTCGACGTCCTGCTCGGGGTTCTCCTCGGCGGGGCCCTCCGCCTGGGACGGAGTGGTACGGGTCGGCTGCGCCGCCCCCATGTCCTCCGGCTCCCGCTCGCCCTCGGCCTGGGAAGGGGTGGTGTATTCGCTCATCGGGGCCTCCCCCGCCGTACATACGTCTGTGGGCATGCCCCGGGTACCCGCCCGGCGGGGGTGTCATGAGGGGGCGGACGAGTGAAACCGCTTCGGTACGGCCCTGGACCGACGCGGTCCCGGACCGAGACGGCCTCGGATCGAGACCGCCCCGGATCGACGCTGGGCCTTGGTCGACGAGTGAGGTACGCACGCCGATGCCGACCGGCGGCGTGGCGTGCGCGGGCCCCGTGCCGTCCCCGGCGAGGATGGCGCACGGCAGAGGCCGGCTCGGAGGCGGGTGGTGCGGATATGACGGTGAACCGTGTCGGCCTGGTCGTGCACGGCGGGCGCGCCGAGGCACAGGCGGCCGCGGGAGCGGTGCGCGACTGGTGCGCGGAGCACGCGGTGGAGTGCACCGACATCGACGTATGGCAGCAGGGCGCGCGGCACAGTGCCCGCGCGGAGGTCGACGCGGCGGGCGACCCGGACCTGATCGTCACGCTCGGCGGCGACGGCACCTTCCTGCGCGGCGCCCGGCTCGCGGCGGAGAACGACGCCCTGGTGCTCGGCGTGGACCTCGGGCGGGTCGGCTTCCTGACCGAGGTGCCGGCCCCGGCCGTACGGGCGGCGCTGGACGCTGTGCGCGAGGAGCGGATCACCGTGGAGAGCCGGATGCTGCTCACCATGCGGGCGTCGTGCCGCCTTGAGGTGCCCGCGCAGGTGGAGGCGCTGATGCGGTACGGCCGCGGGCCGATGCTGCCGCCGCCCCGGGTGCGCGTGGACTGCGCGGCGGGCGGCGACTGGGGAGTCGCGCTGAACGTCACCGCGCTCAACGACGTCGTCCTGGAGAAGCTGGCCCGGGACCGGCAGGTGTCGGTCGCGGTGTATCTGGCCGGCCGGCTGCTCGCCTGCTACTCGGCGGACGCGCTGCTGGTCGCCACGCCCACCGGCTCCACGGCCTACAGCTTCGCCGCCGGGGGCCCGGTGGTCTCGCCGCGCGCGGAGGCGCTGGTGTTCACGCCGGTGGCCCCGCACATGGTGTTCAACCGCTCGGTCGTGGCCGCCCCGGACGAGCCCGTCGCGCTGCGGGTGCTGGAACGCTCGGGCCAGGCCGCGGTCAGCATCGACGGCCAGTTGCGCGGGGTGCTGAGCCCCGGCGACTGGATCGGCGTGTACGCGGCGCCCCGGCGGCTGAAGGCGGTGCGGCTGGGTCCGATGGACTTCTACGGCCGGTTGCGTGAGCGGATGAACCTCACCGACGCGCCGGCCGCGCTCGCCGACGGCCGGGCCGCCCCGCTGTGGCCGATGACCTCGCCGCGCCCGGCCGACCTCGCCCATCTGGCGCTGCCGGGTGCACCGGATGTCACAGCCGATCCCCCTCCTGGAGGTACACCCCCTCCGGCGTGACCCGGTCGGTGCGCTCGGAGCCTCGGACACGCTCGCGGGCGGCGTCCGCGAGCCGGTCGCGTTGCTTCGCGAACCGGGGCGCGGGCGTCGCCCGGAGGGTCACGCCGTCCCACCGCAGGCCGGGTTGTTCCACCGCGGCGCCGACTGTACGGCGCGCGCGGTTCAGTCGAACAGGCCCTGGTTGCCTTCCTTGCGCACCACGCACAGCGCCCAGATGGTGAACGCGGCGAGGGCGATCATCACGATCGACCAGACCGGGTAGTACGGCAGGGACAGGAAGTTGGCGATGATGATCAGCGCGGCGATCACCACGCCGGCCGCCCGCGCCCAGGTCGACACCTTCATGAGTCCCAGGCCGACGATGACGGCCACGGCACCCAGGACGAGGTGCACCCAGCCCCAGCCGGTGAGGCTGAACTGGAAGACGTAGCTGCGGGTGGCGAGGAAGACGTCGTCCCGGGCGATCCCCATGATGCCGCGGAAGATGTCCAGGACGCCGGTGAGCAGCAGCATCACCGCGGCGAACGCGGTCAGCCCGGTGGCCCACAGTTCCTTGGTGGTGGGCTCGCGCGTGGTGCCGGCTCCGGTGCCGGCGCCAGGGCCGCTGCCGGGGCCGGTGTTGTGGTGTGCGTGGGGTGCGGTCATCGTGCCACCTCGATTCTCTCCGGTGTGCGGTAGGTCGGTGCGGGGCGGTTCAGTGCGGGGTGGTGGAGGAGACGGTTCCCGAGCGGCCGGATCCGGTGGATTCCGGCCCGGTGCCGCCGGGTGCGCCCGCCGCCGTGCCCGTGGCCGGTCCATGGGCGGCGAACACCATGTCCTTCGCCTTGCGGAACTCGTCCTCGGTGATGTCACCGCGGGCCTTCATCTCGGACAGCCGGGTGAGTTCGTCGGCGCTGGAGGTGCCGCCCCGGGCGGTCTCGCGGATATAGCTGTCGAACGCGCGCTGCTGGGCGCGGGCCTGCTCGACCTCGCGGCGGCCCATGCCCTTGCCGCGGGCGATCAGATAGACGAAGACGCCGAGGAAGGGCAGTACGACGACGCACACCAGCCAGGCCGCCTTGGCCAGGCCGCCCATGGAGTCGTCGCGGAAGATGTCCATGACCACCCGGAAGAGCAGCACGAACCACATGATCCACAGGAAGAACACCAGCATGGACCAGAAGACGCTCAGCGCCGGATAGTCATACGCGAGGTAGGTCTGGACGCTCATGTCGCTCCCTCCGTCCCGGGTCCGCGCCCGGTGGTCGGTCGTCCATCGTCCTCAGGCTGCGCTTCGGCGGGAGAAGGACGCTTCACCCTGCGCGGGTGAACGGCGGCCGGCTCCGGGGCCCGGGGGGCTCCGGTGCGCGGTCGTCGCCGAGGTGCGGCCCCGTCGGGATCGTGCTCCGGTCCAGGGACGGGCCGTGCGGGCCGTACGGACCCGGGTCGCGCGAGGGAGGTCATGGCTCCTCCGTCCCGTGCCCGAGGCCGCTCCCGGCCGGCCGACGGGGCCGTGTGCGGGGACCTCACCAGGACAGCGTGGCTCCTGACGGCCCGTACGGGATCACCCCTGGCGGGTGATCCCGTACGGGGGCCGGGACGCTGAGGTGGGTAGCGGGCGCAGGCGGGCCCGCCTGCGGAGCAGCGGCGGAAGAGGCACGCGATGACCGATCCAGCGAGGCGCGCCCCGTCGAAGGACGCCCGGCGCTCCCTGTACAGCGGGTCGGAACGACGGGCCGCGACCGCGTCCTTCGCGCGGACGGTGGCCATCCTGACCGCCCTGATCGTCGCCTACTACCTGGTGCCGCTGGACACCCGCACCACCCTGGCGACGGCCCTTCTGCTGCTGTGCGGGCTGCTCGCGGTCGCGGCGGTCTTCGGCTGGGAGGCCTGGCTGATCATGAACGCGCGGTACCCCCGGCTGAAGGCGGTGGAGGCGCTGGTCGCCACGGTGGGCCTCTATCTGGTCGTCTTCGCCAGCGTCTACCACATCATCGAGCACGACACCCCCGGCTCCTTCTCCGAGCCGCTGACCAGGACCGACGCCCTGTACTTCACGCTGACCACGTTCACCACCGTGGGGTACGGCGACATCACCGCGCGCTCGGAGACGGGCCGGGTGGCGGTGATGTGCCAGATGACGTGCGGACTGCTGCTGGTGGGGGTGGCCGTACGACTGCTCGCGGCGGCGGTGAACGCGGGGCTGCGCAGGAAGGGGCGGGAGCCATAGGAGGCCAGGGCCCAAGGAGGTCCAGGGGCTCACTGCGGGGCCTGGCGCATCTCCAGGACGCGCAGGCCGAGGGACTGGCAGCGGGCGAGCAGGCCGTACAGCTGCGTCTCGTCCAGGACGCGGCCGAACAGGATGGTGTGGCCGGACACCACCACGTGGTCCAGCTCGGGGAACGCCTTGGCCAGCGTCTCCGTCAGCTCGCCGTCGACGCGAATCTCGTAGCGCATGAGGTGCCTTCCCCGCGTGCCGCGGACGGGCGTACCCGGCCCTCTTCCTGCGATCCTGCGCCCCGCTCCGGCGCCGGGCCTCACCCGTCGCAGGTGATGTGGGCCCGCGCGGTCACAGCAGGCCCAGTTCGCGGGCGCGGTGCACGGCGTCGTGCCGGCGGTTCACGCCCAGCTTGCGGTAGGCGCTCTTGAGATGGGTCTTGACCGTGTTGACGGAGACGAAGAGGTCGGCGGCGATCTCCTCGGTGGACATCATCTCGGCGAGCCGGACCAGCACATCGCGTTCCCGGCCGCTCAACTCCTCGATCATCGGCGGCGGTTCGGGCACGACCGGGGTGCCGTCCGGGGAGCCGGCGCCGGGCAGCAGCCAGCCCTCGGCGAGCGGGCGCAGCGCCGGGGTGGCGAGCAGCGGCCGCAGCCAGGGTCCCGCCTCCTTGAAGGGGCGCCGCAGCCGGTCCCGCCGGGCCTCGCGCAGCGCCTGCGCCACCAGCCGGCGCCGGGCCTCCCGGTCGCCCTCGACCCCGGCGAGCTCCGCCTCGACCAGGGCCGACCGTACGGCGATCAGGGGGCCGGGGGTGTGCTGCGGGCGTATCCGGCCGAGCAGGTCGAGGGCCTGCGCGGTGCGGCCCGCCGCCAGCTCCGCCTGAGCCGCGCCCACCAGGCACAGCGGGTCCTCGCCCGGCAGCTCCGTCAGCAGCTTGACGGCCAGCTCGGGCCGCCCGTCGGCGAGATGGGCTCCTGCGGCCACCAGCGCCGCGTGCGCCTCGACCCAGGGGGACGGCTCCTCGGCGACGACGGTCCGGTCGGCCGCCTCCAGAGCACCCTCCGTGTCGCCCCGGGCGAGCAGGAGGCGCGCGGTGACCAGGGCGTGCAGCGCCTGGGCCACCGGGTCGCGCGCCGGGGGCCGGGCATCGGCCGCGTCGGGCGGCGCGTCCAGGAGTGCCTCGGCCCGGTCCAGTTCGTCGCGGTCCGTGGCGACGGCGGCCAGGACCAGGGTGGCCGGGCCGGTCCCGGGGAGCACGGAGGGGTCCGTGTGGTCGGCGGCGGCGAGCGCGGCGAGGGCCTTGCGTTCGGCGCGGCCGGGGCGGCCGTCGAGGTGGTCGAGCAGGGCGAGATGGGCGAGGCACTCCTCGCGGACCTGGGCCGTCGAGGGGCGCCCCGGCGCCACCGGGGTGCGCGTCCTGACCGGGGACGCCGGCTCCGGGGCCCGTACCTGTGCCGATGCCGTCGGCGTCGTACGGCCGTGGTCCGTCACCGCGGTCAGGGCCGCGCGCGCCGGTGTGAACCGTCCGGCCCACAGCCGGGCCGCGCCGAGGTGGGCGCGCAGCAGGGCGGTCAGCTCGGGGTGCCGGTCCAGGAGTCGGCCGGGTACCTCCTGCTTCAGCTCCTCGGCGCGGCGGGCGGCGGCCTCGGCGCGCGCGGGAGCGCCGGTCAGCCGGGCGGCGAGGACGTGCAGGAGGGCGCAGCCGAGCCGGGCGGCGGCCGTCTCGGCCGGTGCGGGCTGCTCCTGGCGCGGCCCATGGGGGTGCCCGTTCGGCTCCTGGGGCGGCCGGTTCGTGGCGCCTTCCAGCTCCCGCGTGGCCCGTTCCAGATGCGGCAGGCCCCGGTCGAGGTCGCCGAGGGAGAGTGCGCGGGCGGCGCGGACGAGGTCGGTGGCCGGGGTCCGCGGCTCGGGGCCCATGGCGGCGAAGAGCGCGGCCAGGGGCTCGGCGCGCGGTCCTGTGAGCAGTTCGCCGAGGGCGAGGTCGCCGACGAGGGCATCGGCGGCGGCCGCCCAGTCGCCCGCTGCGGCGGCGTGCTCCAGGGTCTCGACGAGCGGTCCGTGGCGCCGCAGCCAGGCCGCCGCCCGGCGGTGCAGCTCGGTCTCCAGGCCGGGGTGGCGGGCCCGCAGATGGGCGCGCAGGATCTCCCGGAACAGCGGGTGCAGCCGGAACCAGGAGTGCCCGAGGTCCTCCACGAAGGCGTTCTCGCGGTGCAGCGCGGTGAGGATCAGCTCGGCGTCGGCGCGCCCGGTGAGCGCGTCGGCGAGAGCGGGGCAGAACCGGTCGAGGACGCTGATCCGCAGCAGCAGATCCTGGGTCTCGGCGCGCTGCCGCTTCAGCACCTCGGCGATCAGATAGTCGCCGATGGTGGTGCGGTCGGCCTCGAACTCCTTCAGGTACGACCGCGGGTCGCGCTTCCCCTGCGCGGCCAGGGCGCTGAGCCGCAGTCCCGCCGCCCAGCCCCGGGTGCGGGCCAGCAGCGCGCCGATCTCGTCGGGCGGCAGCCGCAGGCCGTGCAGGGCCAGCAGGTCGCCGGCCTCCTCGGGGGTGAAGGCCAGTTCGTCGTTGCGGATCTCGGTGACGGCGCCGGCCGCCCGGTAGCGGTGCAGCGGCAGCAACGGCTCGGTGCGGGTGACGAGGACCAGGCGTACGCCGGTGTCCGCGTGCCGGAGCACGAACTCCAGCTGGTCGGCGATCTCCGGGTCGGTGACCCGGTCGTACTCGTCGATGACCGCGGTCACCGGTGCCTCGCGGGCGCTGAGTTCCGCCGCGAGCCGGGTGAGCAGCGCGTCGTCCACGCGGCCCGCCTCGGCGGGCAGGCCCACCTCGGCGGAGAGGGTCACCCCGGCCAGCCGCAGGGCCTGGAGGAGGTAGGCCCAGAAGGTGCCGCGGCCCTTGTCGGCCATCTGCGCGGTGAGCCAGGCGACCGGGGTCCGCCGGGTCGCGGCCCAGTCGGCGACCAGCAGTGTCTTGCCCGCCCCTGCCGCCCCGCCGACCACGGTCAGGGGGGCGGCCGGGGCCAGGTCCAGATGTCCGAGCAGCCGGTCGCGGCGCAGATAGGTCACCGGGAGGGTGGGGATCGCGAACCGTGTCCGCAGGAACGGATCCCCACAGGGATCGGCGGGCCCGAGGGGGTCCGCTCCGGTCTCGTCCGGCACGCCCATGGTGGTCACCACCATCGTCGTCGGGTCGCGGACAGCGCGCTCCGCTCCTCCCCCCAGGATCACCCCTGGGGGGAGGAGCGCCACACGAGACGGTGGTGCCCGGTGCGGGGCGGCTCAGTCCGTGGTGGACGGGGCGCGGCGCGGCAGCTTCCAGTTCGGGCGCGGGAAGTGGCAGGTGTAGCCGTTCGGGTAGCGCTCCAGGTAGTCCTGGTGCTCGGGCTCGGCCTCCCAGAAGTCGCCGACCGGCGCCAGCTCGGTGACCACCTTGCCGGGCCACAGGCCGCTGGCCTCGACGTCCGCGATGGTGTCGACGGCGACGCGGTGCTGCTCCTCGCCGTCGTAGAAGATCGCGGAGCGGTAGCTGCGCCCGATGTCGTTGCCCTGGCGGTCCCGGGTGGTCGGGTCGTGGATCTGGAAGAAGAACTCCAGGACGTCCCGGTAGCTGGTGACCGCGGGGTCGTACAGGATCTCGATGGCCTCGGCGTGGTCGCCGTGGTCGCGGTAGGTGGCGTTCGGGGTGTCGCCGCCGCTGTAGCCGACGCGGGTGGCGACCACGCCGGGCTGCTTGCGGACCAGATCCTGCATGCCCCAGAAACAACCGCCCGCCAGTACGGCTCGCTCGGTTCCCGCTGTCATCGGTCGCTCCCTGTTTCGTCTGGCCCCGCACCCCTGTTGACGTGCCGGGGGCACGGTCATCCAGCGTAATACCGCCCGCGCGTAAGGGGCGAAGGGCCACCGGTTCGCGCGCGGGCGGCGCGGTCAGGCGCGCACCCGGGGCAGCAGCCCGTCGAGGCGGCGCGGTATCCACCAGTTGGCGCGGCCCATCAGGAACATCGCGGACGGCACCAGGACCAGCCGGACCACCGTGGCGTCCACGATCACGCTGATCGCGAGGCCCAGCGCCAGCATCTTGACGACCACGGTCGGCGAGGCGGTGAAGGACAGGAACACGGCGGTCATGATCAGGGCCGCGGCGGAGATCACCCGGGCGGTGGCGGACAGCCCCTCGCCCACGGCAAGCCGGTTGTCGCCGGTGCGGTGCCAGGCCTCGGCGATCCGCGACAGCAGGAAGATCTCGTAGTCCATGGAGAGCCCGAACACGATCGCGAACATCATCATGGGGACGTACGACTCGATGGGCACCGGTTCCGACAGGCCGAGCAGCGCGTCGCCCCAGCCCCACTGGAAGACGGCGACGAGGACGCCGTAGGACGCGGCCGTGGTGAGCAGGTTCAGGACGACGGCCTTCAGCGGGATCACCAGGCTGCGGAAGACGACCAGGAGCAGCAGGAAGGCGAGGACCAGCACGATCCCGATGACGAGCGGCAGCCGCTCGCCGATGGTGGCGCGGAAGTCGGCCTGTCCGGCCACGGTGCCGGTGAGATAGGCGCGGGCGCCGGTGCCGTGCAGGGCCCCGGGCAGGGTCCGGTCGGAGAGGGTGTCGAGCAGGGTGCCGGTGGCGGCGTCCTGGGGGCCGGTGGCCGGGGTGAGCGTGGTGACGAGGATGCTGCCGTCGGGGCTGGCCCGTACGGGGGTGAAGGCGGCGACCCCGTGGGTGGCCCTGAGGGCGTCGGTCACCTCGGTGGTGATCCGGTCGGCGGGGGTGTGTGCCCGGCTCAGGTCGATCACGGTGACGACCGGGCCGTTCGCGCCCTTGCCGAAGCCCGGTCCGTCGGCGGCCGCGATCCAGTCGTAGGCCGTACGGGTGCTGCTGCCGGGCTTGTCCGCGCCCGCGTCCACGTGGCCGAGGCGCAGCGAGAGCGCCGGTGCGGCGCAGACGGCGAGGACGGCGGTGCCGGCGGCGAGGAAGAGCCAGGGACGGCGGGCGACGAGCGCGGCGTAGCGGTTGCCGCCGGGGCGTGCGCCGGTGCCCTCGGCGACGGGGCGGCGGCGCAACCGGACCCGGTCGATCCGGGTGCCGACCAGGCCCAGGGCGGCCGGGACCAGGGTGAGGGCCGCGGCGGCGGTGACGACGACGGCGAGGGTGGCCGCGAGCCCGATCCGGCCGATGAAGCTCAGTCCGCACGCGTAGAGGCTGAGCATGGCGACGGCGACGGTGAGGGCGGCGATCAGCACCGCGCGGCCGCTGGTGCGGGCCGTGCGGGCGGCAGCGGTCACGGGGTCGTGGCCGTCGATCAGGTCCTGCCGGAAACGGGTGGTCAGGAACAGGGCGTAGTCGATGCCCACGCCGAGGCCGATCATGCCCGCGAGGGTCATGGCGGAGGTCGCGAAGGAGACGACACCGGCGACGACGCCGACCACTCCGAGTCCGACGCCGACGCTGATCAGCGCCGTGGCCAGGGGCAGCAGCGCGGCCAGGACGCTGCCGAAGGCGAGCAGCAGGATGACGAGGGCGGCGACGACGCCGACACCCTCGCTGAACTTGTCGTTCGCGGGCTGCCGTACGACCTGGTCGAGATCGCCGCCGTAGGCGACGCCGAGGCCCGCCGCGCGGGCGGGTGCGGTCGCCGTGTCGAGCCGGGCGGTGTAGTCGTGGCCGAGGTTCTTCAGCTGCTCGTCGAAGGTGACGGTGGTCGCGGCGGTGCGCCCGTCCGTGCTGGTCACGGGCGCCCCGACGGCCGTGACATGAGGCAGTCCGCGCAGCTCGGCGAGGGTGCGGTCGAGCCCGGAGCGCCGGTCGGCCACGGTGCCCGTCCCGGTGTGGAAGACGATCTTGCCGCTGGGCCGGCCCGTCTGCGGCAGGGAGCGGGCGAGCAGGTCGGCGCCGGTGTGCGAGGCGGTGCCGGGCAGGCTGACCTGGTCGCTGAAGACGGGTCCGACGAGGTGCCGGCCCGTGAGGGCGGCGACGAGGATCAGCAGCCAGACGGCGATGACGGTCAGAGGGCGCCGGGCGCAGCGGCCGCCCAGGCGGCCGAGAGGGCCGAGGTCGGCGGGGCCCGGGGCGCTCTCAGGGGCGGTCGGGCCCGGTTCCGGGGGCGCCGAGGGGTGTGAGGTGGTTCGGGGCACCGGGGTCTCCAAAGCTGTCCGGGAAAAGTGTCACGACTGACACGAACTCTAGGGAGAAAATGTCATGCATGACAATTGGCACCTGTGACAATTTATGGAAGGTTTGCGGACGCGATCGCGCGGCGGAGGGGACACGGGGAGGCACGGAGGTGGCACGCGTGCCGATTGACAGTCGCGACACCAGGACGGGAGGCTTCGGCCATGGCTAGTGAGACCACCCCCGCCGGACTGCGCGAACGCAAGAAGGAGCAGACGCGCCGCCTGCTGCTGGAAGGGGCCGCGCGGCTGTTCAGGGAGCGGGGGTTCGAGGGCACCACGGTCGCGGACATCGCCGCGTACGCGAACGTCTCCGTGCGCACGTTCTTCCGCTACTTCGAGAGCAAGGAAGAGGTGCTGCTGCCGGACGGCGTGCAGATCTTCGCGTACGTGGAGCGGGCGCTGGCCGCGCGGCCGGCGGACGA
>NZ_MUNF01000436.1 GCF_002154555.1 Streptomyces murinus
CCGGGAACAGCGGGGGTGCCAGGGGCCGCTACGGCCCGGCGTCGGTCAGTAGGCGCCGTTGACGTTGTCGATCGAACCGTAGCGGTGGGCGGCGTAGTTGGCCGCGGCGGTGATGTTCGCCACCGGGTCGGTGATGTTCTTCGCGGTACCGGAGACGTGGTACGCGTTGAAGGTGGGGGAGATCACCTGGAGCAGACCCTTGGACGGAACGCCGTTCTTGGCGTTGATGTCCCAGTTGTTCTGCGCGTTGGGGTTACCGCCGGACTCGCGCATGATGTTGCGCTTCAGACCGTCGTAGCTACCGGGGATGCCCTTGGCCTTCATGATGGCCAGCGACTGCTTGATCCAGCCGTCCAGGTTGTTGCCGGAGCCCGCCTTGGTGGCGGTGGTGTGGGATGCCTTGACCACAGAGGCGTGCACCTGCGGCATCTCGGCGGCCTGCGCGTTGGTCGGCACCAGGGTCAGGGCCGCGGCAGCGGCTCCGGTGGTGGCGAGACCGGTGACGGCGAGGCGGGCGATGCGGGTGCGGGTGGTGGCCATGGTCATGCGTGAACTCTTCCTCTGGGGGACAAGGTCGTGCCTGCCGCGAGTCTCGCGGTGGCGGTGGGGCGGTGTGCCCCGCGCTGCGGGTGGGACCGGGCGGTTGGTTCCGGCGGAGATCCGCTCGGTCCGGCCCGTTGCTTCCCGGCAACGACAGCAATGGTTAGCCGGGGCCGAAGTGCTTGGCAAGGATGTGACGTACTACCCCACTTCGGAGCAATGACCGTTATGTCCCGATATGGAGATGTCTGCGCAGCTCAGGGCGCCCCGTTCCTACGGTCCGGCCTAGGACGTGATCTGGCTCCTATGGGTGGCGTCACAGGATGAGGCCCCAAAACGGCCTGGATCGGCCCTGTTTCGGGGGAGTGGGAGTCGACCGAGAGAGGGGTCGCGGGGTCTCGATTCCGGACGCGGCGTGAGGGCGCGATGACGGTCCGTGGAGCACGCCAAGGGTTCGCTACGGCGTCCCCAGCGATCCCTGGGGTTGACGGAGCCCCCGGCGCAAACTGATGATCTTGCCGGACATCCTGACGATCCCCCGGTCGCTGTCGCGGCCCAAGGAGAGGGCACCCCTTCTTATGGACACCGCACCGGACACCGCGCCCGCAACGCCCTGGACCATCGCCGTGCTGGGCCCCGGGGGCGTCGGCGGCCTCCTGGCGGCCCTGCTCTCCCGTGCCGGACACCGGGTGATCTGCCTGGCGGGGGAGGACACCGCGCGAACGCTCGCCCGGGACGGCATCCGGGTGTCCAGCGGGCAGCACGGCGATTTCACGGCCCGAGTGGAGGCGGACACCGAGCTGCGCGAGCCCGTGGACCTGTGCCTGGTCACCGTCAAGCACACCGCGCTCGACGCGGCGCTCGACCGGGTGCCGCCCCAGTACGCCCGGGGCTTTGTGCTGCCGCTGCTCAACGGCGTCGAGCACGTCGCCGCGCTGCGCGGACGCTACGGCGCCGAGCAGGTCGTACCGGCCGTCATCCGGGTCGAGTCCACCCGTACCGCCGCGGGCGTCGTCGAGCACGGCAGCCCCTTCACCGAGATCGACGTGGCCGGCGCGGACGAGGCCCGGCTCGCGCCGCTGGCCGCCGTGCTGAACGCCGCCGGGGTGAAGACCCGCACGGTCGCCGACGAGAACGCCGCCCTCTGGGCCAAGCTGGCCTTCCTCGCGCCCTTCGCCCTGCTCACCACCCGTTACGGGCTGTCGATCGGCGGCATCCGGGACGAGCACGCCAAGGAGCTGGCGGCGCTGGTCGAGGAGACCACCGCGGTGAGCCGGGCCTGCGGGGGACCGGGCGACGCCGCCCAGGTCCTCGCGCGCTACGACGCCTTCCCGGCGCAGAGCAAGTCCTCCATGCTGCGGGACGCGGAGGCCGGCCGGGCGCTGGAGCTGGACGCGATCGGCGGCGCCGTACTGCGGGCGGCCGAGCGGCACGGCATCGAGGTGCCGCTCGCCACCCGCCTGGTCGCGGAACTGGCCGACGGCACGGCGGCGGCTCCCTCCGCCTGACCGCCGACCCGCGGCGCGGCACGGCTCGGCACGCTTCCCGCGCCTGCGCCTGGCCACCTGTGCGCGGGACGGCAACTGCTCAGCAGGCTTCTCGTTCCTCCTCCTGACCGCCTGCGCGCGGGACGGCACCGCTCAGGACGCTTCTCGCTCCTCGGCCGTGCCGCCCCACGCGTCGAGGTGGGCGATCACCGTGTCGGCGAAGGCGGTCGCGGAGGGGGACAGCGCCGACCACTGGCGGGCCGCCCAGCCGACCTTCAGCGGTACCAGCCCGCGCACCGGGATCAGACAGAGCGGGTCCGGGTGCGAGGTGACCCCGGGGACGGCGGGCACCAGCGCGTGGCCCAGGCCCAGCTCGGCCAGGAGCAGGGCGGTGTCCCAGTCGGTGGCGCCGGTGGGGCCGAGGCCCAGCCGCTCGTCCACCTGCCGTCCGGAGCTGGTGCCGGCCGGCGGCCGGATCAGCTGGGTGCGGGAGAGATCCGCGAGGGACAGGGCGGGCTCGGCGGCGAGGGGATCGTCCCGGTGCACGGCCAGCACCCAGTCCAGGTCGGTCACCGGACGCTGCTCCAGACCGTGCACGTCCGGTGTGATGGTGACCCAGGCCAGCTCCACGAGGCCCGTGCGCAGCGCGTCCAGACAGCGCTCGCTGGAGCGCTCGGTGTGGAACTCCAGGCGTACATCGGGAAAGGTGTGCCGGAACTCCTTGACCGAGGCGCCCATGAAATGGCGGATCGTGGTGCTGCCCGTGGCGATCGCCACACTGCCGTGCCGGCCCGTGCGCAGCTCGTCCAGCAGCCGCATCGCGTCGTTGAGCGCGATGAGCCCCTCCTGCACGGCGCGGTGCAGGATCAGTCCCGCCCCGGTCGGCACCACACCGCGCGGCCGGCGCTCGACCAGCGGCAGCCCGGTCTCCTTCTCCAGCCGCCGGATGTGCTGGCTCACGGCGGACTGGGTGCACTTCATCTCGCGGGCCACCGTTCCGTTCCTCGTCGTGCGGAGCCGCCCGGCCGGGGAGACGATCCCCCGTCGCGGACGGCGCCCGCACGTACCGCGCCCCGGTCAGCGGAGCTTGTGCCGCTCCTCGGACCAGAGGTCCTCCCGGCTCAGCTCGGATATCTCGTACTTGCCGAGCGAACTGAGCAGCATCCGCATCTCCAGCGCCAGGCACTCGACCAGGTTCACCAGACCGCTGTGCGGATCCTCGTCCACCGCCGCGAGCGCGGCCCGGCCCAGACCCACGGCGCGGGCGCCGAGCGCGAGGCACTTGGTGGCGCGCGCCCCCTCCCAGATCCGCCCGGTGACGAGCAGACAGTGGTCCTGGGGGTCGACCCGGTCGAGGCACTCCGCGAGCGGCAGCCCGACATGACCGAGGAACGCCCGCGGCGCCCAGCCGGTGCCGCCCTCGGCGCCGTCCACACCGACCGCGTCCGCCCCGGCCGCCCAGGCGACGGCCGCCGCCTCGCCCACATCGCGGGCCGGCGGCAGCTTCACCCACACCCTGGCGCGCGGATAGTTGTTCCGCATGAGCCGGATCTGGTGCCGCAGGATCTCGTCGGTGAAGGTGCCCGGACTGCTGCACCGCAGCACCGCGTCGCTGTCGGCACCGAAGACGTCCATGAGGTCGTACTGCGCGGAGAGCGCCGTGGCCTTGTCCCGCGGTACGAGTGTCATGCCGCCCAGGCCGGGCTTGGCGCCCTGGCCCACCTTCAACTCGAAGGCCAGGCGCCCCGATTCGAGCAGCGGCTGTACCGCGGGATCGCTGTAGACGAGGTTCCAGACCTCGGCGTCGGCGTCCTCGGTGCTCTGCTGGACGACGACTCCGCCCCGTCCGTCGGGTACGGCCGCCGCGTACTCGGTGATTCTTTGCAGCAGCGAGCTGGGAGCCGTCTGCGCCATCCGGCCGTAACCGGCGACAGGGACGATGTTCTCGCCAATGACCATGGGGATGCCCAGTCGGCCCGCTTGACGTGCTACGGCCTGGCCGAGGTCACCGCTGGCGACCCGGGTCGAGCCGAACGCGGAGACATAGACCGGCAGCGGAGAGCTGAACCCCCCGATGGTGGTGGCGAGTTCGGCGTCCCCCACCACCGGCTCACGGCCCAGGTCGATCAGCCGCTCAAGGCGCCGGGGCACGAAGACCGGGGGCACCAGCCGGGTCCGGTCGATCGCGTCCAGGGGCGCGTCCGGCTCCGTGGGCTGCTGCCCGAACATGGTCGTCCCGTAGCCGTCGGCGTCCGGGAACGCCATCGCCGTGCCGTGCCGGGCGCGTTCCGCCACCTGCTGCCGGGGGAAACCCGGGGCGTGCAGTTCGGTCATGGCCGCGGGTCCCCCGGGAGCTTCGGGTAGCCCGACGCCTGCCAGGCCGCGTCGAGGCCGCACAGGAACCGGGTGAAGCGCTCCACGCCGAGCCCGAAGCCGGCGCTGGACGGGAGTCCCTCGCGGGCGAGCGTCAAGTACCAGTCATACTTGGCAGGGTTCTCTCCGGTTTCCCGGATGCGCATGACGAGATTGCGATAGTCGGATTCGCGTTCGCTTCCGCTCATCATCTCGCCGAAACCGCCCGGGAAGATGAGGTCGAAGTTGCGCAGCACCCCCGGCTCCGTCGTGCTCTCCTTGTCGTAGAAGCCGCGGGAGCCCTTGGGGTAGTCGGTGATGAAGAAGGGGTGGGCGGCGGCCCGGGAGATGATCTCCTCGCCCTCCCAGTCGACCTCCGCGCCGGCCTCCTGGGCGTGCCCGCGGCCCTGGAGGTCCGCCACGACATCGGCGTGGCTGCGGCGGCCGTAGGGGCCGGCGAGTATCTGCTTGAAGGCCTCCAAGTCCCGGCCCAGCAACGCGAGTTCGGGCTGGGCGTGTACGAGGACGTACTCCACCACGTACTTCGTCAGCCGTTCGGCGATGTCCAGGGCGTCCTCGCGGGAGCCCTCGCCGATCTCCACGTCGAGCTGGTGGAACTCCACCAGATGGCGGTGGGTGACCGCGGTCTCCAGCGGTTCGAGCCGCACGTTCGGGGCCACGTGGAAGATCTTGTCGAAGCTCAGCAAAGAGGCCTGCTTGTACAGGATCCCGCTGGTCATCAGCTTGTATCGGTGCCCGTAGTAGTCGATGTCGACCTGCTTGGCACCGCGGGCGCCGGGGTCGGTGACCGGTCCGATCGTGGGCGGCAGCAGCTCCTGGAAGCCCTCGCCGACCAGGAACTCCCGGGCACCGGTGAGGAACTTGCTCTGCACGGCCAGCGTGGCGCGGGTCCGGTCCGACGTCAGGTGGGCGCGTGGGGTGGGCAGTTGGACCCTACCCGTCTCCTGGGACAACCTCGTAACCTTTCGTGTCCGTCGGTCGCGTCGGCCGGCCGATCCGGGGCGAATCATTCCGCTCACCTCAGGCTGGGCCGACGTTGAGAAATCATTTGCCTTTGCTCCGACCTATTTCGTAAGCGAACGCAGGCCGGCTGCAACCTTTGCGTGTGAGATGAAGCACAGCCCGACACGGTTGTCTCTCGTCCGCGAAGTCAAAGTCGGCGGTTTACTCTCTACTGAGAGCAGCGCCGTGATCTTGACGTAACGTCAGGAGACGTGTCAAGGTCGGACACATCTCGCATGGCGTCAGTAAAGATCTTCTGCTCCGCCATTTATCTCATTTGTTCGGTCGTCGGCTGTAAAGACAGAGTCTTTTCGGGTGGGTAGCTATGAACGATCTGAAGTTGCACTGGTGTTCGCCTCTGGACAGTGGCCAGCAGAAAGCCACCGACAAGTACCAGGCGGGCGAGCTGGACTTTGACGGGATAGTTGATTTCGCCCGTGAGGCGGATGAACTCGGGGTTGATTCCCTGCTCATGGGAATCAGTTACCACATGCCCGATCCCCTTCCGATGATCGGTGCTCTCGTCCGGGAAACCGAACGGGTCAAGTTCATCCTCGCTTACCGTCCCGGACTGCTTTCCCCGACGCTGTTCACCCAGATCGTGAACACCGTCTCCTGGATGTCCGACGGGCGTATCGCGCTCAATCTCGTGGCCGGAATCTCGCCCGCCGAGCAGGCCTTTTACGGTGACTTTCTCGCGCATGATCAGAGGTATGCCAGATCCGAGGAGTTCCTTGACGTCTGCCACCGCTTCTGGCGCGGTGAGACGCCCCTGACCCACAAGGGCGAGCACTACACGATCGAGGACGCGCAGCTCGGCCTCGGCTACAAGGGCGGCGGCCGTCCGCACATCTACATCAGCGGCGCCTCCGCCGTGGCCCAGAAGACCGCGATCACCTACGCGGACTGCTGGCTGCGGTACGGCGACACCCCCGAGGGCATCGCGGCCGTCACCGAGCCGCTGCTGTCCCAGGGCTGCGAGGTCGGCATCCGGATGCACGTCCTCGCCCGGGAGACCCGCGCCGAGGCGCTCGCCGCGGTCGAGGACATGATGCGCGACCCCGACGAGCAACACCGCGCCTGGGTCAGCGACTTCGTCGGCAAGTCCGACTCCGAGGCCGTCAAGACGTCGTTCCGGCTCGCCGACACCGCCTCCGACGACTGGCTGTCGCCGATGCTGTGGTCCGGCGCCGTCGCCTACCGGGGCGGCCCGGCGCTCTGCGTCGTCGGCAGCTACGCGGAGGTCGCCGAGTACCTCTACGCCTACAAGGCCGCGGGCGTCAGCGAGTTCATCTTCTCCGGCTGGCCGACGCGCGACGAGATGCGGATCTTCTACACGCATGTCGCCCCGCTGATCCGCGAGCATGAGCGAAACGCGGCGGGTTCGTGACCTCTCAACCCCGTTTCGGCCGCCACCTGTTCGGCACGGGCGTGCTGCTCGGTCTGATGGCCGAGCAGGTCGTGATGTTCGCGGTGCCGCTGCTGCTCTTCCAGGACACCAAGCAGGTCTCCACGCTGGGCTTCGCGTTCGCGCTGGAGTGGCTGCCCGGTCTGATCGCCTATCCTTTCGCCGGCCTCATCGCCGACCGGGACGGCGGCGCCCGGCTGTTCTCCGTCGTGACCGGCGCCCGCGCCCTCGCGCTCGCCGTGGTCGTGCTGGTCCTGCTGACCCGGCCCGGCTGGACCACACCCGCCCTGATGACCAGCGGCGCGGTCCTCTCGGTGCTGGTCGCGCCGACCCGTATGTCGGTCGAGAAGATGGTGCCCCAGCTGGCGGCGGGCGAGGCCATGGCGCGTACCCAGGCGCTGGTGCAGAACATGGAACTGCTCGCGATGGCCCTCGGTCCCGCGCTCGCGACGCTCGCCGCCGCGCTGATCGGCAAGGTGTGGCTGCTGGCCGTGGCCGCCTCCGTGTTCGCCCTCGCCGCCGCCTGCTGGCTGCCGCTGCCGCGCGGCGAGCGGCCGACCGAGCCGGTGACCGCGCGGGCCACCCTGCGCGAACTGGGCCTGGGCTGGAAGCTGATGACCGGCAACCGCCCCGTCCTGCTGCTCGGCTTCCTCAACTTCGGCATCAACCTCGTGGTGGCCTCGGTGCTCAGCGCCAACGCGGCGCTGGTGACCGGTGTCTTCGCCGCGCCCGACTGGTCGTTCGCGCTGCTCAACACCTGCGTCGGCGTCGTCGGACTGGTCAACCTGCTGGTGATCCCGCTGGTCCTCAAGCGGTTCGAGGTCTCGCTGCTGGGCGCGCTCGGCTTCGCGGTGCTGTGCGCCGCGCTGCTGCTGATCGGCGTCGCCGGCTCGTTCCCGGTCTACGCCGTGCTGTTCATCGCGGTGCTCACCGGGACGGCGTACTACAACGTCTTCAACCGCACCCAGCGGGTGAAGGTGATCCCCAGGGAGCACCTCGGCAAGGTGATGGGGCCCTTCTACCTGCTCAACCTCCTGTCGTACCCCATCGCAGGACTGCTGGTCGGCAGCGTCGGGGCCACGTACGGGCCGCAGCGCCTGGTGGGCGTGCTCGCCGTCGTGCTCAGCGTCTTCGGCGCCGTCCTCCTGCCTCTGACCATGCGCAGCTTCCGCCGGACGCTCACGGATCGTGAACGACTTCCCGTAGGAGTGCAGTCTTGAGTACGTCCTTCCGGTGCCTCGTGAGCACCGTCGAGTCCGATTCCCACATCTGGAACCTGGTCTATCTCCAGAAGCTCCTGGAGGAGCACGGCGGCCTGGTGCGCAACCTCGGCAGCTGCACCCCGGTGCCGGTGGTGCTGCGCGGCATCGAGGAGCACCGCCCCGATCTGCTCGTGGTCTCCAGCATCAACGGGCACGGCCACCACGGCGCCCGGGTCCTGATGACCGAGCTCCGGAGCCGGGGCATCGAACTGCCCTGTGTCGTGGGCGGAAAGCTGACCACCTCGGAGTCGGACAACGACCGGGTGCGCCGCGATCTGATCGACCAGGGCTGGACCGACGTGTTCAACGGCGAGGAAGCCGTCCCGCGCTTCCGGGACTTCCTCCACCACGGCAAGCAGCACGGCTTCGCCGCCTGGCAGCCGCCGTCCGCCCCCGTACCGCCGTGGGACAACCCGGAACTCATGATCGCAGGAGCAGTCTGAATGCACATCGTCATCGTCAACCGCTGGCCGCGCTTCTCCGACGGGGTGCGCTGGGACAACGAGCTCACCCGCTACGAGGAGTTCATCGACCACGACGCCCACCGGGTCAGCTATGTGGTGGACCCGCTCGGCGCCGAGGGCGTGCTCGCCGATCCCGCGAAGATCGCCGCGCAGGTCCAGGTCGACGACGTCAACGACTTCGAGGCGCTGCGGGACGCGGTCGCCGAGATCACCCGCCGGGTCGGCCCGGTGGACCAGCTCGTCGCGCTGTCCGAGTTCACCCTGGAGATCGCCGCCCGGGTCCGCCGGGACCTCGGCATCCCCGGCCCGACCCCGGACGAGGTCGCGGTCTACCGCGACAAGGTGCGGATGAAGGAGATCCTCGCCCTCAAGGGCGTCCGGGTCCCGCGCTTCGGCGACTGCGAAACGCCGGAAGCAGCGGTGGAGTTCGCGCGGTCCGCCGGCTACCCGGTGATCCTCAAACCGGTCGACGGCGCCGCCAGCATCGGCGTGCACCGTGTCGAGGACGAGCGGCGGCTCATCGAGCTGCTGCCCACCCTCGACCTGTCCCGGTACGAGATCGAGGAGTTCGTCACCGGCCGCATCTTCCACATCGACGGCTACGCGGACGACCACGCGGAGATCCCCTTCCAGGTGGTCTCCCGCTATGTGAACGACTGCCTGGCCTTCGGCCTCGGCGCCCCGCTCGGCTCGGTCGTGGTGCAGAACAGTGAACTGCGGGACCGTATCGAGGCGTTCAGCCGGGAGTGCGTCGCCGCCCTCGGTATCCGCGCGACCCCCTTCCACCTGGAGGTCTTCGTCACGCCCGGCGACGAGCTCGTCTTCCTGGAGATCGGCGGCCGGGTGGGCGGCAGCGAGGTGCCGCATCTGCTGAACAAGCTCTTCGGGGTGAACCTCTTCGAGGTCTGGCTGCGCGCCGTGGGCGGCGAGTCCATCGCCGAGATCACCACCAAGTCCGGTGACCCCTCCGGTGGTTGGCTGTGCGTGCCGAAGCCGGCCGAGCTGCCCGCCCAGGTCACCAAGGCCGTCTCCCTGCGCGCGAGCGTGCCCTCGATCTGGCGGGAACTGCTGCCCCCGGTCGGCGAGGTGCTCCAGCCGGGCGGCTCCTACGACGCCCTGCACAGCGGCCGCTTCATCCTCCTGGACGACGACGAGGCCCAGGTGGAGGCCGACATCCACCGCATCATCGACACCTTCGAATTCGAGGCCATACGCATATGAACCAGCACACGGGGGAGCCCGCGAACGAGCGGTACCCGACGCTGCACGCCCAGCTGACCGGCTTCCTCAGCGATGTGGAGCTCGACGGCGTCAAGGCGACCGGGGAACGGCTCGTGGAGGCCGCGGGCGGCATCGACGCGCTGCCCGACTACAAGGTCATGGTGGCCTACGGCGGCGGCAAGGACAGCACGTACGTCGTCGCGTTCGTGCGCGCGGTGCAGCTGCATCTGGCGCTGAACTTCGGCCGCACCTTCACGCTGCGCGTCGCCAACATGCGGCACGCGGGCGTGCCCCGGGCCGTCATGGAGAACATCGACCGCGTCTACCGGGCGCTCGGCCTGCTCGACGACGACCGGGCGGAACTGCTGACCATCGACCACACGTTGGTCCGCCCCTTCCATGTCGATCTGCCGCTGCCCGAGCACCTGATCGAGATCAACCGCGTCGACGTCCTGATGAACGGCCACCGTGCCGCGGGCGACGGCCGGCCGACCTTCTGCAACAGCTGCAACCTGGCCGTCGCCGACTTCTACGGCCGCGCCGCCTGGTTCGACGGCGGCGTCGACGTGGTGATGACCGGCGACTCCCGGCGCGAGCAACTCCTGTACTCCGCCTGGATCATGCGGCTCGCCAAGGCATCCGGCGTGGATGTGCAGGAGTGCCGCACGATGGGCTTCCGGGGCATCCTGCTGGCCCTGCGCGGCATCGGCGACACCTACTTCCGCGAGCTGTTCGGCGACGACAGCGAGAGCGAACTCGCCGAGCGCGAGGTCTCGACCGGCGACCGCTCGATGCAGCCGCAGTTCATCTCGGTCTACGACCTGGTGAGTTACCGGGTGCACGACCACTGGGACCTCATCGTCGACTTCCTCGGGTTCCAGTTCGACGAACTCGCCTTCAGCTTCAGCGAGTCCGACTGCGCCAACCCCGGCCTGATGGCCCATCTGCGGGCGCTGCGCGCCGAGTTCGTCCAGGGCCGGACGTACGACGAGGGCCTGGCCGAGTACCTGGAGCTGGCCGAGGAGCTGATGCACAAGAAGGAGATGCCGCAGAACCTCGTCGACCTGGCGCTCGGCCGCTACGACACGGCCGAGAAGCGGGTCCACCGGCGCAAGCTCTCCGACGAGTTCGCGCGGGAGGCGTTCGGGCTGTCCGAAGAGGCGCTGGTGGCCATGGTGTTCTCGCCCTTCACCGACCGCGGCGCGCGGCTGGCCGCCTTCCTCGACCGCTGCCACCCCGACCGGGCGGACACGGCGGACCGTATCCACGCGGTGCTCGGCGCGGACGGCGCGGCGGACGACGAGATCGCGGCCTGGCTCAGGGACGTCTCCGGCCTCGGCCTCACCCATCTGCGCACCCTCTACGCCAGCAGCCTGGTCGACTTCGCCGCCCCGGGGACGATCATCTCCCGCGTCCGGGCCGGCGACCCGCACAAGTACCACGTGGCCACCATCGACCCGGCCAGCGGAGCCCCCGCCACCGAACTGATCTCAGGGCGGTGACCGGCTACCTCGACCGGTTCGTGGCCGGCCGCCGGGCCGACCGCACCCTGGTCGTGCAGCCCCGCATGGGCTTCGGCAGGATCGGTGCGATGGCGGCCGGGCTGCGCGAGGTGGCCGCCCTCGACTTCCCCGTGGTGGGGACGATCACCATCGACAGCTACACCCGGGTCGGCGACCACACCACCCCGCTGGAGCGGCTGGCCGCGGACGAGGAGCTGAACGGCTACCCGCTCGTCTCCCACCCCGCGGCCGCCACCCGGGACATGCTGGCGGACCTGTACGGACCGGATTTCCCCGTACAGGTCCGGCACGGTACGGCGCTGCCGCTGGCCGTGTTCCGGCGGCTGGTCGAGGTCGGCCTGGACGCCACCGAGGGCGGCCCCGTCTCCTACTGCCTGCCCTACAGCAGGCTGCCCCTCGCGGACGCGGTGCGCGCCTGGTCGGAGAGCTGCCTGCTGCTGGCCGGGGAGACCGAGCACGGGCACATCGAGAGCTTCGGCGGCTGTCTGCTCGGCCAGCTCTGCCCGCCCTCGATCCTGGTGGCGACGGCGGTGCTGGAGGGCTGCTTCTTCCGTGCCCACGGGCTGCGCCACATGTCCTTCAGCTACGCGCAGGGCACCCTTCCGGCACAGGACCGCGGGGCGCTGCGGGCGCTGCGCACCCTCGCGGCCGAGCTGCTGGGGGACGCCACCTGGCATGTGGTCCTGTACACGTACATGGGCCTGTTCCCGCGCACCCCGGCGGGCGCGAGCGCGCTCATCGAGGACAGCGCGCGGCTCGCCCGGGACGCGGGCTGCGAGCGGCTGATCGTCAAGACGGTCTCCGAGGCGTGGCAGATCCCGAGCGTCTCGGAGAACCTGTCCGCGCTGCGGCTCGCCGCGGCCGCCGCGCGCGGACCGGCGGCCGCCCGGAGCGCCGAGGAGGACGCGTACTACGAGGAGACGCTCGCCGAGGCACGGGCCATCGTGGCGGCGGTGCTGGACCTCGACGCGGACATCGGCACCGCGCTGACCGAGGCGTTCCGGCTCGGTCTGCTCGACATCCCCTACTGCCTCCACCCCGACAACAGGTCGGCGACGACCTGCGTCATCGACGAACGCGGGGCGCTGGCCTGGGGGTCCACCGGAAACCTGCCCCTGAGCACCCCCACCTCCCGTACGGCCGGCCGGCTCTCCTCCGACGACCTGTACGGGATGCTCAACCACGTGGCGGAGCGCTACGACAGCGCGTCGTCCGAGCCCAGATTGGTTCCCCACCCATGACTGTCCCGCAAGACCGGCAGGACCGGCCCGCCCTGGTCCTGGTGGACGCGTTCTCCACGGGCTCGATGCTGGCCCGTCAGGCGGCCGAGACCCATCGCGTCCTGCATGTGCGCTCCCGCGACCTCGCCTCCGGCACCTTCGGCGCGAGCCTGCCGACCGCGCTGCTCGCCGAGGACCTCACCTATCCCGGCCACGAGGCCGACGTCCTGGCCCACTTGGCGGCGCGGCGTCCCGTGGGTGTCGTCGCCGCCAGCGAGTTCGGCGTCGAGGTGGCGGACGAACTGGCCCACCGGCTCGGGCTGCGCGGCAACGACCCCGCGCTGTCCGCCGCCCGCCGGGACAAGTCCCTGATGATGGGCGCCCTTTCCCGGGCGGGTGTGCCCACGGCCCGGCAGTGCCGCTCCGGCGACCCCGCCGAACTGCTCGACTGGTGGCGCCGCCACCCGGACATCGCGCGCCTGGTGGTCAAGCCGCTGGACAGCGCGGGCTCCGACGACGTCTACACCTGCGACAGCGAGCAGGAGGTCCTGGACGCCTGCCGGGCCGTCCTCGGCAAGACCAACATCATGCTCCGGGTGAACGAGGAGGTGCTCGCCCAGGAGTACCTCGCCGGGGACGAGTACATCGTCAACACCGTGAGCCGTGACGGGAGTCACTGGTTCACCGACGCCTGGATCAGCCGCAAGCAGGTACGGGAGGGCGGCCGCCGGATCTACGAGGCGGAGGACCTGCTGACGCCGGACGACCCGGTGCTCGACATCATCCTGCCGTACATCGCGCGCTCGCTGGACGCCCTCGGCATCACCGACGGGCCCGCGCACAGCGAGCTGATCCTCACCGCGCGGGGCCCGCTGCTCCTGGAGACCGGGGCGCGCATCTCGGGCCTTGCCAACCCGGCCGCGCTCGACCTGTGCACCGGCGCCGACCAGGTGAGCCTGACCCTCGACTGCCACGCGGGCGACGGCGTCGCGCTCGCCGGGCGCCCGGCCCGCTACCCGGTGCTCCAGCGGGCGCGCTGCGTCAACCTCATGGCGCGGCGTGCCGTACCGCTGCCGCTCGCGGCCATCACGTCCGCGCTGGAGCGGATCCCCGCCTTCGAGAGCGTCCGGTTCCGGATCGCCGACGGCGCGCCCACCCGGCCGACCGTGGACCTCAACTCCTCGCCGGGCGCGGTGTTCCTGGTGCATCCCGACCCCGTCGAGATCGACAACGCACACAAGGTGATCCGCGAGCTCGAGCACGAACTGCTCTGAATCCGAAAGCATGGTGAGATCCACATGTCCCTAGACAGCGAGCGGTTCCGCAAGATCTTCGGCTCCTTCCCGACGGCCGTCGCCATCGTCACGGCGCTGGACGAGCAGGGCAGGCCGCGCGGCTTCACCTGCAACGCCGTCTGCTCGGTCTCGGCCGCGACGCCGAGGCTGCTCGTCGGGGTCGGCAAGAGTTCCCAGACGTTCCCGGCACTGGCCGCCTCCGGCGCCTTCGTGGTCAACTTCCTCGCCGAGTCCGGTGAGCAGGCCTCCCGCACCTTCGCCGACAAGGGCCCTGACAAGTTCGCGGGCCTCGTCTGGGAGCCCTCCGCGCATGCCGGGGGCGCGCCGATCCTCACCGACATCGCGCTGGCCTACGCCGAGTGCCGCACCGTGCAGACCGTGGACG
This sequence comes from Streptomyces murinus, assembly GCF_002154555.1. Taxonomy (GTDB): domain Bacteria; phylum Actinomycetota; class Actinomycetes; order Streptomycetales; family Streptomycetaceae; genus Streptomyces; species Streptomyces murinus. The sequence goes on from NZ_MUNF01000436.1 coordinate 14,181, forward strand.
CCGGCGACCACTGGCTGCTGATCGCCGACGTCCACGGTCTGCACGGTGC
>NZ_MUNF01000437.1 GCF_002154555.1 Streptomyces murinus
CACGGAGGTCTGGCCGTCGGCGAGGACCAGCTGGCCGCCGCCGGGCAGCTCCAGGTGGCCGTCCTCGTCGCCGTCCTCCGTACGGACCTGGATGCCCGCCTCGCGGATCAGCGCGAGCAGTTCGGCGGCGGGGCCGAGATCGCCCTCGGCGAGGACATAGGCGGGCGGCTGCTCCTTGTCGGCCGTGTGCGGCTCGGGCTTCTCGGCGCCCTCCCCGTGGTCGTACCAGCCGTGGCCGGCCTTGCGGCCCAGGCGGCCGGACTCCACCAGGCGGCGCTGGGCCAGCGAGGGGGTGAACCGCACGTCCTGGAAGAAGGCCTGCCACACCGAGTGCGTCACCGCCTCGTTGACGTCCTGGCCGATCAGGTCGGTGAGTTCGAACGCGCCCATGCGGAAGCCACCCGACTCGCGCAGGACCGCGTCGATGGTGGCCGGGTCGGCGGCCTGGGCCTCGTAGACGGCGAACGCCTCGGCGTAGAAGGGCCGGGCGATCCGGTTCACGATGAAGCCGGGGGTGTCCGCGCAGGCCACCGGGGTCTTGCCCCAGGCGCGGGCGGTCTCGTAGGCGCGGGTGGCCGAGGTGACGTCGGTGGCGAACCCGGAGACGACCTCGACCAGCGGCAGCAGCGGCGCGGGGTTGAAGAAGTGCAGGCCGAGGAAGCGGCCCGGATGGCGCAGGGCGCCGCCGATCGCCGTCACCGACAGCGAGGAGGTGTTGGTGGCGAGCAGGCAGTCCTCGTCGACGACGTCCTCCAGCTCGCCGAAGAGCCGCTGCTTGACGTCCAGCCGCTCCACCACGGCCTCCACGACGAGGCCGCAGTCGGCCAGCTCCGCGAGCGCCTCCGCGGGTGCGAGACGGGCGCGGGCCGCGTCCCGGGCGGTGGCGTCGAGCCGGCCCTTCTCCACCAGCCGGTCCAGGCGCGCGCCGATCGCCGCGGCCGCCTCCCGGGCCCGCCCGGGTGCGGTGTCGTAGAGCCGCACGGGGTGGCCGGCGACCAGTGCGACCTGGGCGATGCCCTGGCCCATGGTGCCGGTGCCGACGACGGCCACGGGGCTGCTGAGGTCGAGTGCTGTCATGTGCGCGATCCTCCCGCACGGGGTTTTCCACAGATGCGGCGGACCCCCTTGAACCGACCGATCGTTCGGTTACTCTAGCCCTGACCGTCCCATCCCGCTGCTCTTTCCGCCAGGTCCGGAACTCGAAGACGAGTTCTCCAGACGAGGAGTTGGTCCCGCATGGCCGCCGAACTGACCGCCCCCGAGCTGATCGCGAAGCACCGGCCCACTCTCGACCAGGCCCTGGAAGCGATCCGCACGCGCGCGTACTGGTCCCCGCACCCCGAGCACCCCAAGGCGTACGGCGAACACGGCAGCCTGGACGCGGCCGCGGGCAAGACCGCCTTCGACGCCCTGCTCGGCACCCGCCTCGACCTCGGCCAGGCGGGCACGGACGACTGGGTGGGCGGTGAGATCTCGCCGTACGGCATCGAGCTGGGCGTGAGCTACCCGCACGCCGACCTGGACGTACTGCTGCCCGCGATGAAGGCCGGGCAGCCGGCCTGGCGGGACGCGGGCGCCGAGGTGCGTGCCGTGGTCTGCCTGGAGATCCTCAAGCGCATCAGCGACCGGACGCACGAGTTCGCGCACGCCGTCATGCACACCAGCGGCCAGGCCTTCCTGATGGCGTTCCAGGCGGGCGGCCCGCACGCCCAGGACCGCGGTCTGGAGGCGGTGGCGTACGCGTACGCGGAGCAGGTCCGCACCCCCGAGAGCGCCGAGTGGTCCAAGCCGCAGGGCAAGCGCGATCCGCTGGTGCTCACCAAGAACTTCACGCCCGTGCCGCGCGGCATCGGCCTGGTCATCGGCTGCAACACCTTCCCGACGTGGAACGGCTACCCGGGCCTGTTCGCCTCCCTGGCGACCGGCAACGCGGTCCTGGTCAAGCCGCACCCGCGCGCGGTGCTCCCGCTCGCGCTGACCGTGCGGATCGCCCGCGAGGTGCTCACCGAGGCCGGTTTCGCCGCCGACCTGGTCGCGCTGGCCGCCGAGCGTCCCGGCGAGGGCATCGCCAAGGCCCTCGCCACCCGCCCGGAGATCCGGATCATCGACTACACCGGTTCGACGTCCTTCGGCGACTGGCTGGAGGCAAACGCCCGCCAGGCGCAGGTCTACACGGAGAAGGCCGGCGTCAACACGGTGATCGTGCACTCCACGGACGACTACAAGGGGATGCTGTCCAACCTGGCGTTCTCGCTGTCCCTGTACAGCGGCCAGATGTGCACCACCCCGCAGAACCTGCTGATCCCGCGCGAGGGCATCCTCACCGACCAGGGCCCGAAGACCTTCGACGAGGTCACCGCCGACCTCGCCCGCGCGGTCGACGGTCTGCTCGGCGACGACGCGCGGGCCAACGCGCTGCTGGGCGCGATCGTCAACCCCGACGTCAAGGCCCGGCTGGAGGCCGCGGCCGGTCTCGGCGAGGTCGCCCTCGCCTCGCGGGAGATCAGCAACCCGGAGTTCCCGGACGCGGTGGTGCGCACCCCGGTGATCGTCAAGCTGGACGGCGCCAAGCCGGACGCCGAGGCCGCCTACATGAGCGAGTGCTTCGGCCCGGTCTCCTTCGCCGTCGCCCTCGACTCGGTGACCGACGCGGTGGAGCTGCTGCGGCGCACGGTCCGTGAGAAGGGCGCGATGACGGTCGGCGCGTACACCACGGACAGCGAGGTGGAGCGGGCCATCGAGGAGGTGTGCCTGGAGGAGGCCGCCCAGCTGTCCTTCAACCTCACGGGTGGGGTGTTCGTGAACCAGACGGCCGCCTTCTCCGACTTCCACGGCTCGGGCGGCAACCCGGCGGCGAACGCGGCCCTGTGCGACGGCGCCTTCGTGGCGAACCGCTTCCGGGTGGTCGAGGTGCGCCACCAGGGCTAGCGGAAAGGGCCGTCGGGAGAAGCGGGTTTCTTCTCCCGACGGCCGCGAAGGCTACGCGGCGGGTGCGCCCGCGGTGGCGCTCCAGTGGTACAGCGTCATCGCCACGCTGGTGGCGAGGTTGTAACTGGAGACCTGGGGGCGCATCGGCAGCCGCAGCAGATGGTCGGCACGCGCGCGTACCTCCGCCGACAGACCGGTGCGCTCCGAACCGAACGCGAGCACGGCGTCATCGGGCAGCTCGGTGCCCCTGATGTCCTCGCCCTCGGGATCGAGGGCGAACAGCGGGCCGGGCGGCAGCTCGTCGACGCCGAGGCGCTCCACGGCGGTCGCGAAGTGCAGGCCCGCGCCGCCGCGTACCACCGTGGGGTGCCAGGGGTCGAGCGTGCCGGTGGTGACCACGCCGGTCGCCCCGAAACCGGCGGCCAGCCGGATCACCGCGCCCGCGTTGCCGAGGTTGCGGGGGTTGTCGAGGACCACCACGGGTGCGGTGCGCGGCATCCGGGCGAGCGCCTCCAGATGGGCCGCACGGGCGGGTCGTACGGCGAGCGCGGCGACCCCCGTCGGATGCGGGCGGGCCAGGAGCGCGGCGTACGTCTGCTCGGGCACCTCGATGAGCAGACCGTCCAGGGTCTCCCGTACGTCCCCGGCGAGTTCCTCGGCCAGGGCGAGCGCGGCCCGCCGGTCGGTGGTGACCGCCACCGGTACCTCGGCCCCGAAACGCAGCGCGTGCTTGAGGGCGTGGAAGCCGTCGAGCAGCACGGCACCGGCGGCGTGCTCGCGCCAGCGGATCAACGGGTCGGTCATGCCGTGAACCCTACGCGGCCGGGCGTGCTGTCCTCCGGGGCGCGGGGCGCGGGCACCGTACCGTCCTCGCCGCCGCCCTTGCCGAACCGTCCCCGCGCGCGGGCGGCGAAGGCACCGACCCGGCGCAGGAAGGACGTCGGCAGGAAGACCGCGTCCGCGGTGATCATCGCCAGCGAGAAGAACGGCAGGCCGAGCACGATCGCGATCACGAAGTGCTCCGTCATCAGCAGCACCAGCAGCACGTTCTTCACCCGCCGGTTGAGCAGGGTGAACGGGAAGGCGACCTGCACGATGACGGTGCCGTACGCCACGACCATCAGGATGGTGCCGCTGGTGGACATCAGATCGGCGAGACCGGGCCAGGGCGAGAAGTAGTCCAGGTGCAGCGGGTAGTAGACGGCGGTGCCGTCCTGCCAGCGGGAGCCCTGGATCTTGTACCAGCCGGCCGTGGCGTAGATCAGGCACGCCTCGGCCATGATCACCACCAGGGCCCCGTTGTGCAGGACGTTGGCGATCACGTCCAGCAGGATCCGCGGCTCGGCCGAGCGCGCCAGCCGCTGGACCAGCCACCACAGGGCGAGACCCACCCACGCCGCGCACAGCAGGACGGGGATCAGCCAGGCGCTGTCGAAGAGCCGGCCCGCCGCGGTCATCATGACCAGGACGAAGCCGAGGACCGTCCACAGGGTGAGGCCGGTCCAGTCGGTGGGGATCCGCTGTTCGCGCGCCCTGCGCCGCGCGTCGAGAGACCACACCTGTCCGCAGCGTGTGAACACGAGGTAGATGGCCATCAGGTGCAACACGTTGTCGCCGCCGTCGCCGACGAAGACACTGCGGTTCTGGAGCGACAGGACGCCCACCATGAACAGCACGGACGCCGTACGGGTGCGCCAGCCGAGCAGCAGCGCGGCACTGGCGAAGATCGCGAGCGCGTAGACGCACTCGAACCACAGCTGCCCGCTCGACCACATGAGGGCCGTGAAGGCGTGGTTGTCCAGGATCAGCCGTCGGCCCATGTTCCAGTCCCAGGGACCGTCGGGGCCGTACAGCTCCTGGCGGTGGGGGAACTCGCGCAGCAGGAAGAACAGCCAGGTACCGGCGAAGCCGATCCGGATCACGGCGCTCTGGTACGGCCCGAGCGCCGCCTCGGTGACACGGGCGAGCCCGCGCGAGAGGACCTGGGCGGACCCGCGCGAGGGGAACTGAGAGGGCTGGTTCACCGCACACCTCCGGCGGCCTCGACGGCACTCACCGTCCACCAGGGCAGCATCCGGTAGACCGGCTTGTCGGGCACCTGTTCACCGCTCCAGGAGGGGGGCTGCACATTGATGGTGCGGGAGCGGACCTGCACCCGCTGGATGACGCCGATCCGGCTGGTCGGATCGGTGCGGTACAGGCGCAGCACCGCGATCCGGCGCAGGTACTCCTCGGACAGCGCGCCGCGCCTGGGACTTCGTCACCGCGACGCACACCGCGGACAACCGCCCCGTCGGCATGCGCGGCGCGCTGTCCGAGGA
>NZ_MUNF01000438.1 GCF_002154555.1 Streptomyces murinus
GAACGTGTCCCAGATCGAGGGCGCGGTACGGGAGGGCGGCCGCACCCCCTCGATCTGGGACACGTTCAGCCATACCCCGGGCAGGACGGCGGGCGGTGACCACGGTGACATCGCCGTGGACCACTACCACCGCTACCGCGAGGACGTCGCGCTCATGGCCGACCTCGGCCTGAACGCCTACCGGTTCTCCGTCTCCTGGTCCCGGGTGCAGCCGACCGGCCGGGGCCCCGCGGTCCAGGTGGGCCTGGACTTCTACCGCCGACTCGTGGACGACCTGCTGGAGCACAACATCCAGCCCGCCGTCACCCTCTACCACTGGGACCTGCCGCAGGAGCTGGAGGACGCGGGCGGCTGGCCGGAGCGGGAGACCGCGCTGCGGTTCGCGGAGTACGCCCAGCTCGTCGGGGACGCCCTGGGCGACCGGGTGGAGCACTGGATCACCCTCAACGAGCCCTGGTGCAGCGCCTTCCTGGGCTACGGCTCCGGGGTGCACGCCCCCGGCCGCACCGACCCGGCGGCCTCGCTGCGCGCCGCGCACCACCTCAACCTGGGCCACGGCCTCGCCGTCTCGGCGCTGCGCTCGGTGATGCCCACCCGCAACCAGATCGCGGTCAGCCTCAACTCCTCGGTGGTGCGGCCGCTCTCGCAGGACCCGGCCGACCTCGCGGCGGTGCGGCGCATCGACGACCTGGCCAACGGCGTCTTCCACGGTCCGATGCTGCACGGCGCGTACCCCGCCTCGCTGCTGGCGGACACCGCCTCGGTCACCGACTGGTCGTTCGTACAGGACGGCGACCTCGCCGCGGCCAAGGCGCCGTTGAACGCGCTGGGCCTGAACTACTACACCCCCGCGCTCGTCTCGGCCGCCCCCGGCAAGGTCGCGGGTCCGCGCGCGGAC
>NZ_MUNF01000439.1 GCF_002154555.1 Streptomyces murinus
GCGGAACGTTCCGCCGAGGAGGGTGCCGTGGCCAGCTGGTCCAGCAGACCCTGGGCCACCATCACCCGGCGGCGGTCGTCGGGGGTGCCCTCCGGGACTCGTACCGTACGGTCCACCGTCACCAGGGACGACCCGCACAGCAGGAAGACCTGCACGGGCACGCCCTGTTGGGTCGCCTGGCCCGAGCCCGTCAGGGAGCAGGGGACCCGCGAGGGCGCCGGGCCGAAGTCGGTCGGTACCTGGGTGGCGCGGATGCCGCAGCCGGTGAGCAGGGCGCCCAGGAGGGGCAGGGCGAGCCATCGGCGCCCGTGTCGTGATCGTCGTCGTATCGTCATCGTCGTCGTCATCGCCATCACCCCTCCTTCCCTTGCGTCGCGCTGCCGTTGCCGTTCTTCTTCTCGCTGCTCCCGTCCGGTTCCTCCGTCAGTTCCGAGGCGTCCCGGGGCAATCGGAGGGTGAACACGGCTCCGCCCTCGGGGGAGTTGGCGGCGGTGATCTCGCCGCCGTGGATGTGCGCGTTCTCCATCGCGATGGAGAGGCCGAGGCCGCTGCCCTCCGAACGGGGGCGCGAGGCGCTGGCCTTGTAGAAGCGGTCGAAGACGTGCGGGAGGACGTCCTCGGGGATGCCGGGGCCGTGATCGCGGACCCGGATGACCACCGAGTCGGACGCCTCGCGCACCGAGACCCGGACCGGTGAGCCGCCGTGCTTGAGGGCGTTGCCGATCAGGTTGGCGAGGATCACGTCGAGGCGGCGCGGGTCGAGGCGGGCGTGGATGCCGCGCTCGGCGTCCAGTTCCACCGCGTCCAGCCAGGCGCGGGCGTCGATGCAGGCGGTGATCTGGTCGGCGACGTCCACGTCGTCCAGGACCAGCCGGGCGGTGCCCGCGTCGAAGCGGGTGACCTCCATGAGGTTCTCGACCAGGGTGTTCAGGCGGCGCGTCTCGCTGACGACCAGGCGGACGGCCGGCTCGATCATCGGGTCCATGCTGCCCGCGTCCGCGTCCAGCTCCTCCTCCAGCACCTCCGTGACGGCGGTGATGGCGGTGAGCGGCGTACGCAGCTCATGGCTCATGTCGGCGACGAAGCGCCGGGAGGCGTCGTCCCGCGCGGCCATGTCCGCGACCCGCTTCTCCAGTGCCTCCGCCGCGTTGTTGAACGTCCGGGACAGATCGGCGAGTTCGTCCGTGCCGGACACGCGCAGCCGGGTGTCCAGCTTGCCCTCGCCGAGGCGGCGGGCGGCGACCCCGAGGCGGTGCACCGGCTTCAGTACGGTCGTGGCGGCGGCCTGCGCGAGCAGCGCGGCGCCGATCAGCGCGAGGCCGGTCGCGATGCCCAACGACCAGGCCAGCGAGTCGAGATCCTTCGCCTCCGGCTCCAGGGACTTCGCCATGTAGCCGGTCGGACCGCCGCCGATCACCCGGGTGCCGGCGACCAGGTACGGCGTGCCGTGGTCCACGACGCGCTGCCAGTACAGGTGATACGGCTGCTTGTTGGTGTCGCTGATCTCCTGCTGCCGGTCCACCGCCGTGCGCAGCGACTTGGGCACGTCCTCCAGGGAAAACCCGTTGATGCCACCGGAGTTGCCGTACACCGTCTTGCCGCGCGCGTCCTGGCCGACCAGGAGCACGCTGAAGCTCTGACTGCTGGACGCCATCTGCCCGGCGGTGCGCTGGAGTTCGTCCTGGGTCGGATGGACGGGCAGCGCGCCCGCGCGGTTCTGCATCTCCTGGCGGAAATCGCGCAGCACCGCGTCCTGGGCGCGGGTGAGCACCGCCTCGCGGTTGAGCCAGTAGGCGATGCCCGACGCCGACACCGCGGCGGTGAGCGCGACCAGGCCGAAGACGACGACCAGCCGCAGCCGCAGACTGGTGAACCTGAGCCGGGACAGACCCCCCTTGCGCCCCGCGGACCAGCCGCGCGGCCCCCCTCGCGTATCGCTCACGAAGGAGTGTCCAGGCGGTAGCCGACACCACGGACCGTACGGATCAGGGTCGGGGACGAGGGCACGTCCTCCACCTTGGCGCGCAGCCGCTGCACACACGCGTCCACCAGGCGGGAGTCGCCCAGGTAGTCGTGCTCCCACACCAGCCGCAGCAGCTGCTGGCGGGACAGCGCCTGGCCCGGGCGGCGGCTCAGCTCCAGGAGCAGCCGCAGCTCGGTCGGGGTGAGCTGGAGGTCCTCGCCGTTCTTCGTCACGGTCATCGCCGAGCGGTCGATGACCAGGCTGCCGAAGCTCGCCGAGTCGCTGGACTCGCGCTCGCCGCGGCGCAGCACGGCCCGGATCCGGGCGTCCAGCACCCGGCCCTGGACCGGTTTGACCACATAGTCGTCGGCGCCGGACTCCAGTCCGACGACCACGTCGATGTCGTCGCTGCGCGCGGTCAGCAGGATGATCGGCAACTGGTCCGTGCGCCGGATGCGCCGGCACACCTCGAACCCGTCGATACCGGGCAGCATCACATCCAGCACGATCAGGTCCGGCCGCTGCTCGCGCAGCAGCTTCAGACCGTCCTCGCCACTGGCAGCGGTGGCCACACGGTGTCCCTGGCGCGTCAGTGAGAGCTCCAGGGCCGTACGGATGGCGTCGTCGTCCTCGATCAGCAACAGGGAAGGCACCCGCTCATTCTGGCCCATGGACGGGGTGTCGTACGACCTGTCGGCCACAGCCCCGCAGGATCCCCACGACCCGCTCCGGGCTAGCGCCACCGGCTGTGCACTTCCTGTGACGGCGCCGATGGCCGGGGGCCCTGTGACAGGTCTGTGACAGTCGGGGGACACACCGATGAAGTCACCCCGGCAGGCTTTTCGTCACGGGCACGGCGAGCAGCCGGATCCGGCCGAAATGGCCGGAACAGCCCGGAGCACGACCGGGCGAGGGTCCGGGGTACGACCGGGCGAGGGCTCGGGGTACGACCGGGCGAGGCCCGGAGCGGGACAGAAGCACCGGAAGTCCACGACGGGGAGCGCGAGATGAACACGCTGCACAGCATCAGCACCAGCGCAGTGGTCACGCGTCTGCACGACGTGCACCGGGGTTCGGAGAAGTCCGGTGCTGAAGGGGGTGCCTCCCGCGCGAGTGCGTTCGAGCGTGGGGGAGGGCGGGGGTGCGCTCGCGGTGCCGGGCGTCAGCACGGTGTGTACGGGCAGCAGCCCTACATGTCGGTGATCGACGCGCGTACGGGGGACACGCACGGGGGAAGCGCGTACAAGGAGGACACGGGGGAGCGTCGCTCGCTGACGGAGGCGGAGTTCACCGCCTACGTCCAGGAGCGTCGCGCCTCCCTGTACGCGACCGCCTACCACCTGACCGGCGACCGTTTCGAGGCCGAGGACCTGCTCCAGAGCGCGCTGTTCTCGACCTACCGGGCGTGGGACCGGATCAGCGACAAGGCGGCCGTCGGCGGCTACCTGCGGCGCACGATGACGAACCTGCACATCAGCGCCTGGCGGCGCCGCAAGCTCAACGAGTACCCGACCGAGGAACTGCCCGAGACGCCCGGCGAGACGGACGCGATGCGCGGCACCGAGCTGCGCGCGGTCCTGTGGCAGGCGCTGGCCCGGCTGCCCGAGCTCCAGCGCACCATGCTGGTCCTGCGCTACTACGAGGGCCGTACGGACCCGGAGATCGCGGACATACTCAACATCAGTGTCGGCACGGTGAAGTCCAGCATCTGGCGCTCGCTCCGCCGGCTGCGCGAGGACGAGGTCCTCAGCTTCGGCCGTGACGAGGAGAGCGCCTTCGGCGAACTGGTCGCCTGAGGTACGGGGGAAACACGGGGGACGGGGGCC
>NZ_MUNF01000044.1 GCF_002154555.1 Streptomyces murinus
CGGCGGGGGTCGCCGGTTTGGGACGCGAGGACTCCGCGGACTTCTCGACGGGCGCGGCCGGGGCGTGCTCGACCGCCCCGTGGGTGTCGTTCTTGGCGGTCGACACAGTGGGCGCGGGCTTGGCCGCGGGCGCCGAGGCGGGCTCGGGCTTGGCGGCGGTCAGTCTCTGGGCCTCGTCTGGCAAGAGGGCTCCTCGTGCACGTTCCGGGTCCCCCGGTCAGGCTCCGGAGACCCCATGGTAGCGATCCCACCGCCGCGGATCGCCTTCAGGCGGATCGTAGGGACCGACTACCCCGGTAACGCCAGAGGTGCACCTGGGATTCCTGGAGGTGGCCGGGCGGTGATGCACGGGACGCGCGGAGCCGGGAGGACCGGGACGTGGAGCGCCGGGAGGTCCTGGCCGGGAACGCCGTACGGCCGCCTCGGCGGGGTGCCGGGGCGGCCGTACGGCGTTGCTGCTGACCGGAGCCAGGTCAGACCTGGAGGAGGGCTTCCAGGGGGGCTCCGGCGAGGGTCGGTTCCAGCCGGGTGCGGGCGCCGAGGAAGCCCAGCTCCATCAGGACCGCGAGGCCCGCGACCTCGGCACCGGCGCGCTGGATGAGGTGGACGGCCGCCTCGGCGGTGCCACCGGTGGCCAGCACGTCGTCCACGATCAGGACGCGGTCGCCGGAGGTCAGGTCCTCGGCGTGCACCTCGATCTCGGCCGAGCCGTACTCCAGGTCGTAGGCCTGGCGCAGGGTGGCACCGGGCAGCTTGCCGGCCTTGCGGACCGGGATGAAGCCCAGGCCCGCGCGGACGGCGACCGGGGCGCCGAGGATGAAGCCCCGGGCCTCCAGACCGACGATCTTGGTGGCGCCGGTGGCCGTGGCGATGCCGGCGAGCGTGTCGGTCAGGGCGGTGAACGCGGCGGGGTCCGCCAGGAGCGGCGTGATGTCCTTGAACATCACTCCCGGCTCCGGGTAGTCCGCCACGTCACGGATGCGGCTGAGCAGCAGCTCCTGGATGTCGGTCATCGGCGCTTGCCCGCCTGCCGGCCGCGGCCGCGGCCGCGGGAGGAGGGCTGGTTGCGCGGGCCGACCACGGCGGGCGCGGCGTCCTCGGCGTCGTCGCCACCGGCGGTGACGGGACCGTCCTCCGAGGCGGCCTGGGCGCGCTTGGCCATGATCCGCTTGGTGAGCGCCTTCATCGCGGGCTCGCGCTCCTTGAGGTCGGCGACCAGCGGGGTGGCGATGAAGATCGAGGAGTACGCACCGGCCGCGAGGCCGACGAACAGCGACAGCGAGATGTCGTTGAGGTCACCGGCGCCGAGGAAGCCGCCGCCGATGAAGAGCAGACCGGCGACCGGCAGCAGGGCGACGACCGTGGTGTTGATGGAGCGGACCAGGGTGCCGTTGATCGACCGGTTGGCGATCTCGCTGTAGGTGAAGCGGGTCTGCTTGGTGATGTCCTTCGTCTGCTCCTTGAGGCTGTCGAAGACGACGACCGTGTCGTAGAGCGAGTAACCGAGGATGGTCAGCAGACCGATGATCGTGCCGGGCGAGACCTCGAAGCCGACCAGGGCGTAGATACCGGTCGTGATGGTGATGTCGTGGATCAGCGCGACCAGGGCCGCGACGGCCATGCGCCATTCGAAGGCGATGGCCAGGTAGATCACGACGAGCACCATGAAGATCGCCAGGCCCTCCCAGGCCTTGTTGGCGATCTCCTGGCCCCAGCTCGGGCCGACCAGGTCGGCGGCGAGCTTCTCGGGGTTGAGCTTCAGGTCCTTGGCCAGGCTCTCCTTGACCTGGTCGGACTTGGCCGTGTCCAGGCCGGCGACCTGGATGCGCAGGCTGCCGTTGCCGAGCTTCTGCACGACGGCCTCATGGCCGGAGGCGTCCTTGGCGTACGACTCCGCCTGAGCGACCGAGGTGCTCATGTTGGTCGGCGTCGTGAAGACGGCGCCGCCCTGGAAGTCGATGCTCATGTTCAGGCCGCGCACCGCCAGGCCGAGGATGGCCGTGATGGTGATCAGGATGGAGACGCCGTACCAGATCTTGCGCTTGCCGATGAAGTCGTAGCTGATCTCACCGCGGTGCAGCCGGGCGCCGATGGAACCGAGTTTCGACATCGCTCACGCCTCCTTCGGGTCGACAGGGCCGGCGGGGCCGGCGGGACGGCGGGTGCGGCGCAGCGGCGGCTTGCCACCGAGGCTCTTCGGGTCGAGGCCGGACCACTTGTGGCCGTTGGCGAAGAACGTGCGGCGGGCGAGCAGGGTCATCAGCGGCTTGGTGAACAGGAAGACGACGACCACGTCGAGCACGGTGGTCAGACCCAGCGTGAACGCGAAGCCCTGGACCTTGCCGACGGTCACGATGAACAGCACGGCGGCGGCGAGGAACGACACGAAGTCGGAGACCAGGACGGTGCGCCGGGCGCGCGGCCAGGCACGCTCGACGGCGGGTCGCAGCGAGCGGCCCTCGCGGATCTCGTCCCTGATGCGTTCGAAGTACACGATGAACGAGTCGGCGGTGATACCGATGGCGACGATGGCGCCACAGACGGCCGGCAGGTTCAGCGCGAAGCCGATGGTCGGGCCGAGCAGCGACATGATCACGTAGGTGAGGACCGCCGAGACGAGCAGCGAGGCCATGGCGACGAGCGACAGGCCGCGGTAGTAGACCACCAGGTAGAGCACGACCAGGGCGAGGCCGATGGCGCCGGCGAGCAGACCGGCGTGCAGCTGCTGGCCACCGAGCGCGGCGGTCACGGTGGTGACGGACTGCTCCTGGAAGGAGAGGGGCAGCGCGCCGTACGACAGCATGTTGGCGAGGCTCTGCGCGTCCTGTTGCGTGAAGCTGCCGGAGATCTCCGCCTGGCCGCCGGTGATGGCCTGGCTGACGTACGGGCTGGAGACGACCTCGCCGTCCAGGACGATGCCGAACTCGTTCTGCGGGGCCTGGTTCTTGGCCAGCTCACCCGTGATGTCGGCGAACTTCTTGGCACCCGTGGAGTTGAAGGTCATCTGGACCTGCCAGCCGGAGGCGCCCTGGGTGTCGAAGACGGCCTGGGCCTTCTTCACCTCGGTGCCGTCCACGCCGGCCGGGCCGAGCAGGTACTTGTAGTAGCCCTTGCCGACCTTGCCGCAGGCGATGGTGGGGTCGCCCGGCTTGGCGTTGTTGCCGGCCTTGGCGCGGTCGTCCTTGTTGGAGCAGTCCAGGGCGGTGTACGCGGCCTGGAGCTTGGCGGTGTCCGTGCCGCCGGAGGCCGAGGGGGTCGGCTTCGGGGAGGAACCACCGGTGGGCGTCGCGCTCGGCGAGGGGCTGGAGCCGGCCTTGAGCGCGTCGGTGACCGCACGGCCCTGCGTGGTCGCGGAGGAGGTCGGGGACGTGCTCGACGACGAGGACGCCGAGGAGGACGGGGAGGAGGCCTTCTGCGAGGAGGAGGCGCTCGGGGAGGAGCTGGAGCCCGGCTTGGGCGAGGAGCCGGCGGTCGGGGAGCCACTCGGCGAGGGGCTGGCCGCGGCGCCGCTGGGCTCGCTGGCCAGAACCGGCCGGAAGTAGAGCTTGGCGGTGGTGCCGACCTGCTGCTGGGCCTCCTTGGAGTTGGTGCCCCGCGGGATGTTGACGATGATGTTGTCGGTTCCCTGGGTCTGCACCTCCGCCTCGGAGACGCCGAGACCGTTGACACGGCGGTTCATGATCTCGACCGCGGTGTCCATGTTGGCCTTGTTGACCGCGGACCCCTGGTCGGCCTTCGCCTTGAGCGTGATGCTCGTACCACCGGCGAGGTCGATGCCGAGACGCGGGGTGGTGTGCCCGGAGGCGAACATCCCTCCGGTGAGCGCCACGATGGCGATCAGGATCAGGGCCAGTGAGCGCCCTGGTTTGCTCTGGGCGCTCGCGCTCCGGCCCTTCTTAGGTGCTGCCACCTTCTCGTACTCCCTCTCGGACCGCTCCGGCGCCCGGTCGGCGCTCGGCGGCCATGACTGGTGTCGGGCTCCCCGTGCGGGAAACAGACGCGCCCGGTGGTGCGCGGGGCGTGATTATGCCGTCTCGCGCACCACCGGGGCGTGACTACTTCGCGTCGGAATCGCCGTCGGACTTCTTCGGCTTGTCCTCCGTCGAGGCCTCGGCGGCCTCGGACTCGTCGGCGGTGTCCTCGTCTGCGTCCTTCTTACCGAGGTCGATCTTGTCGTCGGAGGCGGCGGCAGCGGCGGCAGGTCCGTCGGTCTCGTCGGTCTCGGTGAGGGAGGAGGCGTCGTCCGGGACGATGTCGGCGTCGGACTTCAGGTCGTGCTCGATGCCGTGCACGATGCGGTTGTACTCGTCGTCGGTGAGGACGGCGCCGATCGCGTTCTTGGCGAAGAGGAGGTCGACGCCGGGAGCGGCGTCCAGGAGGACGGTGTCCTCATTGACCTCCTTGACCGTCGCGTACATTCCCCCGATCGTGCGGACACCGGAGCCGGGCTGCATCTCATTGCGCATCTGCGCGGCCTGAGTCTGCTTCTTCTTGGCAGAGCGCGTCATCAGGAACATGGCCGCGATGAGCACGATGAACGGGAGAAGGGTATACGGATTCACGGGACGGGATTTCCTTCGCGCGACCGCGACGGAGAGCGGCCTTTTCGGGGATGGGGGTGTGTCGGCGCCGCCCACAAGGGCGGCATCGGCGGAGTCTAAGCGAGTCCGCACACATGGAACAACGCCCAGCATGGCACCTGGGTTCCGCACCGGGCCACTGCCGAAGCGGAGGGACGCCCGGGGGCGGTGGCGTCACGTCCCGAACAGGTCCGGTTGTCCGTTTCCCGCCGTGCCGGCGCCGGGCGGGGTGAGGCCGAGGTGCGTCCAGGCGGCGGGCGTGGCGACGCGGCCGCGCGGGGTGCGGGCCAGCAGTCCCTCGCGGACCAGGAAGGGCTCGGCGACCTCCTCGACGGTCTCCCGCTCCTCCCCCACCGCGACGGCCAGGGTGGACAGGCCGACGGGGCCGCCGGCGAAAAGCTTCAGCAAAGCCTCCAGGACGGCGCGGTCCAGCCGGTCGAGGCCGCGTGCGTCGACCTCGTAGACGGCGAGGGCGGCACCGGCGATGTCCCGGGTGATCGCGCCGTCCGCCTTGACCTGCGCGTAGTCGCGGACGCGGCGCAGCAGGCGGTTGGCGATACGGGGGGTGCCGCGGGAGCGGCCGGCGATCTCGGCGGCGCCGTCCGTGTCGATGCCGACGTCCAGGAGCTGCGCGGAGCGGTGCACGACGCGCTCCAGTTCGCGGGGCTCGTAGAACTCCATGTGCGCGGTGAAGCCGAAGCGGTCGCGCAGCGGGGGCGGCAGCAGGCCGGCCCGGGTGGTGGCGCCGACCAGGGTGAACGGGGGCAGTTCGAGGGGGATGGCGGTGGCGCCGGGGCCCTTGCCGACGATGACGTCGACGCGGAAGTCCTCCATCGCCATGTAGAGCATCTCCTCGGCGGGCCGGGACATGCGGTGGATCTCGTCCAGGAAGAGCACCTCCCCCTCCTGGAGGGAGGAGAGGATCGCGGCGAGGTCGCCGGCGTGCTGGATGGCGGGGCCCGAGGTGATGCGGATGGGGGCGCCCATCTCGGCGGCGATGATCATCGAGAGGGTGGTCTTGCCGAGGCCGGGGGCGCCGGAGAGCAGGACGTGGTCGGCGGTGGCGCCGCGCGCGCGGGCCGCCCGCAGCACCAGGTCGAGCTGTTCGCGGACCTTCTCCTGGCCGATGAACTCGCCGAGGTCCTTGGGGCGCAGGGCGGCCTCGACGGCCTGGTCCTCGCGGTCGGCGGCGGAGCCCACCAGTCGCTCGGCGGCGGGCGTGTCACCGGTGTCGGCCGTGTCGTCCCAGTTCATGTGGTGTGCCTCAACAGGGGTGGGGGTCAGCGGGCGCGGTTCAGGGTCTGGAGGGCGGCCTTCAGGAGCGGGCCGACCTGCGGGGTGCCGCCCGCCGCCTCGGCCTGCGGGGCCACGGCGGTCACGGCCTCCTCGGCCTCGCGGGTGGCGTAGCCGAGCCCGATGAGGGCCGCGTGCAGCTGGTCGCGCCAGCCCTGGGTGACCGGGGCGCCGATGGCGGGGGCGGTGCCGACGGGGGCGCCGAGGCGGTCCTTCAGTTCCAGGAGCAGTTTCTGGGCGCCCTTCTTGCCGATGCCGGGGACCGCGGTGAGGGCCTTCTCGTCACCGGTGGCGACGGCGCGGCGCAGCGCGTCCGGGGAGTGCACGGCGAGCATGGCCTGGGCGAGGCGGGGGCCGACGCCGCTGGCGGTCTGGAGCAGGACGAAGACCTGGCGGGCGTCGTCGTCCGCGAAGCCGTACAGGGTCAGCGAGTCCTCGCGCACGACCAGGGAGGTGTGCAGTTTGGCGGGCTGTCCGAGGCGGAGTGTGGAGAGCGTGTCCGGGGTGCACTGGACGGACATGCCGACACCGCCGACCTCCACCACCGCGGCGTCGGGGGCGAGCGCGGCGACCGTGCCGCTGACGAAGGCGATCATGCCGTACGGCCTTTCGTTGCGTGGGCGGTGTGCAGGGCGACGGCCTGCTGGAGGCGGTTCTGGGCGGGGGCGCGCCAGATGTGGCAGATGGCGAGGGCGAGGGCGTCGGCCGCGTCGGCGGGTTTCGGGGGCGCGGCGAGCCGGAGCAGCCGGGTGACCATGGCGCCGACCTGGGCCTTGTCGGCGCGGCCCGAGCCGGTGACGGCGGCCTTGACCTCGCTGGGGGTGTGCAGCGCGACGGGGATGCCGCGGCGGGCGGCGCACAGCATGGCGACGGCGCTGGCCTGGGCGGTGCCCATCACGGTGCGCACATTGTGCTGGCTGAAGACGCGCTCCACGGCGACGAACTCGGGCCGGTGTTCGTCCAGCCACGCCTCGATGCCCTGCTCGACGGCGAGCAGCCGGCGGCTCAGCTCGGCGTCCGCGGGGGTGCGCACGACACCGACGCCGATCATGGTGAGCGGGCGTCCGGCGACCCCCTCGACCACGCCGACCCCGCACCGGGTCAGTCCCGGGTCCACCCCCAGTACCCGCACGGGCCCCTCCCTCCGACCGCTCGATCACCTGTTTGTGCAGGCTATCGGGTGGCACTGACAACGCCGCGCACCAACGCCCCTGTTGACGTCCGCACCGGTACCCGGCAACGCGACGGGCCGACGGGGTGTGTCCCGTCGGCCCGGTCGGTCAGCCGTACGCGTTACGCGTCGACCTTCTCCATGACCTCGTCGCTCACGTCGAAGTTGGCGAAGACGTTCTGCACGTCGTCGCTGTCCTCCAGGGCGTCGATCAGCTTGAAGATCTTCCTGGCGCCCTCCTCGTCCAGCTCGACCTGCATGGTCGGGACGAAGTTGGCCTCGGCGGAGTCGTAGTCGATGCCGGCCTCCTGGAGGGCGGTGCGGACCGCGACCAGGTCGGTGGCCTCGCTGAGCACCTCGAAGGACTCACCGAGGTCGTTGACCTCCTCGGCACCGGCGTCCAGGACGGCGCCGAGCACGTCGTCCTCGCTCAGCTCGCCCTTGGGGACGATGACGACGCCCTTGCGGTTGAAGAGGTACGACACCGAGCCCGGGTCGGCCATGTTGCCGCCGTTGCGGGTCATGGCCACGCGCACGTCGGAGGCGGCGCGGTTGCGGTTGTCGGTGAGGCACTCGATGAGCACCGCGACACCGTTCGGACCGTAGCCCTCGTACATGATCGTCTCGTAGTCGGCGCCGCCGGCCTCGAGACCGCCACCGCGCTTGATCGCGGAGTCGATGTTCTTGTTCGGGACCGACTGCTTCTTGGCCTTCTGGACGGCGTCGTAGAGCGTCGGGTTGCCTTCGAGGTCGACACCGCCCATACGCGCGGCGACCTCGATGTTCTTGATCAGCTTCGCGAAGAGCTTGCCGCGCTTGGCGTCGATCACGGCCTTCTTGTGCTTCGTCGTAGCCCATTTAGAGTGGCCGGACATCTGCCTGTCTCCTTCGCGTTACCCATCTATGAACGAACGCCTGAGATCCTACAAGGACTCCGAGCCGGTGTTGGCGCGCACCATGTCGACGAACAGGGCGTGCACCCGGTGGTCACCGGTCAGTTCCGGGTGGAACGACGTGGCGAGCGCGTTGCCCTGGCGGACGGCGACGATATGGCCGCCGTGCTCGGCGAGCACCTCGGTGTCCGCGCCCACGGACTCCACCCAGGGGGCGCGGATGAAGACGCCCTCAACGGGATCGCCCGCGACGCCGCGCACGTCGATCGCGGCCTCGAAGGACTCGTTCTGACGTCCGAAGGCGTTACGGCGCACGATCATGTCGATGCCGCCGATGGTCTCCTGGCCCGAGCGCGGGTCGAGGATCTTGTCGGCCAGCATGATCATGCCCGCGCAGGTGCCGTAGACGGGCATGCCGGCGCGCACCCGGGCGCGCAGGGGCTCCATCACGCCGAAGAGCACGGCCAGTTTGGAGATGGTGGTGGACTCGCCGCCGGGCAGGACGAGCGCGTCGACCTCGGCGAGTTCCTCGGGGCGCCGCACCGGCCTGGCCACGGCGTCCGCCGCGGCCAGGGCGATGAGGTGCTCCCGTACGTCGCCCTGGAGCGCCAGGACACCGATGACAGGAGTGTTCATGGGATGTGGATACCTGTGGCCTGTGGTTACCAGCCGCGGTTCGCGTAGCGCTCGGTCTCGGGGAGGGTGTCGCAGTTGATGCCGACCATGGCCTCGCCGAGGTCGCGCGACGCATCCGCGATGATCTTCGGGTCGTCGTAGAAGGTGGTGGCCTTCACGATGGCGGCGGCGCGCTTGGCCGGGTCGCCGGACTTGAAGATGCCGGAGCCGACGAACACGCCCTCGGCGCCGAGCTGGCGCATCAGGGCCGCGTCGGCCGGGGTGGCCACGCCGCCCGCGGAGAACAGCACCACGGGGAGCTTGCCCAGCTCGGCGACCTCCTTGACCAGCTCGTAGGGGGCGCGAAGCTCCTTGGCGGCGGCGTACAGCTCGTTGTTGTCGCAGCCGCGCAGCTTGGCGATCTCGCCCTTGATCTGGCGCAGGTGGCGCACGGCCTCCACGACGTTGCCGGTGCCGGCCTCGCCCTTGGAGCGGATCATCGCGGCGCCCTCGGCGATGCGGCGCAGGGCCTCGCCCAGGTTGGTGGCACCGCACACGAACGGGGTGGTGAACGCCCACTTGTCCGAGTGGTTGACCTCGTCGGCCGGGGTGAGGACCTCGGACTCGTCGATGTAGTCCACGCCGAGGGACTGAAGGACCTGGGCCTCGACGAAGTGGCCGATGCGGGACTTGGCCATGACCGGGATCGAGACGGCCTCGATGATGCCCTCGATCATGTCCGGGTCGGACATCCGGGCCACGCCGCCGTCCTTGCGGATGTCGGCCGGGACCCGCTCCAGGGCCATGACGGCGACGGCGCCCGCGTCCTCGGCGATCTTCGCCTGCTCCGGGGTGACGACGTCCATGATGACGCCGCCCTTGAGCTGCTCGGCCATGCCGCGCTTCACGCGGGCGGTGCCGGTCTCGGGAGCCTGGTTCTCGGTGGTGGACACGGGCGACCTCACTGAAGGGAAAGAGGGTTCTCTGCTGCACCGAGGAAACGCGAGGGGACCAGGCCACAGCAAGGGCCAATGGAAAGCCGGTGGCTCGTTTTCGCTGGGAATGCCAGGTGAGGGGCGGTCAGGCGACCCGTTCCACCAGGGCGGCGGGGGGTTCGTCGTCCATCTCGAAGGCCAGCGGGAAGGGGGCATGGCCTGCCAGCCGGAACCAGCGGACCTTGCGGTGCTCGCGCAGCCTGCGGGCGGCGCCCACGGCGTCGTTGTGGAAGCGGCGGGCCATCGGGACCCGGCGCACGGCCTCGGCCAGCTCATGGGCCGCGTCCTCGCCGCCGGGCGCCTCGCGCAGCGCCTCCACCTGGGCCGGTTCCGCGAACACCGCGCGCAGGGCCTGGCTCAGCTCGCTCTCGGCGACCTCCCGCTGCTCCTCCTCGGCCTGCCGGGCGGCGTGCGCGGCCTCGTACAGCACGATCGAGGCGGCCGGGTCGAGCACGCCGGAGGTGGCGAGTTCCTGGGCCACGGAGGCGCGGCGCAGCAGCTGGGCGTCGAGCGCGGCGCGGGCGGCGTCCATCCGTACGTGCAGCCGGTCCAGGCGTCCTGCGGTCCAGCTCAGGTAGACGCCGATCGCGAGGAGGGCGACGAGGATCCAGATGAGGGTTGCGGTCACGCGGGAAGGCTATCGGCACCCCTTCGGCCCACCGGAGGCGCGCCCGGAAGGCACCTGTTTCACTGCCGCGTCGAGGCTCTCACTCCCGCACGAGGTTTTGGTCCCGGACAAGCCCTCGGCGCACCCGGGATCTCAGTCCCGCGCCAGCCCGAACCGCGCCCGCAGCCCCGTCGACCGCTCGTCCGCCGCGACCGCCGTGGTGCCGTCCGTGACCGTCTCGTAGACGGAGAGGATGTCCGCGCCGACCGTGGACCAGTCGAAGCGCCGCACATGGGCGCTGCCGCGCTCGCGCAGCGCGGCCCGGCGTTCCGGGTCGGCCAGCAGCCGTACGGCGGCGTCGGCGAGCGCGTCGGCGTCCTCGCCTGCGAAGATCTCGCCCGCCCGGCCCTGGTCGAGGACCTGGACGAAGGCGTCGAGGTCGGAGGCGAGCACGGGGGCGCCCGCGGACATGGCCTCGACCAGGATGATGCCGAAGCTCTCGCCGCCGGTGTTGGGCGCCACGTACACGTCCACGCTGCGCAGCAGCCGGGCCTTGTCCTCGTCGCTGATCATGCCGAGGAACTCCACCCGGGAACGCAGCTCCGCGGGCAGGTGCTCGACGGCCGCCTCCTCGTCACCCCGGCCCGCGACCAACAACCGCGCGGTGGGCCGGGCGGCCATGATCTTCGGCAGGGCCTTCATCAACACCGGCAGGCCCTTGCGGGGCTCGTCGATCCGCCCGATGAAGCCGATCGTCTCCCCCTGCCACTCGGGTTTGGGCTCGGCCTTCGCGAAGAAGTCGACGTCGACACCGTTCGGGATGACCACCGCGTCCCCGCCCAGATGCTCGACCAGGGTGCGCCGGGCGTACTCGCTGACCGCGATCCGGGCGCTGATCTTCTCCAGGGCGGCCTGGAGGATCGAGTACGCGGCGATCATCGCCCGCGAGCGCGGGTTGGAGGTGTGGAAGGTGGCCACGATCGGGCCCTGCGCCGCCCAGCAGGTGAGCAGGCCGAGCGAGGGCGAGGTCGGCTCGTGGATGTGCACCACGTCGAAGGCGCCGTCGTGCAGCCAGCGCCGTACCCGCGCGGCCGACAGGAAGCCGAAGTTCAGCCGGGCCACCGAGCCGTTGTACGGCACCGGGACCGCGCGGCCCGCCGAGACGACGTACGGCGGCAGCGGGGTGTCGTCGTCGGCCGGGGCCAGCACCGAGACCTCGTGGCCGAGGCGGATGAAGTACTCGGCGAGGTCGCGGATGTGGAACTGGACGCCACCGGGCACGTCCCAGGAGTACGGGCAGACGATCCCGATTCTCACGCGGGTCCCTTCGCGGGGTCGAGGTCGGCGAGCCACAGCCGCTGGAGCATGTGCCAGTCCTCCGGGTGCTCGGCGATCCCGGTGGCGAAGGCGTCGGCCAGGGCCTGTGTCATGACAGACGCCTTCTCGGCCCGGGTGCCTGAGTCGGGCACCTCGATCGGGGGGTGGACCTGGCCCCGCATGACGGGTGAGTCGTCGTACCAGAGGGTGACCGGCAGCAGCAGGGCGCCGGTGTGCTGGGCGAGCAGGGCGGGGCCCGCGGGCATCCGGGCCTTCTCGCCGAAGAAGTCGACCTCGACGCCGGAGGCGGACAGATCGCGGTCGGCGACCAGGCAGACCAGGCCGCCGTCGCGCAGCCTGCGGGCCAGGGTGCCGAAGGCGGCGCCGCCGCTGTGCGGCAGCACCTCCATGCCGAGGCCCTCGCGGTAGGCGACGAAGCGGTCGTAGAGCGTCTCGGGCTTGAGGCGTTCGGCGACTGTGGTGAACGGGGTGCGCAGCTCGGTGGTGACCCAGGCGCCGGCCAGGTCCCAGTTGGCCAGGTGCGGCAGGGCGAGGATCACGCCCTTGCCCGCGTCCAGGCCCTCGGTCAGGTGGTGTATGTCCTTGGGGTCGAAGCCCGTCCTGATCCGCTCGGGGCTCCAGGCGGGCAGCCGGAAGGACTCCATCCAGTAGCGCAGATAGGAGCGCATCCCCCTGCGGGAGAGCTCCGCGAGGCGCTCGGGGCTCGCGCCGGGCACGACACGCGCGTAGTTCGCCTCCAGGCGCAGCACGCCCTTGCCGCGCTTCTTCCAGGCGAGGTCCGCGACGGTCCGCCCCAGGCGGGCGGCGGCGGGCTCCGGGAGCTTCTTGACGGTGCTCCAGCCCGCGCCGTACAGCGCGTCGCTGAGCCGGTCCGAGACGCTCACTTCGCCGCCCCGCTCGCGTCCCGCGCGGCCGCCTCGGCCTCCGCCGACTCACGGCGCACGGTGACGACCCGCTGGATCAGCGTGACCAGGCTGCCCGCGGCCACGATCCACAGAGCGATCGGCAGCAGCCACTGGATGCCCGGCACACCGAACGTGTGCAGACCCGCGAAACCGGCCGCGACCAGCGAGATCACCAGCCGCTCGGCACGCTCGACCAGACCGTTGACGGCGACCGGCAGCCCGATCGACTCGCCGCGCGCCTTGGTGTACGACACCACCTGGCCACTGGCCAGGCAGAAGATCGAGACCGCGCACATCATGTTGTCGTCGCCCTGCCCCGCGTACCAGAGCGCGAAGCCACCGAAGATCGCGCCGTCGGCGACCCGGTCCAGGGTGGAGTCCAGGAAGGCGCCCCAGCGGCTGGAACGGCCCAGCTGACGGGCCATGTTGCCGTCGACCAGGTCGGAGAAGACGAACAGGGTGATCACGACCGTGCCCCAGAAGAACTCGCCCCGGGGGTAGAAGACCAGCGCGCCCGCCACCACGCCCGCCGTGCCGAGCAGCGTGACCGTGTCGGGGCTCACCCCCCGCCGGATGAGAAACGCGGCGAACGGTGTGAGGACACGCGTGAAAAATGCACGCGCGTACTTGTTCAGCATGGCCTTCCCGACGGTCGGTGTCGCCGCGGCCCTGATGGCCGCCGGCTGGCCCATCGTAGCCACGCGCGCGTACGCGTGGCGGGCGGGCACCCGCGGCCCGTGCGCCGAGGTGGTGCGCCGGGCTCGCGCGAAGCCGCCCGGGAGCGGTGCGTACGACCCCGCGCGGCGCCCGGCGCGGGGCACCGTACGGCCCCCGCGCCGGGCGCCTGCGGCGGGATCGGGTCCGTCGCGGGGTCCGTCGTATGGACGCGACGTGACGGGAGTGGAAAGCTCGAATAACCGCGGGCGTCGCCGAAGCCGCCGCAGCACGCGGTTCGCGTGTCCGCGCCCCGATGACCTCACCGTGCACGGGAGGCAGGATCATGGGCGACAAGACTCAGACACACCCCGGGGCCGCCGGCAGGGCTCTGACGGCCGACCGGCCCGCGTCCATACGGAATGTGGTGCTGGTCGGCCACTCCGGGTCGGGCAAGACGACCCTGGTGGAGGCCCTCGCGCTGACCGCCGGGGCGGTGAACCGGGCGGGCCGCGTGGAGGACGGCGGCTCCGTCTCCGACTACGACGAGATCGAGCACCGCCAGCAGCGCTCCGTCCAGCTGTCCCTGGTGCCGGTCGCCTGGGACGGCATCAAGATCAACGTCCTGGACACCCCCGGATACGCCGACTTCGTCGGAGAGCTGCGGGCCGGTCTGCGCGCCGCGGACGCGGCCCTCTTCGTCGTCTCGGCCTCGGACGGCGTGGACGGCTCCACCCGCATGGTCTGGGAGGAGTGCGCGGCCGTCGGGATGCCCCGGGCGATCGTGATCACCCACCTGGAGGCGGCCCGCGCCGACTTCGAGGAGACCACCCGGATCTGCGCGGAGGCCTTCGGCGACGACGACCCGGACGCCGTCCTGCCCCTCTACCTGCCGCTGCGCGGCGCCGAGGGCCCCGACGGACACGCGCCCGTCACCGGCCTGGTGGGGCTGCTCACCCGCAAACTGTTCGACTACTCCACCGGCGAACGCAAGGAGTCCGAACCCGGCGCGGACCAGCTGCCCGACCTGGACGAGGCCCGCAACCGGCTCATCGAGGGGATCATCGCCGAGAGCGAGGACGAGACCCTCATGGACCGCTACCTCGGCGGCGAACAGGTCGAGATCAAGACCCTGATCCAGGACCTGGAGCGGGCCGTGGCCCGCGGCCGCTTCTTCCCGGTGCTCGCGGCCGCCCCCGCCGCCGACGGCGCCCGCCAGGGCCTGGGCACCGTGGAACTGCTCGACCTGATCACGGGCGGCTTCCCGACCCCGTTCGAACACCCGGTGCCCGGCGTGACCACCCCCGACGGAAAGGCCCGCGAGCTCACACCGTGCGACACCGAAGGACCGCTGGCCGCCGAGGTCGTCAAGACCGCCTCCGACCCCTACGTCGGCCGCATCTCCCTGGTCCGCGTCTTCTCCGGCACCCTGCGCCCCGACCAGACCGTGCACGTCTCCGGACACGGCCTGACCGACCGGGGCCACGAGGACCATGACGTCGACGAGAAGATCGGCGCCCTGTCCATGCCCTTCGGCAAGCAGCAGCGGCCCCTCACCCAGGCCGTCGCCGGCGACCTGGTGAGCGTGGCCAAGCTCGCCCGCGCCGAGACCGGGGACACGCTCTCCGCCAAGGACGACCCGCTGCTGATGGAGCCCTGGCAGATGCCGGACCCACTGCTCCCGATCGCCATCCAGGCGCACAGCAAGGCCGACGAGGACAAACTCTCGCAAGGGCTGTCCCGGCTGGTCGCCGAGGACCCGACGATGCGCCTGGAGCAGAACCAGGACACCCACCAGGTGGTGCTGTGGTGCCTGGGCGAGGCGCACGCGGACGTCGCGCTGGAACGGCTGCGCAGCCGCTACGGCGTCCAGGTGGACGTCGTACCGCACAAGGTCTCCCTGCGGGAGACGTTCGCCAACCGGGCGAGCGGGCGCGGCCGGCACGTCAAGCAGTCCGGCGGGCACGGCCAGTACGCCATCTGCGAGATCGAGGTCGAACCGCTGCCCGGCGGCTCGGGCATCGAGTTCGTGGACAAGGTGGTCGGCGGGGCGGTGCCGCGCCAGTTCATCCCGTCCGTGGAGAAGGGGATCCGCGCCCAGGCCGCCAAGGGCGTCGCCGCCGGACATCCGCTCGTGGACGTCCGGGTCACCCTGCTCGACGGCAAGGCGCACTCGGTGGACTCCTCCGACGCCGCCTTCCAGACCGCGGGCGCCCTCGCCCTGCGCGAGGCCGCCGCCGACGCCAGGATCCATCTGCTGGAGCCGGTCGCCGAGGTGAGCGTCCTGGTCCCCGACGACTACGTGGGCGCCGTGATGAGCGACCTGTCGGGCCGCCGCGGCCGGGTGCTCGGCACCGAACAGCTGGGCACCGGACGCACCTTGATCCGGGCCGAGGTCCCCGAGTTCGAGATCGGCCGCTACGCCGTCGACCTGCGCTCGCTCTCCCACGGCACGGCCCGCTTCGACCGGGCGTACGCACGGCACGAGCCGATGCCGGCGCAGATCGCCGAACGCATCCGCGAACAGGGCGGGGACGACGGGTAGTTCCCGGGCACCGGGGCGGACGGCTTCGGCCGTCCGCCCTCCGCTTGTCGGTGCCGGCCGATACGCTGATCACCTGGGCACGTCCCGCGCCGGCCGTCCGGTTCCGGTACGACGACGCGCCCAACAGGTGTGCGGGGCAGGGAAGTCGGGAAGGCCGCAGGAGCGACACCGGCGGCGATGGGGGCGGGAATGTCGTTTGGAACGGAGTGGGACGGGCCCCAGGTGCCCGTCTCCGGCGACGGCCAGCAGGCGGCGACGGCCGCCCTGGCCTCCGCGGCCTACCGGGACGGCCCGGTCGACAAGATCAAGGACGCGGACAACGAGTGGCATCAGTCCACCGTCAAGGGCGGCAGGATCGCCCTGTTCAGGCCCAACCTCGGCGAGGCGTTCTCGCGCGCCGTCGTGGACCGCATGCTCGGCGCCGGCCGCAAGCCGCTCATCCAGTCCTTCGGCTCCGAACCCCAGTTCGTGGTCGAGCACTGCCTGGCGGCCAACAACATCCGCCGCGAGCGCGACAACCGGCTGACGCTCGTGACCGTGCTGTGCGGCGTGCTCTTCCTGCCGGGCCTGATCGGCTGGCTGCTCGTCTTCCAGCTGCGCGCCTTCGTCGCCAAACGGGACGACAAACGGGCCGGCACCCTGGCCACCACACTGCTCCTCGGTGTGGGCCTGCTGGCGGCGCTGTTCCTGTGGAAGATGCCGTTCGGCGGCTTCTGGGGGTGGTACGCACGGGCGGCCGTGGTGCTGCCCGTCGTCGGCTGGTACCTGGCCAAGCGGATCTGCGAGCGCACCGCCCAGGACCTGCGCTCCCGCTGGGACGGCCTGCTGTCCGGCAGCAGCGTCGGCATCAAGGTGCCCGAGGCGGTGCCGCGCGGCCCGGACCAGACCGCGGCCGACGCGCTGCGCGAGGCCCTGGCCCGGCTCACCGCCGAACAGCAGTCCAACTCGGTCTTCTACGCGGGCCCCAAGGGCATACTCGGCATGGGCACCCGCTGGGGCTCCTGGCAGCTCGCCGAGGAGCTGGTGTCCGACGACCCCGGCCGGGAGATCCACCCGTTCCGCAGCTGGGACGTCATCCGCGCCATCCATGACCAGCTGGCCCTGCTGGAGCGCGGCCCGCTGAACACCGGGGGCTTCCCCAAGCCGTCGGTCAAGCACTGGATCGTCACCCCCATCCCGGAGGGCGCGGGCGCGGTGTCCCGGCCCGAGGGCGCCGACGTGGAGGCCTTCCAGGTCAAGCCGCACGCCATACAGGACATCTGCAACAAGCAGCAGTTCGGCAAGGGCGACCGGCACTACCTGGGCGTGCAGTGGACGCTGTGGGACGGCCAGCTGGTGATCACCATGATGATCACCGTCACCGTGCTGCACGAGACGCTGCGCATCGAGGTCACCGGCCATGCGCTCGGCCCCGTCAACGGCCTGTTCTGGAGCAAACCGGAGGGGCGCACCAAGGAGGTCACCAAGACCTTCAAGTTCTGGGAGACCCGCAAGATCAACCTGCCGCTGATGACCACGGACGAGGTCGTACGGCTCGCCGTGCGCGCCCCGCTGGCCTGGTACCCGCCGCTGCTCAACTGGCTCGGCGGCTCACTGGGCCTGCCCGAGCCGTTCGGTCTGCGGCACGCCTGGGCCGACCAGCCGTGGAAGCACCGCTTCATGGCCGACGACGCGCTGCGCGCGGCCACCCCGGTGCTGCGGGTCGTGCACTCGGCCGCGATCAAGGTCCTCAAGGATCACGGAGTCGACACGGAGAAGTTCGGCAACCGCTCCTCGGTGCTCAGCGGGTCCATCCAGGACCCGTCGCCGCGCAAGGCGGATCTGTACGACGCGTAACCCGTCCGGAACCCGAAGAGGGCGCCTCCCCGAGTAGGGGGGCGCCCTCTTCCGTGCGACGGTACCCGGCCTACGCGGGCCAGGCGTCCGCCAGCATCTTGCGGGTGTCGGCGAGAAGCTGCGGGAGGACCTTGGTGTGGCCGACGACCGGCATGAAATTGGTGTCGCCGCCCCAGCGGGGCACCACATGCTGGTGCAGATGGGCGGCGATGCCGGCGCCCGCCACCGCGCCCTGGTTCATGCCGATGTTGAAGCCGTGCGCCCCGGACGCGGTGCGCAGGGCGGTCATCGCCTGCTTGGTCAGCTCCGCCAACTCGGCGGTCTCGGGCCCGGTGAGTTCCGTGTAGTCGGCGACGTGCCGGTAGGGCACGGTCATCAGATGGCCACCGTTGTACGGATACAGGTTGAGGACGGCGTAGACATGCTCGCCGCGGCGGATGATCAGCCCGTCCTCGTCGGATTTGGCCGGGATCGAGCAGAAGGGACAGCCGTCTCCGGCCTCCGGGCCGCTCGGCTTGTTCTCGCCCTGGATGTAGGCCATCCGATGAGGCGTCCACAGGCGCTGGAACGCGTCCTGCGTCCCCACGCCGATCTGCTGCTCCGGCTCACTCGTCATGCTACGCAGCATATGGCGTAAGGCCCCCGTACAGGCCAGGGCCCCCGGGGACCGAAGTCCGCCGGGGGCCCTTCTCGGCCAGGGTCAGACCTGGGCCCGCTCCGCCACGATCTTGGCGATCTTGGCGATGGCCTCGTCGACCGGGATGCCGTTCTCCTGGGAGCCGTCGCGGTAGCGGAAGGACACCGAGCCGTTCGACATGTCCTCGTCGCCCGCGATGACCATGAAGGGCACCTTCTGCTTCTGCGCGTTGCGGATCTTCTTCTGCATACGGTCCGAGGAGGAGTCCACCTCGACGCGCAGGCCCTGCTTGCGGGCCGCCGCGGCGAACTTCTCCAGGTACTCGACATGACCGTCGCCGATCGGGATGCCGACCGCCTGCACCGGGGCCAGCCACGCCGGGAACGCGCCCGCGTAGTGCTCCAGGAGCACCGCGAAGAACCGCTCGATGGAGCCGAACAGCGCGCGGTGGATCATGACCGGGCGCTGCTTGGTGCCGTCGGAACCGGTGAACTCCAGGTTGAACCGCTCGGGCAGGTTGAAGTCGAGCTGGATCGTCGACATCTGCCAGGTGCGGCCGATGGCGTCCTTGGCCTGGACGGAGATCTTCGGGCCGTAGAACGCGGCGCCACCCGGGTCGGGGACCAGGGGGAGGCCCTGCTTCTCGGCGACCTGACGCAGAGTCTCCGTGGCCTCTTCCCACGCCTCGTCCGAGCCGACGAACTTTGTCTCGTCCTTGGTGGACAGCTCCAGGTAGAAGTCGGTCAGACCGTAGTCCCGCAGCAGGCCGAGGACGAAGGTGAGCGTCTTGTCCAGCTCCTCGGACATCTGCTCACGGGTGCAGTAGATGTGCGCGTCGTCCTGCGTGAAGCCGCGGGCGCGGGTGAGGCCGTGCACGACGCCCGACTTCTCGTACCGGTACACGGTCCCGAACTCGAAGAGGCGCAGCGGCAGTTCGCGGTAGGAGCGGCCGCGCGCGTCGAAGATCAGGTTGTGCATCGGGCAGTTCATGGGCTTGAGGTAGTAGTCCACGCCCTCGTCGAGCTGCATGGGCGGGTACATGCCGTCGGCGTACCAGTCCAGGTGGCCCGAGGTCTCGAAGAGCTTCCCCTTCGTCGCGTGCGGGGTGTAGACGAACTCGTAGCCCTCCTCCTCGTGGCGGCGCCGCGAGTAGTCCTCCATGGTGCGGCGGATGATGCCGCCCTTGGGGTGGAAGACGGCGAGGCCGGAGCCGATCTGCTCCGGGATGGAGAAGAGGTCCAGTTCGGCGCCGAGCTTGCGGTGGTCGCGCTTCTCGGCCTCGGCGAGGAACTCCAGGTACGCCTTCAGCTCGTCCTTGGACGGCCAGGCGGTGCCGTAGATGCGCTGGAGCATCGGGTTCTTCTCGCTGCCGCGCCAGTAGGCGGCCGCGTTGCGCATCAGCTTGAACGCCGGGATGAGGCGGGTGGAGGGCAGGTGGGGACCGCGGCAGAGGTCCTTCCAGCACAGCTCGCCGGTCTTGGCGTCCAGGTTGTCGTAGATCGTCAGCTCGCCGGCGCCGACCTCGACGTCCGCGCCGTCGTCGTGCGACGCGGAACCCTTGAGGCCGATCAGCTCCAGCTTGTACGGCTCGTCGGCCAGCTCCTCGCGGGCGGCCTCGTCGGTGACGACGCGACGGGCGAACTTCTGCCCGCGCTTCTGGATCTCCTGCATCTTCTTCTCGATGGCCTTGAGATCCTCGGGCGTGAACGGCTTCTCGACGTCGAAGTCGTAGTAGAAACCGTCCTTGACCGGCGGGCCGATGCCCAGCTTGGCCTCGGGGAACAGCTCCTGCACGGCCTGCGCCATGACATGCGCGGTGGAGTGGCGCAGGATGTTCAGGCCGTCCTCGGAGGCGATCTCGACGGCCTCGACCTCGTCGCCGTCGGACAGTTCGTACGCGAGGTCCTTCAGCTCGCCGGCCACGCGCGCGGCGATGATCGAGCGCTCGCCCGCGAAGAGGTCGGCGGCCGTAGTGCCCGTCGTCACCACGCGTTCTTCCCGCTCGGAATCGCGTTGGATGATCACACGGACGTCTGACACCGGTCTCTCCTGACTGAAGGTGGGTGCGGCGCCATACCAGGAGCGCGCGCACAGGCGATCGTACCGACCCGAGGGCACCGACCGCGAAACGGTTACGGTCGGTCCCCGGCCCCTCACGCCTCCCCGCAGGCCTCCTCGAAGAAGTCCAGGTTCTCCTGGAGGGATTTCATCAGCCGGTCCCGCTCCGCCTCGTCCACCTGTACGGGTACGACCCCGGAGGCGCCGGTGAGCCTGCGGAAGCCGCCGCGCCGCTCCAGCCGGCCGTGCACCCGCACCGGGAGGCCGACGAGATGGGCGTGGCCCGCGATCCGGTAGTCCTCCTCGTCCAGGGTGACGCGGACGTGCGGCACCTCGGCGCCCGCGAGGACGCGCAGCCGTACGGTGCCCTCGCCGCGCGGGCCGGAGCGGCGCAGCCGCACCACCGCGCCGGTGATCCGCACGGCCTCGGAGGGTTCCTCGTGCAGATAGCGGGCCGCGGCCTCGCGCAGCACGGGCAGGTCGCCGGGGGAGAACTCGACGGGTTCGGCGCCCGGGGCGCAGCCCTCGGGGACGCCGGCGGCGGGTGCCCAGGCGACGGCGACCCCGGCGCCCTCGGTGCCCCGCACCAGCGCGCCGATGGCCTCGGTCAGCTCGCGGCTGACGCCGGCTTCGACGGCGCCGTCGAAGGCGTCCATGCCGCCGGTGGCGCGCCGGTAGTCGATGGCCTCGCGGGCGGCGTACAGGGCCTGGTGGAGGCGGACGGCGAGGGGGCGGGCGACGGCGACGGGCGCGAAGGCGGTCAGCCGGCCGTCCTCGGTGGCGGGGCCGACAAGGACGTCGTCGAGGAGTGCGGTGGCGGCACGGCGGTGGCGGGCGCCGTGGTA
Organism: Streptomyces murinus; assembly: GCF_002154555.1. GTDB lineage: Bacteria > Actinomycetota > Actinomycetes > Streptomycetales > Streptomycetaceae > Streptomyces > Streptomyces murinus. The sequence continues at coordinate 20,973 of NZ_MUNF01000044.1, forward strand.
GCCGGCCCTGGCGCGGGTGGCGAGGGCCGCGGCGAGCAGCAACTGGCGTCCGGCGTCGCGCAGTTGCTCCTCGTGGCCCCAGGAGGCGGCGCCGGCCGGGCCGCTCGGGGTGTCGCGCCACCAGCGGATCTCGTCGCTGGGTACGGCGAGGCAGATCAGCACCTCGCGGGCGGCGGGGGTGTCGCTGCGGGCGAGGGCGTCCAGGGCCTCGGCAAGGAGGTCGTCGCTGTCGGGGTAGGCGCGGCTCTCGGGGACCAGCAGGCTGGTGCCGGCGCCGCTCGGTCCGGGCGGGGTCCAGCGGCCGTAGCGTCCGGCGGCCCCGCCGCCCTGCTGCGCCGGCACGGCTTGCAGCGCCGCGGCGGCACCTGCTCCTCGTCGGGACGGATCCTCATGG
>NZ_MUNF01000440.1 GCF_002154555.1 Streptomyces murinus
GAGTTTCTCGGTTGTGCCGCGACCGCCGTCCGGCGGACGCGGCACAACCGAGAAACTCAAGGAGATGGCCATGGCCGTCGTCACGATGCGGGAGCTGCTGGAGAGCGGCGTCCACTTCGGTCACCAGACCCGTCGCTGGAACCCGAAGATGAAGCGCTTCATCTTCACCGAGCGCAACGGCATCTACATCATCGACCTGCTCCAGTCGCTGTCGTACATCGACCGCGCCTACGAGTTCGTCAAGGAGACCGTCGCCCACGGCGGCACGGTCATGTTCGTCGGCACGAAGAAGCAGGCGCAGGAGGCCATCGCCGAGCAGGCCACCCGCGTCGGCATGCCCTTCGTCAACCAGCGCTGGCTGGGCGGCATGCTCACCAACTTCTCGACCGTCTACAAGCGTCTGCAGCGCCTCAAGGAGCTTGAGCAGATCGACTTCGAGGACGTCGCGGCCTCCGGTCTGACCAAGAAGGAGCTGCTGGTCCTCTCCCGCGAGAAGGCCAAGCTGGAGAAGACCCTCGGCGGTATCCGCGAGATGCAGAAGGTGCCCAGCGCCGTCTGGATCGTGGACACCAAGAAGGAGCACATCGCCGTTGGTGAGGCCCGGAAGCTGAACATCCCGGTCGTCGCGATCCTCGACACCAACTGCGACCCCGACGAGGTCGACTACAAGATCCCGGGCAACGACGACGCGATCCGCTCCGTCACCCTGCTCACCCGCGTGATCGCCGACGCCGTCGCCGAGGGCCTCATCTCCCGCTCTCGCGTCGCCACCGGTGACAAGGGCGAGAAGGCCGCGTCCGAGCCGCTCGCCGAGTGGGAGCGCGACCTGCTCGAGGGTGAGAAGAAGGACGAGGCTCCGGCTGCCGAGGCCCCCGCCGCCGAGGCCCCTGTCGCCGAGGCCACCGAGGCTCCGGCCGCTGAGGCCCCCGCCGAGGCTCCCGCCGCCGAGGCCGCTCCGGCCGAGGAGAAGGCCGCCGAGGGCGAGCAGGCCTGATCCGCCGCGTCAGCGTTTGACAGCGGGGGCGGCGACATCAACTCCGCCCCCGCTGTTCACCCATAGGTCGGTACGACGTATGCGCTCCAGATCTACCTCTACATGTGGAACGCAGACCGTGCGGATCTGAAGATCTCCCAGACTTCGAGAAAGACTCACTGACTCATGGCGAACTACACCGCCGCCGACGTCAAGAAGCTCCGTGAGCTCACGGGCGCCGGCATGATGGACTGCAAGAAGGCGCTCGACGAGGCCGAGGGCAACGTCGACAAGGCCGTCGAGGCGCTGCGCATCAAGGGCCAGAAGGGCGTCGCCAAGCGCGAGGGCCGCTCCGCCGAGAACGGCGCCGTGGTCTCCATCATCGCCGACGACAACTCCTCCGGCGTCCTGGTCGAGCTGAAGTGCGAGACGGACTTCGTCGCCAAGGGTGACAAGTTCCAGGCCGTGGCCAAGACCATCGCCGAGCACGTCGCCAAGACCTCCCCGGCCGACCTGGAGGCCCTGCTCGCCTCCGAGATCGAGGCCGGCAAGACCGTCCAGGCGTTCGTGGACGAGGCCAACGCCAACCTCGGTGAGAAGATCGTCCTGGACCGCTTCGCGCAGTTCTCCGACGGCTACGTCACCGCTTACATGCACCGCACCATGCCCGACCTGCCCCCGCAGATCGGTGTCCTGGTCGAGCTGGACAAGCCGAACGCCGACGTGGCCAAGGGCATCGCCCAGCACATCGCCGCGTTCGCGCCGAAGTACCTGGCCAAGGAGGACGTCCCGGCCGAGGTCGTCGAGTCCGAGCGTCGCATCGCCGAGGAGACGACCCGCGCCGAGGGCAAGCCCGAGGCCGCGATCGCCAAGATCGTCGAGGGTCGCGTCAACGGCTTCTTCAAGGACGCCACCCTGCTTGGCCAGCCGTACGCGCTGGACAACAAGAAGTCGGTCCAGAAGGTGCTGGACGAGGCCGGTGTCACCCTGAAGCGCTTCACGCGCATCAAGGTCGGCATCTGAGTCCGTACCGCGATCGACGCGCGACCCGCGGAGAAATCCCGATAGGGTCGACAGCAGTCGTCCGCGACCACCGCCACACCCGGGTGTGGGGCGGACGGCAGCAGATCTGACGAGGAGGCCATTGCCGCGTATGGGAGCGAATAGCGACCCCACCGGCAATGGCCTTCTTCGTATGTGCAACACGTGAAAGAGGCGGGATCTCCCATGACCGACAAGGCCCAGAAGAGCGACGACGGCAAAGTACGCGGCCGGTTTCTGCTGAAGCTGTCCGGAGAGGCGTTCTCCGGAGGCGGTGGCCTGGGTGTCGACCCGGACGTGGTGCACAAGATCGCTCGCGAGATCGCGGCCGTCGTACGGGACGGCGCGCAGGTCGCGGTCGTCATCGGCGGCGGTAACTTCTTCCGTGGCGCCGAACTCCAGCAGCGCGGCATGGACCGCGCCCGCTCCGACTACATGGGCATGCTCGGCACCGTGATGAACTGCCTCGCCCTCCAGGACTTCCTGGAGAAGGAGGGCATCGACAGCCGGGTGCAGACCGCCATCACCATGGGCCAGGTCGCCGAGCCGTACATCCCGCTGCGTGCCGTGCGCCACCTGGAGAAGGGCCGTGTGGTCATCTTCGGCGCCGGTATGGGCATGCCCTACTTCTCCACCGACACCACCGCCGCCCAGCGCGCCCTGGAGATCGACGCCGAGGCGCTGCTCATGGGCAAGAACGGGGTGGACGGGGTCTACGACTCCGACCCCAAGACCAACCCCGACGCCGTCAAGTTCGACGCCCTCGGCTACGGCGAGGTCATCACCCGGGACCTGAAGGTCGCCGACGCCACCGCGATCACGCTGTGCCGCGACAACAAGCTCCCGATCCTCGTCTTCGAGCTTCTCGCGGAGGGCAATATCGCCCGTGCCGTCAAGGGTGAGAAGATCGGCACGCTGGTGGGTGACCACGGCAGCCGGCACTGACCGGCACGCCCCCGTCGCCCGGGTACGACACCTGTCCGAGGGACGGACGGGACGCGCCTCGGCCGGGGGATGGACAATGTCCTGCCGGTCGGGAACCGTGCAGGAAGAAGACGCGACGCAGCCGGCCGCCGAACCGCTGAGGAACCGCAGCCGGGCCTTACTCAAGACACGCAGGAGCAAGTGGTGATCGAAGAGACCCTCCTCGAAGCCGAGGAGAAGATGGAGAAGGCCGTCGTGGTCGCCAAGGAGGACTTCGCCGCGATCCGCACCGGCCGTGCGCACCCGGCGATGTTCAACAAGATCGTGGCCGACTACTACGGTGCCCTGACGCCGATCAACCAGCTGGCCTCGTTCTCCGTACCGGAGCCGCGGATGGCGGTCGTGACGCCGTTCGACAAGAGCGCGCTGCGCAACATCGAGCAGGCGATCCGCGACTCCGACCTGGGCGTCAACCCCAGCAATGACGGCAACATCATCCGGGTGGTGTTCCCCGAGCTGACCGAGGAGCGCCGTCGCGACTACATCAAGGTCGCCAAGGGCAAGGCCGAGGACTCCAAGGTCTCCATCCGTTCCGTGCGCCGCAAGGCCAAGGACGCCATCGACAAGATGATCAAGGATGGCGAGACCGGTGAGGACGAGGGCCGCCGTGCGGAGAAGGAGCTGGACGACCTGACGTCGAAGTACGTCGCCCAGGTGGACGAGCTCCTCAAGCACAAGGAAGCGGAGCTGCTCGAAGTCTGATGAGCGACTCTTCCTGGGGGGCGCCGCCACCGGCGGGGCGGACCGGCTACTGGGGGCCCACCGAGGGTGGGCCCGTCCAGGGCGGGGACGCCCCGGCGGGTCCCGCGTACGATGCGCCCGCGGCGCAGCAGACGCGCCCCATGCCCATCGTGCCCGACGTACCCGCGTATGGCGGAGACCAGGACGACACCCGGGGGGCTGCTCGACTGAGCGGCCCCTTGTTCCGGGACGAGCCCCAGCCGCAGTACGGAACACCGCCGCAGTACGGGACACCGCCGCAGTACGGCACCGAGCCCCCCTACGGGGAGCGGCCGTCGTACGAGCAGCAACAGCATCCGCAGCAGCAGCCGTTCGAGCAGCGGCCGCAGTACGGGCAGCAGCCCTACGGGTCGCAGCCGCAGCCCCCGTACGGGACGCCCCAGCCGACCCCGGCTCCGACCCCGAGCCCGATCCAGAATCCGGTACCCATGCCCGACGCCCCGCAGCAGACGCCGGCGCCGCAGAAGAAGAGCGCGGGCCGCGACCTCAGCGCGGCCATAGGCGTCGGCGTGGGCCTCGGCGTGGTGATCATCGCGTCGCTGTTCATCGTCAAGGCCGTGTTCGTCGGTGTGATCGCGGTCGCCGTCGTCGTCGGCCTGTGGGAGCTGACCAGCAGGCTCCAGGAGCGCAAGGAGATCAAGGCGCCGCTCGTGCCGCTCGCGGTCGGTGGCGCGGCGATGGTGGTCGCCGGCTATGTGCGCGGCGCCGAGGGCGCGTGGGTCGCCATGGCCCTCACCGCGCTCGCGGTGCTGGTCTGGCGGATGACGGAGCCGCCGGAGGGCTACCTCAAGGACGTCACGGCCGGTGTCTTCGCGGCGTTCTACGTGCCCTTCCTGGCCACCTTCGTCGCCATGATGCTCACCGCGGACGACGGTCCCTGGCGGGTGCTGACCTTCCTGCTGCTCACCGTGGTCAGCGACACCGGTGCCTATGCCGTCGGCTGGCGCTTCGGCAAGCACAAGCTCGCCCCCCGGATCAGCCCCGGCAAGACCCGCGAGGGCCTGTTCGGCGCGGTGTCGTTCTCGATGGTCGTGGGCGCGCTGTGCATGCAGTTCCTGATCGACGGCGGCCACTGGTGGCAGGGCCTGCTGCTGGGCCTCGCGGTCGCGGCCAGCGCCACCCTGGGTGACCTCGGCGAGTCCATGATCAAGCGCGATCTGGGCATCAAGGACATGGGGACCCTGCTCCCGGGTCACGGCGGCATCATGGACCGGCTGGACTCCCTGCTGCCCACGGCGCCGGTGGTCTGGCTGCTGCTGGTGCTCTTCGTCGGCTCCACCTGACGAAACCCGCCGTCCCGCGCCGTCACGGCCGTACGGGCCCCGTCCTGATCTCCAGGACGGGGCCCGTCGTCGTACGGCCGTCCGCTCGTCCGGCCCCCCAGGTCTCTTCCCTGACGCGCGGGCGCTCACGTTTGGCCACACGATGGTGACAAAGAGCGGCCCGTGGCGTGGCCCCTGGCAGCCCGTGCGCGGCCCCTGGTAGCCCCTGGTAGGGAGAGCGAGAGATGCCCGAAGTCACCACCCCGTACGCGACCGGCACCCCGTGCTGGGTCGACCTGATGGCATCGGACCAGCAGGCCGCGCTGGACTTCTACCGCGATCTGCTCGGCTGGCAGGGGCAGCCGGGACCGGCCGAGTTCGGCGGTTACACGGTCTGCGAGCTGCACGGCAAGGCCGTGGCGGGCCTCGGTCCCAAGCCCCAGGACATGCCGGAGCCGCCGCCCACCGTCTGGACCAGCTATCTGGCGTCCACCGACGCCCAGGCCACCCAGGACGCGATCGTCTCGGCGGGGGGCACCCTGCTCGTCCCGGTGATGGACGTCGGCAGCCTCGGCCGCATGCTGATCGCCGCCGACCCGCAGGGCGCCGTCTTCGGCGTCTGGCAGCCCGGCGAGTTCTCCGGCGCCCAGGTGGTCAACGAGGCCGGCGCGCTGACCTGGAACGAGCTGCACACCAGCGATGTGCCCGGCGCCACCGGCTTCTACGGCGAGGCGTTCGGCATCGAGATCGAGCCCATGGAGGGCGCGGACTCCTACTGGGCGCTGCTGGTCGGCGGCCGCGCGGTCGGCGGCGTCACCCAGCTCGCCAACGACCCGCCCGGCACCCCGGCCCACTGGCTGACCTACTTCGCGGTCGACGACGTCGACTCCACCGTGGACGCACTGGTCAAACGCAACGGCACGGTCCTCGCCCCGCCCTTCGACATGATGGCCGGCCGCATGACCGTGGTCGCCGACCCCCAGGGCGCCCCCTTCACGCTGATCAAACCGAAACCGATGTAGGCGGGACCAGGAACAAGGCCGGCGGCGGACCGAGGACCCCCGCGCTGTGAACGGCGTCACGTCCTGGGCCGTACCGCCGTCCGGCCTGGGCGAACGCATGCCGCGGGTCACCCCAATGGATCTGCGACACTGGTACCACCATGCCCAAGCCCGGAGAACTCACCTTTGTCGCGCCGCGCGGAGCCAAGAAGCCGCCGCGGCATCTCGCCGATCTCTCGCCCGCCGAGCGCAAGGAAGCGGTGGCCGGGATCGGTGAGAAGCCGTTCCGTGCCAAGCAGCTGTCGCAGCACTACTTCGCGCGGTACGCGCACGACCCGGAGCAGTGGACCGACATCCCGGCCGGCGCCCGGGAGAAGCTGCGCGAGGCGCTGTTCCCGGAGCTGATGACGGTCGTCCGGCATCTGGCGACCGACGAGGGCACCACCCGCAAGACGCTGTGGCGGCTGTTCGACGGCACCCTCGTGGAGTCCGTGCTGATGCGGTACCCGGACCGGGTCACCATGTGCATCAGCTCGCAGGCGGGCTGCGGGATGAACTGCCCGTTCTGCGCGACCGGGCAGGCCGGCCTGGACCGCAATCTGTCCACCGCGGAGATCGTCCACCAGATCGTGGACGGCATGCGGGCGCTGCGCGACGGCGAGGTGCCGGGCGGCCCGGCGCGGCTGTCGAACATCGTGTTCATGGGCATGGGCGAGCCGCTCGCCAACTACAAGCGGGTCGTCGGCGCCATCCGCGCGCTCACCGACCCGGCGCCGGACGGCCTCGGTCTGTCCCAGCGCGGTATCACCGTCTCCACCGTCGGGCTGGTGCCGGCCATCCACCGGTTCTCCGACGAGGGCTTCAAGTGCCGCCTGGCGATCTCGCTGCACGCCCCGGACGACGAGCTGCGCGACACCCTCGTCCCCGTGAACACGCGGTGGAAGGTGCGCGAGGTGCTGGACGCCGGGTTCGAGTACGCCGAGAAGAGCGGCCGCCGGCTGTCGATCGAGTACGCCCTCATCCGTGACATCAACGACCAGGCGTGGCGCGGCGACCGGCTCGGCCGGCTGCTGCGCGGCAGGCCCGTGCACGTCAACCTCATCCCGCTGAACCCGACTCCGGGCTCCAAGTGGACGGCCTCGCGGCCCGAGGACGAGAAGGCGTTCGTGGAGGCGATCGCCGCGCACGGTGTGCCGGTGACGATCCGGGACACCCGTGGGCAGGAGATCGACGGAGCCTGTGGTCAGCTCGCCGCCACCGAGCGGTAGTCTGGGCGCGTTCCATCACATCTTCATCATTCAAATAGTCGAGACATCTTCATATTCCGACAGGGGAGCGCCACAGCGCTGAGAGTGCGGCACCAGGCCGCAGACCCTCTGAACCTCGCCCAGGTCATTCTGGGTAGGAAGTTCGGTCACTACTCAAGCTGTTGAGCCCTGTCCGGATCCTCCGGACAGGGCCGCGTTCTTCCTGGCCAACCCCAGGAGGACAACCAAGTGCACAACAAGACCTTCGTGGTCGCGGCGGTCGGGCTCGGCCTGGTCGCGCTGTCCGCGTGCGGCTCGACCCAGGGCCAGGACAAGGCGGACGGCAAGACCGTCACGCTCGTCAGCCATGACTCATGGGCCGTCTCCAAGAGCGTGCTCGCGGACTTCGAGAAGCGCTCCGGGTACAAGGTCCGCGTCCTCAAGGACGGCGACGCCGGACAGGCCGTCAACAAGGCCATCCTGACCAAGGACAACCCCCAGGGCGACGTCCTCTTCGGCGTCGACAACACCCTGCTCTCGCGCGCCCTCGACAACGGGCTGTTCCAGCCGTACACCGCCAAGGGCCTGGACAAGGTCGGCGCCCGATACCAGCTCGACGGCAAGCACCGCGTCACGCCCGTCGACTACGGCGACATCTGCGTCAACTACGACAAGGCGTACTTCAGCGAGCACCACCTCGCCCCGCCGCAGTCCTACGCCGACCTCGCCAAGCCCCAGTACAAGAACCTCCTGGTCACCGAGAACGCGGCCACCGCCTCGCCGGGCCTCGGCTTCCTGCTGGGCAGCGCCGCGCAGTTCGGGGACCACGGCTGGCAGGACTACTGGAAGAAGCTCAAGGCCAACGGCGTCAAGGTCGTCGACGGCTGGGAGCAGGCCTATTACCAGGAGTTCTCCGGCTCCTCGGAGGGCAAGAAGGCCGGCGGCGACCGGCCGCTCGTCGTGTCGTACGCCTCCTCCCCGCCCGCCGAGGTGATCTACGCCAAGAAGCGCCCCGCCACCGCCCCCACCGGCGTGGCGACCGGCACCTGCTTCCGGCAGATCGAGTTCGCCGGGCTGCTGAGCAACGCCAAGAACCCCAAGGGCGCCAAGGCGTTCCTCGACTTCCTGGTCTCCAAGGAGTTCCAGGAGGACATGCCGCTGAACATGTACGTCTACCCGGTCGTGGCCGGTGCCGGGGTGCCCGCCGACTTCACCAAGTACGGCCCGCCGGCCCAGCACCCCGAGACGATGGCCCCCGAGAAGATCGCCGCCGACCGTGATCAGTGGGTCAAGACGTGGACGTCACTCGTACTGAAGTGACCGCCCGCGCGCGGATACGGCGCGGGAGCGCGGCGCGGCTGGGGCTGATGGCCCTGCCCGTCGCGTTCTTCGCCCTGTTCTTCGCCTGGCCGGTCGCCGCGATCGTGGCACGCGGCCTCAAGACCGACGGCGGCTGGCAGTTCGGGCGGATCGCGGACGTGGTCATCCAGCCGGACATCCGGCATGTGCTGTGGTTCACCACCTGGCAGGCGCTCGCCTCCACCGCGCTCACCCTGCTGCTCGCGCTGCCCGCCGCGTTCGTCTTCGCCCGCCTCGACTTCCCCGGCAAACAGGTGCTGCGGGCCGTCGTCACCGTCCCGTTCGTGCTGCCCACCGTCGTCGCGGGCAGCGCCTTCCTCGCGCTCGTCGGCCACGGCGGACTGCTCGACCAGCTGTGGGGCGTACGACTGGACACCACCGTGTGGGCGATCCTGCTCGCGCACGTCTTCTTCAACTACGCGGTCGTCGTACGGACCGTGGGCGGACTGTGGGCACAGCTCGACCCCCGCCAGGAGGAGGCCGCGCGGATGCTCGGCGCCTCACCGTTCGCCGCCTGGCGGAAGGTGACCCTGCCCGCCCTCGGGCCCGCCGTGGCCGCCGCCGCGCTGATGGTGTTCCTGTTCACCTTCACCTCCTTCGGCGTCGTCCAGATCCTCGGCGGCCCCACCTTCTCCACTCTCGAAGTGGAGATCTACCGCCAGACCTCCGAGGTCTTCGACCTGACCACGGCCGCCGTCCTCACCCTCGTCCAGTTCGCCGCCGTCGGCGCGATCCTCGGCGTGCACGCCTGGACGGTACGACGCCGGGAGAGCGCCCTGCGCCTGGTCGACCCCCGGCTCACCGCCCGGCGGCCGCGCGGCGCCGGGCAGCGGGCCCTGCTCGCCGGCGTCCTCGCCACCGTGGCGCTGCTCCTGGTGCTGCCGCTCGCCGTCCTCGTCCGCCGCTCCCTGGACGCCCCCGGCTTCGGCTACTACCGGGCGCTGACCCGCACCGACAGCGGTACGTTCCTGGTGGCGCCGGTGCACGCGGTGTGGACCTCGCTCCAGTACGCCGTCGCCGCCACCGCCATCGCCGTGCTGATCGGCGGCCTCGCCGCCGCCGCGCTGGCCCGCCGGGACGCTGGCCGCCTGGTACGGGGCTTCGACGCGCTGCTGATGCTGCCGCTCGGGGTGTCCGCCGTGACCGTCGGCTTCGGCTTCCTGATCGCGCTCGACAAGCCGCCGCTGGACCTGCGCCAGTCCTGGATCCTGGTGCCGCTCGCCCAGGCCCTGGTCGGCGCCCCCTTCGTGGTCCGCACCATGCTGCCGGTGCTGCGCGCCGTCAACACCCGGCTGCGGGAGGCGGCGGCCGTGCTCGGAGCCTCGCCCTGGCGGGTGTGGCGGGAGATCGATCTCCCGCTGGTGCGGCGGGCGTTGCTGGTCGCGGCTGGCTTCGCGTTCGCCGTCTCGCTCGGCGAGTTCGGTGCGACCGTGTTCATCGCCCGGCCCGACAACCCGACCCTGCCGGTCGCCGTGGCCCGGCTGCTCAGCCGCCCCGGAGACCTCAACTACGGCCAGGCGATGGCCCTTTCGACCATTCTGATGGTGGTGTGCGCCGCCGCCCTGCTCCTCCTGGAGCGGCTGCGCACCGACCGGACAGGGGAGTTCTGATGCTGAGCCTTCAGGGCGCGACCGTGCGCTTCGGCGGGCGGCCCGTGCTGGACGCGGTGGACCTGGAGGTCGCCGAGCATCAGGTGGTGTGCGTGCTCGGGCCCAGCGGCAGCGGCAAGTCCACCCTGCTGCGGGCGGTCGCCGGACTCCAGCCCCTGGACGCCGGGTGGGTGTCGCTCGCCGGGCGGGACCAGGGCGGGGTGCCCGCGCATCAGCGCGGGGTCGGCCTGATGTTCCAGGACCACCAGCTCTTCCCGCAGCGCGACGTCGGCGCCAATGTGGCGTTCGGGCTGCGGATGCACGGCGTGGCGAAGGACGAACGGGACGCCCGGGTGGCCGAGTTGCTGGAACTGGTCGGGCTGCCGGGCGCGGCCCGCCGGGCGGTGGCCGCACTGTCCGGCGGCGAGCAGCAGCGCGTCGCCCTCGCCCGCGCGCTCGCCCCCCGGCCCCGGCTGCTGATGCTGGACGAACCCCTCGGCCAGCTCGACCGCTCGCTGCGTGAACGCCTCGTGGTCGAACTCCGCGAACTCTTCGGGCGGTTGGGTACGACCGTGCTCGCCGTCACCCACGACCAGGGCGAGGCGTTCGCGCTGGCCGACCGGGTGGTGGTGATGCGGGACGGCCGGATCGCCCAGTCCGGGGCGCCACTTGACGTCTGGCGGCGCCCCGCCGACGCGTTCGTGGCCCGCTTCCTCGGCTTCGAGAACGTGGTCCCGGCGACGGTCGCGGGCACGGTCGCCGACAGCCCCTGGGGCAAACTGCCGGTCCCGCAGGACGCCCCGCAGGGTGCCCGGACCCTGCTCGTCCGGCCCGCCGGGGTACGGCTCGTCCCCGCCGACACCGGGCTGACCTGCACCGTTGTCGCCCGCACCTTCAAGGGCACCCATGTCGCCGTCCACCTCCAGCCCGAGGACGGCCCCCGCCTCGAAGCGGCCTGCGCGCTGCGGGACGCGCCGGAGAGCGGGGACACGGTGGGCGCGGAGTTCGACGCGGACGAAATCGTCGTGCTCGACTGATCGCCCGCCTCCTAGGGTGGGCCCATGACCTACCTCGCGCATGAGCGATACTGCGATGAAATCGCCCTCCAAGTAGGGCAGTTGAGGGAACTGATCACCTCCGGCGCGGATCTGTCGGCCACCGTCCCGACCTGCCCGAAGTGGTCACTGGAACAGCTCGTACGGCACATGGGCGGCGCCCTGCGCTGGTCCGGCACGCTGGTGCGGGAGCGGGCCCAGGAGCTGATCCCGACGGCCACGGTCCCGCTCGGCAGCGGCCCCGAGGAGCGGGGCGATCCGGCCGCGCTGGACGCGTGGCTCGCGGAGTGCGGCGAGCTGGTCGTCGGCGCGCTGCGGGAGGCGGGTCCGGGGGCCGGGGTGTGGAGCTGGAGCGGCGTCGCCACCAGCGGTTTCTGGGCACGCCGGATGACCCATGAGATCACCGTCCACCGCGCCGACGCGGCGCTCACCACCGGGGCGCCGTACGAGGTCGCGCCCGACATCGCCGCCGACGCGCTGGACGAGTGGCTGGAGCTGGTGGAGTGGGTGCGGCGCACCGGCGCCCGTGAATGGGCCGCGGATCTGCACGGCCCCGCGCGCACCCTCCATCTGCACGCCACCGACGCCGATCCGGAGTCGAACGCCGAGTGGCTGGTCGAGATGGGCGAGAGCGGGGTCAGCTGGCGGCGCGGCCATGAGAAGGCGACGGTCGCGTTGCGGGGGCCGCTCACGTCGGTGCTGCTCGCCTTCTACCGGCGGCTGCCGCTGGATACGCCGGGGCTCGAAGTCGTAGGAGAGCGTGCGGTGTTGGAGTTCTGGCTGGAGAAGTCGAGCTTCGGATGAGCGCCGCGCGGGACACTTCGGGAGTGCCGGGTGCGGGTCCGTGGGGCTCATTCGCGCAGTTCCCCGCGCCCCTCAGGGGGCTGGTCCTGCCCGACTCAAGGGGCGCGGGGAACTGCGCGATCAGCCACGGACCAGCCGCACCCGGCGATGGAGAAGCACCCCTACGGCGATCCGGCCCTCAATCGGGCCAGCGCCTCCGGAGCCTCCTCGATACCGTCCCGGCGGCACCCGGCAGGAACACCACCCCCGCGGTGGAGCGGGCCAGCAGGCCGTCCTCGCGGATGGCGTTGGCGAAGTACTTGGCGATGTGCGCGGCGAAGGCGTTCGGCGGCTCATGGCCGTAGAACCAGGTCGGGATGCCGATCGAGGCGCCCCCGTCGGGCCAGCGGGCGCGCACCTCGAAGGCGGCCCGCGCCCACTCCGTGACGGACGGCCGGAAGGAGGGCGCCTTGGCGAGCGGCACCAGCGCCTCGTCCAGCATGGTGTCCGCGAACGGGGCGGCGTACGCGCCGAGGTTCGCCGCCTCCATCGCGCCGGGACCGCCACCGGTGGCGACGGTGTACCCGGCGCGGGCGAGCGAGCGGCCGAGCCGCGCGGCACCGGCGTACTCGACCGTGCCCCGGGCCATCGCATGACCGCCCATGACCCCGACCACCCGGCAGCCGTCGAGGACTTCGTCCAGCGCGTCGGAGACGGCGTCGTCATGGATCGCGCGCAGCATCGAGGCGAAGACGTCGCCGTCGGCCGTCGTCCGCCGGAACCAGCCGTAGGCCCGCGCGTCCGGCGTCGCCTCGTACCCCTCCTCCAGCGACGCGAACAGCTCGTCCGGCGTGTACGGGCAGCCCCGGTACGGGGCGAAGGGCAGGCCCGGGACCGGCGGGAACACCAGGGCGCCGGAGGCGCGCACCCGGACGGCGGCCTCGGGGGCCATCGGGCAGCCCAGGAAGACGGCGTCCGTGGTGTCGAGACGGAGCAGCGCGTCGGTACGGCCCGTCAGGTCCACGGCCTGGACGCGGCAGCGGGCGAGCGAGCCGTGCTCGGCGACGGCACGGTCGAACTCGGCGAGCGACTCGATCTCCTGGGCGCGGGCGGCGCGCCGGGGCCGGTCGGGCGGGGTGGGCATCCGCCCATGCTAGGGACCGGACCGGCGCCCGGCCGCGACCGGGGGTACGGCGACGCTCCCCTCAAGCCCTCAAGCGACCCCAGGCTCTCAGCGGCTCAGCGGCTCAGCGGCTCAGCGGCTCAGCGGCTCAGCGGTGCAACGGCGCAGCGGGTCAGCAGCTCAGCGGGTCAGCGGAAAGGCGGCCAGCGCGGCGATCGCCAGGGTGAGCGGTGCGAAGAAGGCCAGCAGGGCGACCGCGCGCAGGGCGGCG
>NZ_MUNF01000441.1:0-11140 GCF_002154555.1 Streptomyces murinus
GTCCACCTGTTCGCCAAGGGCATGGGCATCGCGGCACCTCAGATCGGGATCGGCAGGGCCGCTGCCGTGGTCCAGCCCCCCGGCCCCGACGCCCCCGCCGTTGTCCTGCTGAACCCCCGCATCACCGAACGCTCCAGCGACGCGGACGAGCAGTACGAGGGCTGCCTGTCGTTCTTCGACGTCCGCGGCCTGGTCCCCCGGCCCCTTTGGATCACGGTGGAGACCACGACGCTGGAGGGTCTGCCGGTGACCACTACCTACGAACGCGGACTCGCCCGGCTGATCCACCACGAGATCGACCACCTGGACGGCCTGCTCTACACCGCGCGGATGCGTACGGGGGCCGTCCCCATCCCCGTCGAGCAGTACCGCCAGACCGGCCGCGCGTGGGCCTACGAGCAGTAATAGGCGGCCTCGCCACTCGGCCCATGGAAGGGGGGAGTTCGAGGCACGGATCGTTGTCACTCGGGGCCACGACAAAGTGTGCGCAGTGCTTGCCCTCACGGCCGCCGAAGAGGAGTCATAGCCTTGCCGTCCATGGGACTTACCAAATGGGCGTACTCCCTCGCCGAGTCGATGCTGGCCGAACCGCTGCCGCGTCGTTGGGAGCACTCGCTCGGGGTAGCCAACCGGGCCCGCTCCCTGAGCCCGATTCTCGGCCGCGACTCCGAACTGCTGGTGGCCGCCGCCGTCCTGCACGACGTCGGTTACTCGCCCTCCATCGCCGTCACCGGCTTTCACCCGCTGGACGGAGCCCGGTTCCTTCGGGATCAGGAGGGGGCTGACGAGAGGGTCGTACGGCTCGTGGCGCACCACTCCTGTGCGCTCTTGGAGGCGGAGGAGAGGGGGCTCCGGCATGAGTTGGAGACCGAGTTCGAGAGGGAGCGGCCGGAGTTGGTGGACGCGCTCATCGTGGCGGACATGACGACCACCCCGGACGGTGAGTACACGGCGCCGGCGGCCCGGTTGAGCGAGATCGTGCAGCGGTACGGGCCGGACACGCTCGTGGGCCGATTCATCCAGCGGGCGGCGCCGGAGATCCACGCCGCCATGGAGCGGGTGGAAAGCCGGATGGCCGCTGTCGCGGTGGGCACTCAGCGGATGTAGGGCTCGCGGCGCGTCTCGTCCATGCCGTGCTGGATCCGCAGCCGCATGGACGGATGAATGTCCAGGGAGCCGAGGTCCGTCGGGTCGATCCAGCGGACCTCTTTGGATTCGCTGCTCGTGCGGAGGGATCCGCCCACTGGGTGGGCCCGAAAGCAGATGGAGAATTGCTGTCGCACCTCACCGTCGTCTTAGGCGAGCACGTGCTCGGGATCGGTGTAGAGCCCGATGATGCCGTCCACCTCGACCTTGATCCCAGTTTCCTCCTCGACCTCGCGCACGACCGTGTCGCCGATGCGCTCGCCGATGTCGTGGCCACCGCCGGGCAGCGCCCACAGGTTGTTGTCGGTCTTGTGGATGACCAGGAGTCTGCCGGCGTCGTCGCACACAACGGCTGTGACCGAGGGCACGACAGAGTTGGCAGTAGGAGCGTTGGGGTCGCGAAAGTAATCAATCCGGCTCATGCGCCTGGACCTCTCAAGTCGGTGGGCGAGGAGATGGGTCGCGCGGTCTCCCGGACCCGTTCGGCACTTTCGGCGTAGGCGTCGAACAGGCTCGCCTCGGGGACGCGCTGGAGGAACGAGGGCGGGCCGTCACGGTGCGGATGCTCGTGAATCTGGAGGACGACGGGGCGTCGCTCGCCGCCATGCAGGAGGTCGTGGACCGGCTCGGAGCGGTTCCGGTTCGCCGTGTCATCACTGCCGGCGCCTCCGATCAGCGCGTCCGCTACCGGCTCCCCGACGGCCGGACTCTTCTCGCCAAGAGCATCCGGCCCGTCCGGCTCCCGGACACCTGTGCGGGCTGCCGGTTCAACAATGAGCGGGACTGTCAGGAGGGGTACTACGGCGTGCGCATGTACCGGGCGCGGAACGGCCCCTTCATGGTCGGCGTGTGCATTCAGCGCATGGATCTGTGCCTGACGCTCGGGGAGTTCGTGATGAGCAGGCGCTGCGCGGAAGTCCGCGAGTTCCGGGAGGAGGAGGCGGCGCGGCTCGCCGGTCTGTACGAGGGGGCGCGGACGCCGGGCTGACCCGAGCCATTGCCGAACCCTGTGGTCGGGGCTCAGCTCGGAGCACCGGCGCGTAGGGCGAGCTTCATCCGTGTGAAGGCTGTGGGGGTCCGCCGTCGTGGCAGGGTGTTCTTGATCTGTTGGGCGATCTCCTCCGGCGTGTTCTTGCTCGTGTCGCATTCGATGTCGTAGATGCCGTGCGCGTGGACCTGGTCGAACTGCCGCGCGGCAAGTCCTGGGGTCCGGTCGCCGCGGATCCGTTCCCGTCGCTCCAGCTCCGGCAGCGCGCAGTGCACGCCGACGAGGACGACGTCCTCGGCAGGGAACAGGTCGAGGCAGTCGAGGAGGCGCCAGCGTCGGCTCAGCAGATGGTCCACCACGATGTGATTGCCGGCTGCGGCCATTCCGGCTACCGCGCGGTGGAAGCCCCTGGCGGTTCGGTCGATCTCGGCCTGTAGGTGTTCGTCGGGAATGTCCCGGTCGGACCGCATGGCATGGAAGGCGTCCACCGGCATGTGAAAAAATGATTCGTCCAGGATCTGGAGAAGCTCCCGGGCGATGCTCGTTTTACCGGAACTCGATGTCCCGTTCAGGAAGATGATCAGCCCGCCTGGCCTCTGGCCGGACATTTCAAGACCGCTGGGTTCACTGGGGCCGGCCGGCACCTCGGTCGGCTCTGCATCGTCATGCGACATGGGCGGATGATCTCGAAGGTCGTGGCAGGCTCGCACCGGAATTTATGCCGCTTGCCTCCTGCTCGACCAGGACGCGATGGCAGCCGTTCCGGACGGCTAGGTACCCCTCACCCACCGTCCGTGCCCAGTGACACACCGCCGCAACCCCTCTTTCGTAATCGCCCCGCATGGTTGATCGTTGGGCCGTGCGTTGAGGACCGACGTCAGGGGGAGTGCATGACGATCAGCCGTAGGACGCTGCTGGGCGCGGGTGCCGGGATCGGTATGGGGGTGGTGAGTGGCTGTGGGTCCAATACCGGGCGTGGGGGCGGGAGTTCTGGTGGGGTGCGGCTTGCGCAGTGGTATCACCAGTACGGGGAGGCCGGGACCGAGCAGGCGGTGAAGCGGTATGCCGCGGCCTATGCGAAGGCGCGGGTCACCGTGCAGTGGCGGCCCGGGAATTACGATCAGCAGACGGCCGCGGCGCTGCTCACCGATTCCGGGCCCGATGTGTTCGAGGTCAACGGGCCCTCGCTCGACCAGATCCAGGGCGGACAGGTCGAGGATCTGACCGCGTTGCTGGACGGGACCAAGAGCGACTTCAATCCGGCGGTGCTGGCGCCGAAGACGTATCAGGGGAAGGTCTACGGCATTCCGCAGACCGTTGACATGCAGATGCTCTACTACCGCAAGAGCATGTTGCGGGACGCGGGGGTCGAGCCGCCGCGGACGCTCGATGAACTTGTCGATGGCGCAAGGAAGTTGAGCAACAGCAAGGTCAAGGGGCTCTTTCTCGGGAATGACGGCGGTGCCGGGGTGCTCGGCGGGACGCCCCTGTACGCGGCCGGGCTTCAGCTGGTCACCGAGGACGGGAAGGTCGGGTTCGACGACCCGGCGGCGGCGCGGGCGCTCGGGAAGCTGAGGGAGCTGTACGCCGGTAAGGCGCTGCTCCTCGGCGCGCCCACCGACTGGTCCGATCCGTCGGCCTTCCTCCAGGGGCTCACCGCGATGCAGTGGTCCGGGCTGTGGGCGCTGCCGCAGGTGCAGAAGGAACTCGGGGACGATTTCGGGGTGTTGCCGTTTCCGGGGGAGGGAAGCCAGGGGAAGCCGACCGTTCCCGTCGGGGCGTACGGGGCCGCCGTCAGTGCGCGGAGCAAGCAGAAGGAGGCGGCCAAGGAGTATGTGAAGTGGCTCTGGGTGGAACGGACCGACTATCAGGAGGATTTCGCGCTCGGGTACGGCTTCCACATCCCCGCGCGGATCTCGCTCGCGAAGAAGGCCGGCAAGCTGAGGACCGGCGCGGCCGCCGACGCCGTACGGTTCGCCACCGAGCACGGGTACGCCCAGCCGCTGCTGTGGACCCCCGCCTCCCAGACCGCCTACCAGGACGCCCTGAGCCGGATCATCAAGGACGGCGCGAACCCGGAGAGTGAACTGCGGGGTGTCGTACGGAAGATGTCCGCGGAACTCGACCGGGTCAAGCACACCTCGTGAGGCGCCGCAGGGCTCTCTGGTTCTGGGTGTTCGTCGGGCCCTTCGCGGCCGGGCTCGCGCTGTTCACGTACGTCCCGCTGCTGTGGAGCGTCGGGCTGAGCTTCTTCGACGCGCACAACACCGTGACGCCCACGGACTTCGTCGGCCTGGACAACTACACGGCGATGCTGAAGGACAGCGCGTTCACCGGGAGCCTGCGCACCTTCCTCGTGTTCACCGCCTTCATCGTGCCCGTCACCTTCGTCCTCTCCCTGGCCCTCGCGCTGATGGTCAACCGGGTGCGGCGGGCCCAGGCGTTCTTCCGGTCGGTGTTCTTCCTCCCGGCCGCGTGCAGTTACGTCGTGGCCGCGCTGATCTGGAAGATGTCGATCTTCAACGGGGTACGCTTCGGGCTCGCCAACACCGTTCTCGGCTGGTTCGGCACCGACCCCGTGGCCTGGCTGTCCACCACCCATCCGCCCTGGTACTGGCTGGTCATCGTGACCGTACGACTGTGGCTCCAGGCCGGGTTCTACATGATCCTGTTCCTCGCCGGGCTCCAGCGGATCGATCCGGTGCTGTACGAGGCCGCCGCCGTGGACGGGGCCCGGCCCGGCTGGACGGTGCTGCGGCACATCACCCTGCCCCAACTGCGCGCCACCTCCGTCGCGGTGGTGCTGCTGCTCGTCATCAACGCCTTCCAGGCCTTCGACGAGTTCTACAACCTGCTGTCGGACGCGCGGGGTTATCCACCGTACGCCCGCCCGCCGCTCGTCTACCTCTACTACACCGCCCTCGGCCAGGGACAGAACCTGGGGCTCGGCAGCGCGGGTGCCGTGATCCTCGCGCTGATCATCGCGATCGTCACGGTGGGACAGGCGCGCTGGCTCAAGCTCGGGAAGAGCGGGGAGGAATGAGGAGGAGTGAGGACGATGGATGACGCCCTGGTGAGGGTCGGGCGGGCGCTGCGGGCCGTGGTGCTCGTCGTGCTCGCACTGCTCTTCCTGATCCCCTTCTATCTGCTGGTGCGCAACGGACTGTCCAGCGAGCGGGACATCACCTCGCCCGAATGGACCTTCTTCCCGGCCGAGTTGAGATGGGGGAACGTACGGGAACTGTTCGACGACCCCTCCGTACCGTTCGCCCGCTCGCTGCTCAACTCCGCCCTGATCGCCGTCGCCACCACCCTCGGCACCCTGGTGCTCGCCTCCCTCGCGGGGTACGGCCTCGCCCGCATCCCCTACCGGCACGCGAACAAGGTGTTCTACGGCATCCTCGGCACCCTGCTGGTCCCGGCCGCCGTCACCTTCGTACCGACCTTCGTGCTGGTGTCCTCCCTCGGCTGGGTCTCCACGCTGCGCGGGCTGATCGTGCCGACCCTGTTCTCGGCGTTCGCCTGCTTCGTCTTCCGGCAGTACTTCCTGGGATTCCCGAGGGAGTTGGAGGACGCGGCCCAGGTCGACGGGCTCGGCTACTGGCGGACGTACTGGCTGGTGGTCGTGCCCAACGCGCGGCCGGTGTTCGCGGCGGTCGGCACCATCGTCTTCCTCGGCGCCTGGAACTCCTTCCTGTGGCCGCTGGTGATCGGGCAGGACCAGAGCGCCTGGACGGTCCAGGTGGCGCTGTCCTCCTTCACCACCGCCCAAGTCGTGCGCCTGCACGAGCTGTTCATCGCGGCCGGCGCCTCGATCCTGCCGCTGCTGGTGGTGTTCCTGTGCTTCCAGCGGTGGATCGTGGCGGGGGTGGAGCGCTCCGGCATCGACTGAGGCCGAGAGCGAGAGCGGAGACCTTAGACGGAGACGGAGACGGAGACGGAGACGGAGACGGGGCCGGGTGTCGGGAGCTCAGCGGCTGCCGGTCAGATGGGCGAAGACCACCACATTGCCCTGGTACCCGGTGGTCTTCGAGTAGCCGCCGCCGCAGGTGATCACGCGCAACTCGGGTCGGGAGGCGGCGCCGTAGACCTTCTGGTCGGGGAAGTCGCGGGCGGCGTAGACCTCGACGGCGTCCACCGTGAACTCGGCCACCGTGCCGTCCCGGCGGTCCACCTCGATCCGGGCGCCCCGCTTGAGCGCGCCCAGATTGTAGAAGACGGCCGGTCCCTCCGTGTTGTCCACATGTCCGGCGACGATCGAGGTCCCCCGCTCGCCCGGCGTGGTCCCCGCCTCGTACCAGCCGGCCAGGTTCTTGTTCTGCGCCGGCGGCACGTCCAGGCTGCCGGAGGAGGTGAGGGCGAGGCCCATCAGCGGGGCGTTCACGCGGATGGCCGGGATACGGATGCGCAGCGGCGGGGACGGCGGCAGCGAGGGCGCGGACAGGCGCTCCTCGCCGGGGTCGGGGCGGCCCTCGGCGGCCGCCGGCTGCGGGGGAGTGTGCGACTGGCCGCCCAACAGCCAGACCCCCGAGGCGAGGGCCACGACGGTGACCGCGGCTATCGCGGTGTCCCCGAGCCGCCGCGAGCCGCGCCCGCGGACTTTGCGGATGCCACGGGTACGGCTCCCGGCCGGACGTGTGCTGCGCATACGAACCCCTCTCCCGGGGGCGGACCCCCGAACTTGGCCTGGGGCGGATCCCCGAGCTGGGCCTGGGGCGGACCCCCGAACTTGGCCTGGGGCGGATCCCCGAACTTGGCCTGGGGTGGATCCCCGAGCTGGACCCGGGGCGGACCCCCTCCCCCTCCGGGCCGCGAGGGGCATCGGACCCGGAGGGGGTGGGACGTGCGGTACCGGCGGACGGACAGCGGAGGGTGTCCGTCAGATCCCGTCGCCTCTCGCCCGGCGATGCAGGAGCCAGGTACCGCCCGCGGCGGCGACGGCCAGCGCCGTCACGCCCGCCGCGGTCTGCACGGGGTCGGGACCGAGCGCGCCGCCGACCCCCGTCTTCAGGCTGCCCCGCGGCTGCACCTGCTCGTGCGCCGCGCCGAGGGCCACCACCAGGTCGCCCGTCACCTGTCTGCTGCCCTCCGCACACTTCGCGACGATCTCGTACGTCCCCGGCTGCGCGCTCGGCGGCACCTGGAACTGACCGATCGCCTCGCCCTGGTGCGTGGTGGGCGCCAGGGTGAAGACACCGGCGCCGACCGCGCCCGCGTCCCCGGTCGCGCCGCCCTTGTCCCCGCAGGCGGCGGTGTTCACCGTGACCTGTCCACCGGGGATCGCGGTGGACGGGTACACCTCCAGGCTGCCGGTAGGGGCGCGCAAGGGGCGCGTGGCCGCGGCGCCGCCGTAGGCGGGCGCGGCGGCGAGCGCCGCCGTTCCCACGGCGAGCGCGGTACCGGTCAGCAGACGGGCGGTGCGGCGCATGGTGCTCCCCGAAGCTTGTCGAGCTTGTCCGACTGGTGTGTCCCCTGCCCTTCCGAGGTAAAGGGCTCGCGCCGGGATCCGCTTGCCGAGAGATCGGCCGGACTGCGGTGAACGGGTGGCGGGCGCGGCGGCCATACGGCTGAGCCGTGGCGGAGTCGGGGCAGGTCAGGGGTGGTGTGCCGGGGAGCACAAGAAGAAAGTACGAAGAACACACGAATGGAGCGACGAGGGGCCGTTGAACGGGTGACCGGGTGACCGGGTGGCTGGGCGACCGGGGGATCGGCTCGGTGACGGGACGTCAGCCGGGCCCGGGGGTGCGCCCCCGGGCCCGTACCGCCGACCGGTTCGGTCAGTTGACGTTGACCGCGCTCCAGGCCGCCGCCACCGCGTTGTACTCTGCGCTGCCCGCGCCGTAGAGGTCCTTGGCCGCGTTGAGGGTGGCCGTGCGGGCGCCCGCGTAGTTGGTGGAGGACGTCATGTAGACCGTCAGCGCCCGGTACCAGATCTTGCCGACCTTGTCGTGGCCGATCCCGGTGACCGTGGAGCCGTTGTACGTGGGCGAGTTGTAGCTGACGCCGTTGATGACCTTGGCGCCGCTGCCCTCCGCGAGGAGGTAGGCGAAGTGGTTGGCGACGCCGGAGGAGTAGTGGACGTCGAGGTTGCCCACCGAGCTGCTCCAGTAGTCGGCCGAACTGCCGTCCCTGGAGGGCTTGTCCATGTAGCGCAGGGCGGTGCCGCCGAAGCCGGATCGGACGATCTGCTCGCCGATGAGGTAGTCACCGGGGTCCGAGGGGTTGTTCGCGTACCACTCGACCATCGTGCCGAGGATGTCGGAGGTGGCCTCGTTCAGGCCGCCGGACTCGCCCGAGTAGGTCAGGCCGGCCGTCTTGGAGGTGACCCCGTGCGACATCTCGTGCCCGGCGACGTCCAGCGCGACCAGCGGTCCGAAGGTGGTCCCATCACCGTCGCCGTACGTCATGCAGAAGCAACTGTCGTCCCAGAAGGCGTTGTTGTAGTTGCTGCCGTAGTGGACGCGGTTGTACGAGCCCTTGCCGTCGCCCGCGATGCCGTTGCGGCCGTGGACGTTCTTGTAGTAGTCCCAGGTCTCGTCGGTGCCGTACTGGGCGTCGACCGCGGCCGAGGAGCGGTCGCTGGTGGCACCCGTGCCCCAGTGGTTGTCGGTGTCCGTGAACACGGTCGAGGGCGCCCGGCTGATGCAGATGCCGAAGATGCACAGATCGGTCTTGTTCGCGGCGTCCCCGGTGTAGGTGTTGCCCCGGGTCGGGTCCTTGAGCTGGTACGACGATCCGGACTGGGTCGTCTCCAGCGGCACCGTGCCGCCGTACAGCGACCGGCCGTCGCCGGTGGCGGTCTCGATGCTGTCCCAGGCGTCGATCCGGGCGCCGGTGCGGGCGTCGGTCAGCACGGTGCGCGCGACCGGGTTGCCGAGCGAGTCCAGGGCGACCGCGTCGGTCCGCCAGGCCAGCCTGGGGGTCCCGTGCAGCGCGTCCACGATCAGCTGCGGCTTGGCCTTCACCTGCCGCAGCCGGTTCCCGAGGTTGGCCGCGCGCAGCGCGTTCGTCGCGAGGTCGGCGGCCTCGGGCGCGGACACCTCGGGCATGGTCGAGGGCAGCGCGAGCGCGGCGCGGCTCGCCCGGTCGGCGCCCCGGTAGCCGCCGTCCGGGCCGAGGTGGACGACGAAGTCGCCGCCCAGCACCGGGAGTCGGTGATAGGTGCGGTCGTAGCGGACGTGCTGGCTGCCGTCCTTGTCCACGATCACGTCCCGGACGCTCGTGGCCTGCGCGGAGTCCAGCCCCAGGCTCGACGCGTGCGCGCGGAGCGCCGAGGCCGCGTGCTGCACGGCGGCGGTCCGGGTGGGTCTGGGGGCGGCATGGGCGGCGGGGGAGAGGGCGACGGCCAGCAGGGCCGCGCTGCTGACGGCGACACCGGTGGTGGCGAGACGACGGGATCCTCGGACGTGCTGCCGTATTCGGCTCATCTGTCTCCTCGGAAAGGGCGCCATCCAGGCATGGGGGGATGACGCTGGACGCCCCTGAGATTTAAGGGGGCATGACAATTAATGTCCATAGGGAGTTCACAGGAAGGGGAGAAGGGGCCCTTGTCCGGCCTATTTCAACTACATGTCGGCTACTGCCGGTTCAGGGAGCGGGTGATGCCCGCCGCGATCGTCGTGGCCAGCACCCAGCCCAGCGCGATCAGCAGGTACGACAGCCACTGGAAGCCGCCGCGCGGGGCGTACGCGCTCTCCTGGCCGAAGTCGATGATCGGCAGCAGCAGGTCCAGGGTGTAGAAGAGCGGGTTGAAGGCGGGGGCCTCGGACGGCTTGAGGGCGGGCGGATGGTGCAGGGCGAAGACGAGGGTGCCCGTGCACAGCAGCAGGAGGAGCCAGAGCCCGGCGCGCATCGGACGGAAGCCGTAGCCGACGGCGGCGTCCTGGAGGTAGCCCCACAGCCGGGCGTACACCGGCAGGGTGCCGCGGTGCCGGCGGAGCTTGGCCAGCTGGACGGTGCGGGCGGCGCCGTCGTCGCCCACCGTGCGGTAGGCGGTGGTCAACTGCTCATAGGGGTACGGGAGATAGCCGTCCGGTTCGCGTTCCAGCAGCGGCAGCCGTTGTTCGGCGGGCAGGTGCGGGGTCAGCACGCGGTAGGCGAGGCCGTCGAGTTGGACCCGCTCGGGCCATACCTCGGGCGGCACATGCAGCAGGTCGAGCTGGGCGCGGCGCAGATTGACCGTGCCCTCGATCGGCGCGGCCGAGCGCAGCCACAGCTCGCCGACGACCGCGCTGCTGGCGCGCAGGGCATGGCCGCCGGGGTTGGCCAACCGGGCGTATGCCAGGTTGAGTTGGCGGGGGATGCGGGCGCCGCCGAGGTTCACCCGGCCTCGCGCGCGCAGCCGCATCGCATGCAGATCGGTGCCGACCGCGAGCACCTCGGCGTGCAGCGCGGTGCCGCCGGGGGCGTCGAGCACCGCGTCGTTGAGATTCACCTGCCCGCCGACGACGGCCCCGT
Organism: Streptomyces murinus; assembly: GCF_002154555.1. Lineage (GTDB taxonomy): Bacteria > Actinomycetota > Actinomycetes > Streptomycetales > Streptomycetaceae > Streptomyces > Streptomyces murinus. The sequence goes on from NZ_MUNF01000441.1 coordinate 10,592, forward strand.
TCAGCTGCACCGTGCCGTGCGCGACCAGCCCGGGCGCCCAGACGTCCGTGGCCACCTCGGCGTGGTTGAGCTGGAGCACGGCCTCCTCCGGGTCCGCCCCGGGCGTCCCGAGCCGCGCCCCGTTGGCGAAGAACGCCCCGGCCAGCTTGGCGCCCTGGAGCCGTACCGGGCCCGCGATGCGGCAGCAGGTGATCCGTACGACCCCGTCGGCGCGCAGCGCTCCTGCCGTCAGCCCCGGCAGTACCGAGTCGCTGAGGGCGAGGGCCACGATCCGCGCCCCGTACAGGTCGATCGCCTGCTCGAAGTGGCAGGCGCGCAGCCGGACGGCGCAGGTGACGGTGCCGTACTTCAGGTCGAGCCGCCCGGTGACGCGCGCGCCCGCCACCTTCAGGCCCGCCGTGCGGCCCTCCGTCACCGGGCCCGCCAGAAGCAACTCCCGCAGGAATTCCGCCCGTAGGGTCCGCTCCGGCCCCCAGTCGGTGCCCCGCCCGGGATCGTCGTCGTCGCCCTCCCGGAAGTCGACCCCCTCGCCGAGCGGAAAGGCGTCAC
>NZ_MUNF01000441.1:11149-11743 GCF_002154555.1 Streptomyces murinus
CGATCCGCTCGCCCGGGACCCCGTGCTTGGTGAGGTACGTGCGCATGGCGTCCGGCTCGTCGTAGTCCTTGCGGCTGTTGTCGCCGGTGACCAGCACGACCTTGACCCGGCCCGCGCGGTACAGCGCCGCCGTCGCGTCCAGGCGGTGCGCGAGGTAGGGCGAGGGCTCCCCGTTCCACAGCCCGGCCCCGAACACCACCGCGACCGGCGCGGGCGGCACGTCCGCGACCGTGCGCAGCCGGTCCGCCGTGGAGGTGAACAGCCAGGCCCCCGGCAGCAGCGCCAGCGCGCAGACGGCCACCACGGCCCGCACCAGCCGCCGCTGCCCGGCACGGGTGCGCGGCAACCGCGGTCTCCGGAACCTCATACGGCCCCCCTCGGCACGAACACGGCCCCCCTCGGCACGAGAACGGCCCCCTCGGCGAGGACGCCACCGGCGGCCGTCCGGTTCGCCTCGGTGTGCGAATCCACCCCGCCAGGACGGCCGAATTCCCGCTCCCGCCATACGACTGGGCCACCCGGCACCCCCCATTCGTCACCCCTTGCGTCTACTGTCGAATCATGGAAGGCAGCGCACCCCCCGGCCCCTGCGGC
>NZ_MUNF01000442.1 GCF_002154555.1 Streptomyces murinus
CCCTCGCCCCGACCCCCTCGGCCCCCGGGAAGTACAGTGGCCCGGTGACGGACCGCATCCGACGGCGGTGGCGCGCACTGCCCCCCTGGGCCCGGGTCATCCTGGTCGTCGCCGACGGGGGCTTCCTCGAAGGCACCGGCGCGCACGCCCTCGACCTCGCCCGGCACGGACCGCACGCCTACTCCTCCTTCGCGCCCCCGCTCCAGGTCTTTCACCCTCTTCGCCCTGTTCGTCTTCGCCCTGTTCGTCCTCGTCTCGGCGATCCGCCGGCGCGTGCGCTGACCGCACCGCGGCCGGTGCCGGTCGGCTGATCTCCCCGTGGTGCGACGGCCGTTGATCCGCGAGGATGCTGCGGACACGGGCCGTCCGGTACGGCGGCCGGCCCCCCGACGCAATGGAGCGCACCGATGACTTCTCCCGCCCCCCAGGACCTCGTCGTCACCCGGGCCGGTCTCGCCGACTGGCCGGTGATCAGCGGGTGGGCGGCGGCGGAGGGCTGGAACCCCGGACTCGCCGACGGACCCGCGTTCTTCGCCCAGGACCCCGAAGGCTTCTTCCTCGGCCGGATCGACGGGGAGCCGGTCTCGGCCGTCTCCGTCGTCAACTACGGCGCCGACTACGCCTTCCTCGGCTGCTACCTCGTCCGCCCCGACCTGCGCGGCCACGGACACGGCCTCACCACCTGGAAGACCGCCCTGGCCCACGCCGGCACCCGCACCATCGGCCTCGACGGGGTCGTCGCCCAGCAGGACAACTACCGCCAGTCCGGCTTCCAACTCGCCTACCGCACGGTCCGGTTCACCGGCATCGCCCCCGAGCCGGACACCCCCGCCGGAGTCCGCCCGGCCGGACCCGCCGACCTCGCCGCGATCACCGCCTACGACAGCGCCTGCCACCCCGCCGAGCGCCCCCGCTTCCTCGCCGAGTGGCTCACCACCCCGGGCCACCACACCGTCGTACGCCACCAGGACGGGCGCCTCACCGGGTACGGCGTGATCCGCCCCGGCCGTGACAGCCTGCGCGTCGGCCCGCTCTTCGCGGACGGCGCCGAGGACGCCCGCGCCCTGTTCGCCGCGCTGGCCCGGGAGGCCGCCGGACGCGAACTCGCCGTCGACGTGCCCGAACCCAACGCCGCCGGCATCGCCCTCGCCGAGGCCGCCGGACTCGCCCCCTCCTTCGAGACGGCCCGCATGTACACCGGCCCGGTCCGCGCCCACGCCCAGGACCGCGTCTTCGGCGTGACCACCCTCGAACTGGGCTGACCGGGTAATTGCGTTGCCGCGCCCCCGCCCGCGTGATCGGGTGGGCGGCCATGGAGAAGAACGAGATCCTCGCCCGGTACGATCGTGACCTGCGCCAGAACGCCGTCCCCGACGGCCCCGGCGCCCGGGTCGAACGCGTCGGGGAGGTGGTGCGGCAACGCGCGGACGCGCACGGCTGGAACGGCGTGCTGTGGAGCGGCCTCGACGAGGCGGGCGCGGACGCGGCGATCCAGGAGCAGATCGCCGCCTTCACCGCCCTCGGCCATGACTTCGAGTGGAAGCTCTACAGCCATGACCGGCCCGCCGACCTCGGCGACCGGCTCACCGCGGCCGGATTCCGGGCCGAGCCGGCCGAGACGCTGATGATCGGCGAGATCGACCGGCTCGACCTGGACGCCCGGCTCCCCGAGGGCGTACGGCTGGTGGAGGTCGTGGACGAGGCGGGCGTCGACCTCTTCATCGAGATGCACGAGAAGGCGTTCGGCACCGACGGCACCTTGATGCGCCTGCGGCTGCTGGACCAACTGGCCGCCGATCCCGACGCGCTGGTCGCCGTCGTCGCGCTGGCCGGGACGGAGACCGTCAGCGTCGCCCGGATGGAACTGGTGCCCGGCACCCCGTTCGCCGGCCTGTGGGGCGGCGGCACCGCCGAGGCGTGGCGGGGCCGGGGCCTGTACCGCGCCCTCGTCGCCCACCGCGCCCGGATCGCCGCCGCCCGCGGCTGCCGCTACCTCCAGGTCGACGCCTCACCCATGAGCCGCCCCATCCTGGAACGGCTCGGCTTCCTGCCGTTGAGCATCACGACCCCGTACCTCTATGAGATCAAGGGAAGTTGACGGTACGTCAACGACGTGACCTCGCCCGATCGAGTGCGCTGATCCCCACCGCCGCCAGGGCGATCTGGATGAGCCACTCGATCCAGTCGGGCCCCTTGGTGTCCGCGACCCCGATCCCCGCCGCGATCGCGGAGCCGATCAGCGCGGCCACGATGCCGACGACAATCGTCCACAGCACCCCGATGTGCTGCCGCCCCGGTACGACCAGCCGGCCCAGCACGCCGATGATCAGGCCGATGACGATCGCGCTGATGATGCCTGAAATCTCCATCTCCACCCCTCCGCACGGCGAAATCCCGTCTTGGGAGAAGGTGCCCGCTGCGGGCGCGGACAGTCCGGCGCGCTTTATTGCCGGGACTTTCTGTTCACCGGCGCTTCATGCCATGTACCTTTCAAGCCATCAACGCGTGTAGAACCCTCAAGCGGGTTCTACGCGCGCAGATTTGGCGCGCCGCAACTCCTTCTCCCCACACCCCACAACGGAGGTTCGCCGGATGCTCGGATCCAAGAGATCCCGACGCAGAGTCACCACCGCACTCGCCGGTTTCGGCCTGCTCCTGACCGGAGCGGCCGTCCAGGTCGGTGCGAGCGCCCCCGCCCAGGCGGCGACCACGCACCGGGTCCTGTTCGACAACGCCCACGCCGAGACGGCCGGCAACGCCGACTGGGTCATCTCCACCAGCCAGCCCGACCCGCTGGGCCAGAACGCCAACCCGCAGTCCGAGACGGACTGGACCGGCGCGCTCTCCTCCTGGGGCGTGGCGCTGCAGAAGACCGGCAACTACAGCCTGAAGACGCTGCCTTCGGGCCAGAGCCTGACCTACGGCGGCTCGTCCGCGCAGGACCTGTCGAACTTCGACGAACTGGTCCTGCCGGAGCCCAACACGATGTTCTCGACCGCCGAGAAGACGGCGATCATGAACTTCGTGAAGAACGGCGGCGGTCTGTTCATCATCTCCGACCACACCGGCGCCGACCGCAACAACGACGGCAACGACGCGGTCGAGATCCTCAACGACCTGATGACGAACAACGGCGTCGACAACACCGACCCGTTCGGCTTCTCCATCGACTCCCTTGACATCAGCTCCGGCTACCCGGCCGCGATCAGCGACAGCACCGACCCGGTGCTGAACGGCTCGTTCGGCAAGGTCACCAAGAGCCTGTTCGCCGACGGTACGACCGCCACCCTCAAGCCCGCCGACAACGCGGCCGTCAAGGGCCTGGTCTACCGCAGCGGTTACTCGGGCAACACTGGTGCCTTCTTCCTGACCAGTACCTTCGGCTCCGGCCGCGTCGCGTTCTGGGGCGACAGCTCCCCGATCGACGACGGCACCGGCAGCTCGGGCAACACCCTGTACGACGGCTGGAACGACACCGGCGCCACCAACGCGGCACTCGCCCTGAACGCCACCGCGTGGCTCGCCGGTGACGGCGGCACCAGCGGCGGTGGTGGTGGCACCGGCGGCGGTGGCACGGGTGGCGGCGGCACCGGCACCTGCACCGCGGGCCAGCTGCTCGGCAACAACGGCTTCGAGTCGGGCAACACGACCTGGAGCGCGTCCAGCAAGGTCATCACCAACGCCGCGGCCGAGTCGGCCCACTCGGGTTCGTACTACGCCTGGCTCGACGGCTACGGCACCGCGACCACCAACACGCTGTCCCAGTCGGTGGCCGTCCCGGCGGGCTGCACCTCGGCCAAGCTGAGCTTCTATCTGCACGTCGACACGGCCGAGACCTCGACCACCACCGCCTACGACACCCTCAAGGTGCAGGTGCTGAACGGCTCCGGCACGGTGCTCGGCACCCTGGCGACGTACTCGAACCTCAACGCCGGCTCCGGCTACACCCAGCGCAGCTTCGACCTCAGCAGCTACGCGGGGCAGAACGTCACCCTTCAGTTCACCGGCACCGAGGGCTCCAAGTACCAGACCTCGTTCGTCGTGGACGACACCGCGCTCAACGTGAGCTGAGCGCCTCCGTGCGCGAGGGGGGTGGGTCCGGCGGGGCCCACCCCCCTCGTCATGCCGCCGGCACGGTCCGCTCCGGGGTGTTCCAGCCGGAGACCCGCACCCGCGGGGCCGCGCCGTGCAGATCGGCCGTCCGGTAGACGGCGGTCAGCGTCACCGACTCGCCCGGCCACAGCCCGATCTCGTTGTCCGACCAGCGCACCGGCAGCACCGGCGCCCCGCGTCCGTCGACCAGATGCACATCCGTCAGCAGTGAGGGCGTCCGTCCGTCTGTGGTGTTGCGCAGGGTCACCGTGGTGGTCGAAGTGCCCCCGTCCGACCGGGTGGTGGCCCTCGCCGTCACCGGGACCCGCGCCATCGAGTCGAGACCGGTGAGGTCGGCGTAGCCGGTCGTCGGCGTGTACCACCAGGTGGTGCGCGGCCAGTCGAGCGTGTCCTGCTCGCCGGAGAGCCAGTACACGTTCCGGCTCACCTCCCGGCCGGCCGCGTCGGTCAGCACCAGCCGCAGCAGATACGTCCGCGACAGGCCGGGCACCGAGTCCGGCAGGGTCAGCGCGTTCGTGTGGGCCCCGTCCCCGGCCACCGACAGCCCGGCGGCCGTCCCGTCGTAGCGCAGGGTGCCGTCCGGGTCGAAGAGCGTGGCCCGTGCGGACAGGCCCCGCAGCGTCGTGTGCCGGTTGTTCACCACCGTCACCGTGCGGTCGTCGTAGCCGTACTGGACGTGCAGCGGCTCGTTGGCCTTCTTCGCGCCGAAGTAGGCGCCGTTCTGGTCGAGATAGCGGTCCGTCAACTGCCAGTGCAGGGACGTCCAGCCGCTGTTGAACATCCAGTGGATCACCCCGGTCGCGGGCTCCTGCGGGTCCGTCGCGTTGCGGCCGTACGCCTCGAACTGGGCCCGCACGTTCTCGTACTGGGCCAGCTGCGCCTTGCGGACGTAGTCGGCCAGGCCGGTGGGGGCGCCGTAGCGGGCGGCGAGCGCGGCGTCGTAGAGCGAGAGCGTGCCGAAGGTGGCGGACGGCGAGCGGTGGTACTGCTTGGCCCCGGGGTCCTGCCAGAGGCTGTCCAGCTCGGCCGGGGTGAGCATCCGGCGCAGGGTGTCCAGGGTGGGGATGCTCGGGCCAGCGCTGGTCTCGGAGTTGAAGCCGGTGGCCCCGCCCTCGCGCTTGGCGTACCAGTACTCCGGCGGCACCCAGTCGTAGGGACCGGTCATCTTCATGCCCGAACTGCCCAGCTGTGGCGAGGACTTGTCGGAGGCGGCGGAGACGACCGGGAGGTTCCAGCCGGCGGCCCGCAGCGCGTCCAGGTAGTTCTTCTCGATCGTCGCGTCGGGCGCGAAGTCGCTGCCGATCAGGAAGGAGATCACACTCGGGTGGTCGCGCAGCCGGGCGGCCTCGGCGGCCATGGACGCCTTCGCCACCGGATAGTCGGCCGGGGTCCACTTCTCCCCGTTCTCCGTGCCGTTGACCTGCCCCTCCCACTTGGTGCAGCACTCCCAGCCCGGCAGCGTGAGCACCCCGTACCGGTCGGCCAGCTCGAAGAACTCGTCCGGCTCCAAGTGGCCTTCCAGGCGCAGGGTGTTCAGGCCGAGGTCGACGGCGTACCGCAGCCGGTCCTCGGCGTAGCCGCGGTCCCAGCGCAGGAACTCGTCCGGCGACCAGCCGCCGCCCTTGATCAGCAACGGCCGGCCGTTGATCCGGTACTGGCGGGCCCCCGCCGCGTTCAGCGGTGCCCGGACATCACGGATGCCGAAGGACTCGTGCGCGGTGTCGGAGACCGTGCCCGAGACCCGCGCGGTCAGGTCGAGGCCGTACAGCGGCTGTCCGCCCATCCCGGCCGGCCACCACACCCTGGGCGCGGCCAGGCGCAGGCGGGGCACCTCGGCGGGGGAGAAGGTGACGGTCCGTGTCTCGTGCGCGGCGAGCCGGACCGTCCCGCCGAAGCGCGTCGGGCCGATGGCGCCGGTGATCTCGGCGGTGACCGGCGCGTCGGAGTCGTTGCGGGCCCGCGCCCTGACCGTGAGGTCGGCGGTGGCGAGGGACGGCACGGCCAGCTTGGTGACCACGTGCGCGTCGCGCAGCGCCACCGGGCCGCCCCGGCGCACCAGGACGTCCCGGACGATGCCCATGTTCCGGTCGGGCGGCGGCTGAAGCCAGTCCAGCCAGCCGATGGTCAGGTCCTTGCTCGGCTCGTTGGGCCGGATGCGGAAGGCGACCGTGTTGACACCGGGGCGCACCAGGGCGGTGACGTCCAGCTCATGGTGGGTGTAGGCGCCGGTCACCTCCCGTGCGGCGGCCACCCGGCGGCCGTTGACGTAGACGTCGGCGGCGGAGACGACCCCGCTGAAGTCGAGCAGGGTGCGCCGCGCGGTGTCGGCGACGGTGAAGTCGGAGCGGTACCACCAGGGCACCTCGAAGTCGGCCTTCGGGATCTTCGCCAGATTGGTGGAGCGGAACGGGTCGTCGTACACCCCGGCGGCCAGCAGCGCGGCCAGCACCGTGGAGCGCGGACCCGCCAGGTACCAGCCGCGTGCCGGGTAGCCGGGGGAGGAGACGGCCGCCGGGGAGTCGCCCACCTTCGCCGTGGACTGGATGGCGAAGGCGGCGAGCGGGGTGGTGCTTCCGGCGGCCGGGGACACCGGGGTGATCCGGGTGGGCGCCTTCAGCTCCGCGACCGGGCGCAGCGGGGGCGCGGGGACATGGGGGTCGGCCCACGCGCCGGTGGTGAGGTAGCCCAGCAGGGCGAGGAGTCCGGTGGCCGTGGCGAGCCGATGTCCGGGGGCGGGGCGAGGGAACACAGACGGTCTCCAGGCTCGTAAAGTTAGGAAACTTTACTAACCGGGCTTAAGCTAGGTCGCCGTCCCAGGGCTGTCAACGACCGTCGCCACAGCGCCCGCTGAATATCCGTCAACCGCCTTCACCCGGCGCGCGGATTCTCACAGGGTCCCCTCCCCGACGCCTCCAGGAGTCCCCATGTCCGGTAGCCCGCCGCCCCCGGGCGGCTTCGTCCGCCGGGTCGGGCTGTTCCAGGCCACGGCCATCAACATGAGCCAGATGTGCGGCATCGGCCCGTTCGTCACCATCCCGCTGATGGTCGCCGCGTTCGGCGGGCCCCAGGCGGTCATCGGATTCGTCGCGGGCGCGGTCCTTGCCCTGTGCGACGGGCTGGTCTGGGCCGAGCTGGGCGCCGCGCTGCCCGGCTCCGGCGGCAGTTACGTCTATCTGCGCCAGGCCTTCCGGTACCGCACCGGGAGACTGATGCCGTTCCTGTTCGTGTGGACGGCGATGCTGTTCGTGCCGCTGATCATGTCCACGGGCGTGGTCGGCTTCGTCCAGTACCTCGGCTATCTCGCCCCCGGCCTCGGCGGTTCGGCCGGCGATCTGATCGGCCTCGCCGTCATCGCCCTGGTCGTCCTGCTGCTGTGGCGCGGCATCGAGCACATCGCGCGGATCACGGCCGTGATGTGGACCGTGATGATCGCCTCGGTGATCCTGGTGATCGCCGCCGCCGCGACCGACTTCAGCCCACATCTAGCCTTCACCTACCCGGCGGGCGCCTTCGACCTGACCGGCGGCCACTTCTGGGCCGGCTTCGCCGCGGGCCTGACCATCGGCGTCTACGACTACCTCGGCTACAACACCACCGCCTACATGGGCGCCGAGATCAAGGACCCCGGCCGCGTGCTGCCGCGCTCCATCGTCTACTCGATCCTCGGCATCATGGCGATCTACCTGCTGCTCCAGATCGGCACGCTCGGCGTGGTCGACTGGCACCGGATGAGCGACCCGGGCGACATCGCGTCCACCTCGGTGGCCTCCGCGGTCCTGGAGCGCACCTGGGGCAGGGGCGCCGCCGACACGGTCACCGTGCTCATCCTGATCACCGCCTTCGCCTCCGTGTTCACCGGACTGCTCGGCGGTTCCCGGGTGCCGTACGACGCCGCGCGCGACCGGGTCTTCTTCCGGCCGTACGCCAGGCTGCACCCCCGGCACCGCTTCCCGACGCTGGGCCTGGCGACCATGGGCGTGATCACCGCGGTCGGCTTCCTGATCGGCCGGCACACCGATCTCGCGACCCTGATCCAGCTGCTCACCACCGTGATGGTGATCGTGCAGGCGCTGGCCCAGATCGTCGCCCTGACGGTGCTGCGCTCCCGGCGGCCGGATCTGCCCCGCCCGTACCGGATGTGGCTCTACCCGCTGCCGTCCCTCGTGGCCTTCGTCGGCTGGTGCGTGATCTACGCCTGTGCCGACCGCAACTCACCGGGCCGCCACCCCATCGAATGGTCTCTGGCCTGGCTCGCCCTCGGCTGTGCGGCCTTCTTGGTCTGGGCGCGCCGGGAGAAGGTGTGGCCGTTCGGGCCGGCGGAGACCGAGGAGGAACGCCCGGCCGGACGGGACATCGAGACCGTGTGAGCCCCGAGGGTCTATGATCCGATCAGCGTGATGAGCCTCCCCGGCCGGACGAGAGTCCGCCCGGGGAGGCTCTCGTTCATGACCGACGTGAGCGAAAACATGAACGAGACCATGAACGAGACCAGGACCGCGGACCTTCGTGTCCGCGCCGCGACCATCGAGGACCGGCCCGCCGTCGAGCGGCTGTGGCTGATGTTCCGTCATGACATGTCCGAGTACCAGGGCGGACTGCCCGCGGCCGACGGCACGTTCCGCAGCGAGCGGCTGGAGTCCGCCTTCACCGGCGACGGCTGGGCGCCGTACCTGCTGACCCGCGGCGACCATCTCGTCGGGTTCGCCTTCGTACGGGGACTCGACGGACCGGTGCGCGTGCTGAACAGCTTCTTCGTGGTGCGGGGCGCCCGGCGCGGGGGAGTGGGGCTCAGGGCCGTACAGGAGGTGCTGCGGCGGCATCCGGGCCGGTGGGAGGTGGCCTTCCAGCGGGACAACGCGGGCGGGGCGGCCTTCTGGCACCGGGTCGCGGAGCAGGTCGCGCCGGGTGCGTGGCGCCGTACCGAGCGGGCCGTACCGGGGCGGCCGTCGCTGCCCGCCGACCTGTGGCTGAGCTTCACCGTGCGCGGCTGAGAGGGTCCCCGGACGGGGAGGACGCGGGGCAGGGAAGAGGGCCGGTCCGCTGGGCGCACCGGCCCTCCGTCCTTCTTCCTTCCGTGTTCTTCTTCCCTTTCGCGTTCTCGACGATCCGCTCCTTCCTCGTGCGTTCTCGTCGTGCTTCCTTCCCCGCTAAGGCCTGGGCGTGCTCTTCGTGGCCTTGGTGGCCTTCGCCGACGTCGCGGCGCAGACGATTCCGAGGAGGAGGGCCAGTGCGCCGATCACGACGTTGTTGATGATCACACCGGTGTCCGGGGCGCTCCCCACGATCCACGGGGCGATGATCATCCAGACGCCCAGCGCGCACATCGCCCAGCTGAGGCCGTACATCCGCTCGGGGGCCCTGGTGAATCCCAGCGCCAGCAGCCCGATCGCGATACCCATGATCAGGTTGTGGGTCATGAGCGCCGGCTGGCTGGCGGTGTAGTGCAGGATCCAGGGCGATGCCGCGCAGTACAGGCCGAGCAGGAACACCGGCCCGTCCACGAGCGCCACATCACGACCGCCGAGCATGCGGTCGTAGCGTTCCCGCATTTCGGAGACATCGGGGTGGGTCGACATGTCACCCCTGTGCGAGACGTTGGCCATGACTTTGGTCTCCTTCGAATGCGCAGGCCAGACCAATGGTGGAGCGGTGTTCAGCGAGCACCGCACTACCCATTTTGCGCCTGTTCGCGACTTATGTGTAGCGGAGGAGCTGGTTGTCATGTATGGGGTTGTTCCGCAGGGGCTGGTACAACCTTCAATCGGTCGGACGGGTCTTCGTGGGCGCGAGCGACGCGCCGACGAGAGGGAGACATGAACAGGCGGGTACGGCTGGGCGAGACGGTCACGGCCGCTCTGGCCCTGGACTTCCACGGTGGCCCCGTCCAGGCCCAGTTGGACGCCGAGAACAGCATCCCGTTCGCCCGGGTCGAGGTGCGGTTCCCCGAGGGCGTGACCGTGCTGAGCGTTCCGGAGGGCTGCGGGCCCACCGACGTCCGGTCGAGGCCCGCCTACTACCTGTGCGAGTACGGGCTCTACACCACCGGCTTCGACGTGCCGATGCTCCGGGACGGCTTCCACCGGGACTTCCCCTTCACGGTACGGATCGACGATCCGTCCAAGCACACCGCGGGGGCGATCCGTGTCGACGCGCCCGAGCAGCGGCTGCGGGAGGACGCCGACCCCGGCAACAGCACCGCGCCCATCACCCTGGGGGCGATCAGCGCGGGGGTGATCGGTGCGGAGGACGAACCGGGGCCGCCCGCATGGGCCGTCGCGGCGGGCGCCGCCGCCCTGGCCGGGGTCATCGCCGGGGTTCTCGCCCTCGTCCGCCGTCGCGCGCGCTGACCTTCGAGGCGGTCACCCGCTCCCCGTGGATCCGGCCCGGCCGTACGGCACCGGGCCGCCCCGGGCGGCCCGG
>NZ_MUNF01000443.1:0-10178 GCF_002154555.1 Streptomyces murinus
GCCGGGTTCCTCGTCGAAGAAGTGCGGGCCCGTCTCCTCCACGGCCGGGGTGACACCCGGGGGCGGGGCGAGCGATTCGCCGTCCTTCGGGGCCGGGCGGCTGGTGCCGGGCACCCAGGCGGCGCCGTTCCAGTACCGGACGTAGCCGGGGATGGACGGGTCCGGGTAGTAGCCCTCGCGGGGCCGGTCGTCACCGGGGGCCGGGGTTGGGGCGCTCATGTCCGTCGTCCCGTATCTGCTCGTGGGTGGGATGGGGCCTCCCACATCTATCAGACGCGGGCACGCGCCACCGCCAGTCCCGCAGGACCCACTCCATCCGGGCAACGCCACGCGCGCCGCCCGGACCGGGCCGAAAAAATTTTCTCCGGACCCGCGTAATGCGCGGGCCGTTGCCCCCTCTCCCCTGGTACGGGCCCGCGCCGAGCGGACCCGCGCAGTCCCCGGCACGAAAGGAAACCCAGGTCATGCAGCACACCGTGGTGGAGCGGGAGCTCGAACTCAAGCTGATCCTGTCGCCCGAGCGGAGCATCCCGGTCCCGGCCCGGCTCGTCTACCGCTCCGACGACCCCTACGCCGTCCATGTCGTCTTCCACATCAACTCGGAGTTCCCGGTGCACTGGACGTTCGCCCGCGATCTGCTGGTGGAGGGCGTGTTCCGGCCGTGCGGGCACGGGGACGTGCGGGTGTGGCCGACGAAGTCGGCGGGGCGCAGCGTCGTCCTGATGGCGCTGACCTCGCCCGACGGGGACGCGCTCCTGGAGGCGCCGACCCCGCAGGTCTCCGCCTGGCTGGAGCGCACCCTGCGGGTGGTCCCGCCGGGCACGGAGGGCGGGCAGCTCGGCATCGACGACGCCCTCGACCAGTTGCTCGCCCGGTGAGGCGGGCCGCAGCGACGCGCCCGGCGGCCTCAGAAGAGCTTGCCCGGGTTGAGGATGCCGAGCGGATCGAAGACCTGCTTCACCGATCGCTGCATCTCCACCCCGACCGGCCCGATCTCCCGGGCCAGCCAGTCCTTCTTCAGCACCCCGACGCCGTGTTCGCCGGTGATGGTGCCGCCCAGTTCCAGGCCGAGGGCCATGATCTCGTCGAAGGACTCGCGGGCCCGGCGGGACTCGTCCTCGTCCGCCGCGTCGAAGCAGACGGTGGGGTGGGTGTTGCCGTCGCCCGCGTGGGCGCAGACGCCGATCGTCAGGCCGTACTTCGCGGCGATCCGGTCGATGCCCTCCAGCATGGCGCCCAGCTTGGAGCGAGGTACGCACACATCGTCGATCATCGTCGTGCCCTTGACCGCCTCCAGCGCGGTCAGCGAGAGCCGCCGGGCCTTGAGGAGCAGCTCGGACTCGGCCGCGTCCTCGGCCGGGACGACCTCGGTGGCGCCGGCGGCCTCGCACAGGGCGCCGAGGGCGGCGAGGTCGGCGGCCGGGTCCGGGGTGTCGAAGGCGGCGAGCAGCAGTGCCTCGGTGGTCTCCGGCAGGCCCATGTGGGCCAGGTCGTTGACCGCCTTGACGGTCGTACGGTCCATCAGTTCGAGGAGCGAGGGGAGGTGGCCGCCGGCCATGATCCGGCAGACGGCGTCGCAGGCGCTCGCGGCGGAGGGGAACTCGGCGGCCAGCACGAGCTGCTGGGGCGGCTTGGGCTTGAGGCCGAGGACCGCGCGCACCACGATGCCGAGGGAGCCTTCCGAGCCGACGAACAGCCGGGTGAGGTCGTAGCCGGCGACGCCCTTGGCGGTGCGCCGTCCGGTGGACATCAGCCGGCCGTCGGCGAGGACGACGTCCAGGCCGAGGACGTACTCGGCGGTCACGCCGTACTTCACACAGCACAGGCCGCCGGAGCCGGTGCCGATGTTGCCGCCGATGGTGCACATCTCCCAGCTGGAGGGGTCCGGCGGGTAGTACAGGCCGTGCTCCTCGACGGCGCGGGAGAGGTCCGCGTTGATCACGCCCGGTTCGACCACGGCGACCCGGTCGACGGGGCTGATCTCCAGGATGCGGTCCATCTTGGTGAGGGACAGCACGATGCAGCCGTCCGAGGCGTTGGCCGCGCCGGACAGTCCGCTGCGGGCGCCCTGGGGGACGACGGGGACGCGCAGTGCGGTGGCGGTGCGCATGACGTGCTGCACCTGCTCCACGGTGCGCGGCAGGACCACGACGGCGGGGGCTCCGGCGGGGCAGAAGCTGGCCATGTCGTGGGCGTAGGCGGCCGTGACGTCGGGGTCGGTCAGCACGGCCTCGGGGGGCAGTCCGGCCAGGAGCAGGTCGGTGAGGCTGCCGGTTGCTGCGATGGCTTCGATGGCTTCATCGCGACGTGCTTCGATGCGGCTCATGATCACAGGTTCGCACTCACGGCCATCGGTGTGAACCCCGTCAGCCTCTCGCCACGCCCGGCGCGATCTTCTTGTCATATTGACGCACAGTGAGCGCCATGGACAACCGAGTGAGCGAGCCGGGAACGCCCCTGCCGAGCGGGCCGCCCGCGCCCCGCCGTTCCCGGCGGTTGCTGCGGCGGGTACTGATCACCGCGCTGACCAGCGGGGTGGTCGCGGGAGCGGTCCTTGCCATCTGGCCGGGGATCGACCCCGAGGCCGTGAGTCCGCCCGCCCCGGGGCCGCGGGCCCACCGGGCGCAGCTGCGCGCCCCGGTACAGGCGGCGCAGGCGCTGACCGCGGTGACCTCCGGGATGCCGGCGACGCTGCCGGCCCTGACGGCGCTGATCGGACAGCAGGAGCAGCGGGTGCGGGCCCAGCCGCAGGACGCGAAGGCGTGGGCGGTGCTGGGGACGGCGTACGTCGAACGGGGGCGCGCCACCGCCGGGGCGGCGGACTTCCCGCGGGCCGAAAAGGCGCTGGAGACCTCGCTCCGGATGGTGGACGAGGAACAGAACCTCCAGGCGCTGGACGGCCTGACCGCGCTGTCCCTGGCACGCCGTGACTTCACCGAGGCGAAACGTTACGCCGAGCAGGCCCAGGAGCTGGCGCCGGCGCGGTGGTCGTCGTACTCCCAGCTCATCGACGCCGATACCGGGCTCGGCGACTACGACGCGGTCGGCGACTCCTTCGACAAGCTGATGGCGCTCAAGCCGGGTGCGGCCGAGCGCCCCGCGGTGATGGCGCGGGCCGCCGCGGTCTACCGCGACCGGGGCTGGCGCGAGGACGCGGTGGCCCAGCTGACCGACGCGGCCGCCGCCGCCCGCACCCCCGCCGAACAGGCCGCGTATCTCACCCAGTTGGGCCAGCTGGCCTTCGAGCGCGGCGACCTCCAGGACGCGCTGCGGCACTATGACGCGGCCCTGCGCCAGGACGCCGACCAGCCGGCCGCGCCGGCGGGGCGGGCCCGGGTGCTGGCGGCGCTGGGCCGTTCGACGCAGGCGGTGACCGCGTACCGCACCGCGCTGGCCCGCCGCCCGGACCCGCGCGACGCGCTCGAACTGGGCGAGCTGTACGAGTCGCTGGGCATGGCAGCGCAGGCCCGCGAGAGCTACGACCGGGTGCGGGAGCTGGCGCAGCGGGAGACCTCGAACGGGGTGGACGACGAGCTGGTGCTCGGCCGGTACGAGGCCGACCACGGGGACGCGCAGCAGGCCGTGGAGCGGCTGCGCGGCGAGTACGACCGCCAGCCCGGCACCGAGGTGGCCGACGCCCTCGGCTGGGCGCTGCACCGGGCCGGCGAGGACGACGAGGCCCTGGAGTACGCCACGACGGCCACGGACGGCACGAAGGGCGGGGGCGTGCGCAGCGCGCTGTACGCCTATCACCGGGGCGCGATCGAATCCGCCCTGGAACTGGACGGGCCCGCCCGGCGCAGCCTCCAGGAGGCGCTCCAGATCAGCCCGGCGTTCTCCCCGCTGTGGGCCCGCGAGGCGAAGTCGGCCCTGGCCGCGCTCGGGAATCCGCCGGATGTGGCGGTGCCGGGCTGAGCCGTGACGGGGACCGGCCGGTGGGTGCGGCACCGGGCGGTCCCCGTCATGCGGGGGGTGGCGGTCGCTCTGTCCAGAGGTTGCGGTCTAGAGGTTGCCGCGCTTCTCCTGCTCGCGCTCGATCGCCTCGAACAGGGCCTTGAAGTTGCCCTTGCCGAAGCCCATCGAGCCGTGCCGCTCGATGATCTCGAAGAACACCGTCGGACGGTCCTGGACCGGCTTGGTGAAGATCTGGAGCAGGTAGCCGTCCTCGTCGCGGTCGACCAGGATCTTCAGCTCGCGCAGGGTCTCCACCGGCACCCGGGTCTCGCCGGCCCACTCGCCGAGGGTCTCGTAGTACGAGTCCGGGGTGTTGAGGAACTCGACGCCGGCCGCGCGCATGTCACGGACGGTCTGCACGATGTCGTTGGAGTTCAGCGCGATGTGCTGGACGCCGGGGCCGCCGTAGAACTCCAGGTACTCGTCGATCTGGGACTTCTTCTTGGCGATCGCGGGCTCGTTGAGCGGGAACTTCACCTTCAGGGTGCCGTCCGCGACGACCTTCGACATCAGCGCGCTGTACTCGGTCGCGATGTCGTCGCCCACGAACTCCTTCATGTTCGTGAAGCCCATGACGTTGTTGTAGAACCCGACCCACTCGTCCATCTTGCCGAGTTCGACGTTGCCCACGCAGTGGTCGATCGCCTGGAAGGTGCGGTGCTCGGGCTGCGGCACGATCGGCTGGGCGGTCACGAAGCCGGGGAGGTAGGGGCCCTCGTAGCCGGTGCGCTCGACCAGGGTGTGCCGGGTCTCGCCGTAGGTGGCGATGGCCGCGAGGACGACGGTGCCGTGCTCGTCCTTGACCTCGTACGGCTCGTCGATGGAGCGGGCGCCGTGCGCGATGGCGTACTCGTACGCGGCGCGGGCGTCCGGGACCTCGATGGCCAGGTCGATGACGCCGTCGCCGTGCTCGGCGACATGCTGCTCGATGAAGCGGCCCCACTCGCTGGACTGCTTGATCACCGAGGTGAAGACGAACCGGGCCGAGCCGTTCTCCAGGACGTAACTGGCGGTCTCGCGGCTGCCGTTCTCCGGTCCGGAGTAGGCGACCAGCTTCATGCCGAAGGCGGAGGAGTAGTAGTGCGCCGCCTGCTTGGCGTTGCCCACGGCGAAGACGACCGCGTCCATTCCCTTGACCGGGAAGGGGTCGGCCTGCCGGGCGGTCGCGTCGGGAGTGTGCTGTGTGGTCTGCGTCATAGCGGAAGGGTGACCGGACTCTGCAAGGTGCGCAATAGTTTCCGCATTCACTGGGCATTTTGTTAAGTGAAACGGCCCAGTGGCCGGACTTTCTGTACATGATGACCACCCCGGGAGCGGCTGTGGCGATCGATCATCTGGACGGGCAGATCATTGTGCTGCTGGCGCGGGAACCGCGGATCGGCGTGCTGGAGATGTCCCGTCGGCTCGGGGTCGCCCGGGGCACCGCGCAGGCCCGGCTCGACCGGCTCCAGTCCAACGGCGTGATCCGCGGCTTCGGCCCCCAGGTGGACCCCGCGGCCCTCGGCTATCCGGTCACCGCGTTCGCCACGCTCCAGATCCGGCAGGGCCAGGGGGCCGACGTACGGGCCTACTTGACCACGGTGCCCGAGGTACTGGAGCTGCTGACCACGACCGGCAGCGGGGACATGCTGTGCCGTCTGGTGGCCCGTTCGAACGCCGATCTGCAACGGGTGATCGACCGGGTCGTCGGCTTCGAGGGCATCGTGCGCGCCTCCACGGCGATCGTGATGGAGAACCCGGTGCCGCTGCGGGTGATTCCGCTGGTGGAGCAGGCGGCGGAGGAGTGAGGGGCCCAACGGACGACTGACGCGCGGGAGTTGATGCAAAGAAGTTGATGCAAAAGAAGCGTTGCAAAGGAGGCTTTGCATAGCTACCTTTGTACGCATGACGGAGCACGAGACACCGAAACAGCGCCGGCTGGACGCCCGCTCACTGCGCGGGCTCGCCCATCCCCTGCGGATGCAGCTGCTGGACGCCCTGCGGGACCACGGCCCCGCCACCGCGTCCCAACTGGCCGAGCGGCTCGGTGAGTCCAGCGGTGCGACCAGCTACCACCTGCGCCAGCTCGCCGACCACGGCTTCGTCGAGGACGCGCCGGAACTGGGCAGGGGCCGGGAGCGCTGGTGGCAGGCGGTCGCCCAGGGACTGGCGTACGACAGCACGGACTTCGAGGACGCGAGCCCCGAGGTACGGGGTCTTACGGAGGTCTTCCTCCAGGAGGGCGCCGCCCGGCACGCCCGTGAGCTGGCCGCCTGGCTCGGCACCCGCGACGCGTGGTCCCCCGCGTGGTCCCGGGCCACCGACATGAGCGACATGAAGCTGCGGCTCACGCCCGACCTCGCGCTCGAACTCATCGAGAAGATGCACGAGTTGATCGACGGCTACCGCGACCGCGAGGTCGCCGCAGACGCTCCCGAGGCGGAGCAGGTCCGCGTCCACACGCACCTGTTCCCCATCGACGCGAAGTGACCCGACATCAACGCGAAGCAACCCGACCCGAAGTGAGAGGCAACGCCATGGAGATCAACGCCCAGCTCGCCCGGCAGCACCGCGCCGACCTCCGCGCCCGGGCCACCGCCCACCACCTCGCCGCCGCGGTGCAGCCGGCGACGGAACTGCGGACCCGCGTCGGCTGGACCCTGGTCGACCTGGGGCTGCGGCTCGTCTCCGCACCCCGCCCGGCACTGGCGGTCGCGCGCTAGCAGCTCGGTACCGGGCCCTTTCCGGTCTCCAGGGCGCGCAGGGAGTCGACCGCGCTCTTCAGGGTGGTCACCGGGACCAGGCGCAGGCCCTTGGGGAGATCGCCGCGGGCGTCGGCGCACTCGGCCCTCGGGACCAGGAAGACGGTGGCACCGTCCCGGCGGGCGGCCTGCGTCTTGAGGCCCACCCCGCCGACCGCGCCCACATTGCCGGCCTCGTCGATCGTGCCCGTACCGGCGACGGTGCGGCCGCCGGTGAGATCGCCGCCGTGGCCGTCGCCGTGCAGCTTGTCGATGATCCCCAGCGTGAACAGCAGGCCCGCGCTCGGGCCGCCCACGTCCGCCAGCTTCAGCGTGACCTCGACCTTGTCGGGGCTCAGATCGAGGTACTTCAGCGCCGCGCTGGTCGCCGCGTCCTGCGACTGCCGCATCTGCGCCGTGTTGTGCTGCTCGATCTCCTTGAGCGTGTTGCCGCTCGGGTACACCGCGTCGCGGGGCATCACGGCCCGGTCGGTACGGAACCAGTCGCCGGCCAGGTCCGAGAGGGTGAGGCGGGCGTCGGGGCCGGTCGCCTCGATGGTGACCATCCGCAGCTGGCCGCTCGTCCGGCGGGTGTCGGCGCCCTTGACCGTGATCACCTGCGCGCCCCGGTTCGAGCCCAGCACGTTCGCCGTCATCCCGGGCTGCGCCACGGAGAACGGCAGCGGCGCGAACACCGCGGTGGCGAGGAGCGCGACGACGGGAAGCGCGCACAGGGTGAGGGCCTGGGGGCGCGTGAGACGTGAGAGCACGGGTTCAATTTACGTGACGTGTGCCGTCCGGCGGCCTGGCGGTGACCGTCAGGGGCGCATGGCATCGGTTTCAGCTGCCGTCGGGTGGGGCCTTCGCGCGCGGTTCCCCGCGCCCCTCAAGGGGCCTCTGCGGTGCCCTCGACGCGCCCCGGGGCTCAGCGCAACGCCTCCGCCACCTCCCGGGCCGCCTCCACCACCCTCGGGCCGACGCGTTCCGGGACGGAGTCCGCGAGCATGACGACGCCCACGCTGCCCTCCACCCCGGTCACCCCCACCAGTGGCGCGGCCGCTCCGCACGCGCCGGTCTCCAGTTCACCCTGGGTCAGGGTGTAGGCAGGTTCCGCGGCGGGGGCCCGGCGGGCGGCCAGGATCGCGCGGCCCGCGGCGCCCCGGTCCAGCGGGTGCCGGAAGCCCGCGCGGTACGCCACGTGGTAGTCGGTCCAGGTCGGCTCGACCACCGCCACCGCCAGCGCCTCCGTGCCGTCGACCAGCGTGAGATGCGCCGTCGCGCCTATCTCCTCCGCCAGCGACCGCAGCGCGGGCAACGCCGCCTCCCGGACCAGCGGATGCACCTGGCGCCCGAGCCGCAGCACCCCCAGCCCGACGCGGGCCCGGCCGCCCAGATCACGTCGTACCAGAGCGTGCTGCTCCAGCGTGGCGAGCAGCCGGTACACCACGGTCCGGTTCACGCCCAGTTTGGTGGACAGCTCGGTGACGGTGAGCCCGTGGTCGGTGTCGGCGAGCAGCTTGAGGACGCGCAGTCCCCGGTCGAGCGTCTGAGAGGTCTCCGCGGTCACGACGCCCACTCCTTCGGCGGTGAGGTCGGCGTACCCCCGAGCGGGAAATGCGTCACCGAGTCCCGTCGGCGACGCGCTCCAGAGGCCGCCGATCGGCAGGACGGCCCGGCGGCTCCGGACCCTGTCGCTTTCACGGCTGCGCTCCGCGGCGGCGCTGCCACGGGGCGTTGCGTAGCGGGACAGTAGCGAAGCGGGTTCGCTGAGCGGAAGTCTTGGTCCAGAATCCGGGCAAGGACGAAGACGAACTGACGGTATACGTCCGGATACGTACGGCAGCGTAACCCGACGTGTCAGCCGCGCGTCAGCGCATCCGGGTCGCCCACTCCTGCACCTTGGTGATCCGCTGCTTCAGCTGTCCCGCCGTCGCCTCCGCGCTCGGCGGTCCGCCGCACACCCGGCGCAGCTCGGTGTGGATCACCCCGTGCGGCTTGCCGCTCTGGTGGACGTAGGCGCTCACGAGCGTGTTGAGCCGCTTGCGCAGCTCCATCATCTCCTTGTGGGAGACCACGGGGCGCCGCTCGGCGGGCAGTTCGAGCAGATCGGCCTCGGTGTCCGGCTTCTTCTTGCTGTGCGCGATCTGCCGGGCCTGCCGCTTCTGGAGCAGCATCTGCACCTGGTCGGGCTCCAGCAGTCCGGGGATGCCGAGGTAGTCCTGCTCCTCCTCGCTGCCCGGGTGGGCCTGCATGCCGAACTCGGCGCCGTCGAAGAGCACCCGGTCGAAGACGGCCTCGGACTCCAGCGCCTCGAAGGAGAACTGCTCCTGCTCGCCGGTGTCCTCGTCCTGCTCCTTGTTCGCCTCCTCCATCTCCTTCTCGGACTCGGCGTACGGGTCCTCCTCGCCCTCCTTCTTCGGCTTGTCGAGGGCGTGGTCCCGTTCCTTCTCCATCTCGTTGGCGAAGGTGAGCAGGTCGGGCACGGTCGGCAGGAAGACGGAGGCGGTCTCGCCGCGCCGCCGGGAACGCACGAAACGGCCGACGGCCTGCGCGAAGAACAGCGGGGTGGAGATGGTGGTGGCGTACACGCCGACCGCGAGGCGGGGCACGTCGACGCCCTCGGACACCATGCGGACCGCGACCATCCAGCGGTCCTCGCTCGCGCTGAAGTCGTCGATGCGCTTGGAGGCGCCGGTGTCGTCGGACAGGACGACGGTGGCCTTCGTACCGGTGATCTCGCGGATCAGCTTGGCATAGGCGCGGGCGGAGTCCTGGTCGGAGGCGATGACGAGGGCGCCGGCGTCCGGGATGGCCTTCCTGACCTCGGTGAGCCGCTGGTCGGCGGCGCGCAGCACGCTGGGCATCCAGTCGCCGCGCGGGTCCAGCGCGGTGCGCCAGGCCTGGCTGACCGCGTCCTTGGTCATCGGCTCGCCGAGCCGGGCGGCGATCTCGTCACCGGCCTTGGTGCGCCAGCGCATCTGCCCGCTGTAGGAGAGGAAGATGACCGGGCGCACGACGCCGTCGGAGAGCGCGGAGCCGTACCCGTAGGTGTAGTCGGCGGCCGAGCGGCGGATGCCCGCGTTGTCCTCCTCGTACGTCACGAAGGGGATGGGGTTGGTGTCGGAGCGGAACGGCGTACCGGTCAGCGCGAGCCGCCGGGTCGCGGGCTCGAACGCCTCCAGGCACGCCTCGCCCCAGGACTTGGAGTCGCCGGCGTGGTGGATCTCGTCCAGGATCACCAGGGTCTTGCGCTGCTCGGCGCGGTTGCGGTGCAGCATGGGCCGCACGCCGACGCCCGCGTAGGTGACGGCGACGCCGTCGTACTCCCGGCCGAGCGGCCCGGCGCTGTACTCCGGGTCGAGCTTGATGCCGACCCGCGCCGCCGCCTCGGCCCACTGCTTCTTCAGGTGCTCGGTGGGCGCGACCACGGTCACCTGCTGCACCACGTGGTGGTGCAGCAGCCATGAGGCCAGCGTCAGCGCGAAGGTGGTCTTGCCGGCGCCG
>NZ_MUNF01000443.1:10237-10378 GCF_002154555.1 Streptomyces murinus
CCCCACGGCGCGCGGCCGGGGAAGGCGGGGGAAAGGTGGTGCGAGGAAGCGGCGGTGGTAGTCACGGTCTCCGTGGTCAGGTTCAGTCGGCTACGTATGACAACCGGGCCACCCTACCGGCGTCACCCTCCCCTCCCGCCC
>NZ_MUNF01000444.1 GCF_002154555.1 Streptomyces murinus
GCCGGGCGCCCGGCTGCTTGCGGATGATCTGCTTGCCCTCCGAGGTGACCTGCCGTACCTCGACGACCTCTTCCTCGACGGTCAGACCGCTGATCTCCTGGATGGACTCCACCATGTAGCCGCCGAGCTGCACGCCGAAGACATGGGTGGAAAGAGCATCGCCCTCTGCCATGACTGTTTGTTCACCTTTCCTTGACCGACCCGCGGGTCACTGGTCTCACTCGTCGATGAGGCTGGTGCTGTCCGAGAACTGGGCCAGCCGGAAGACCACGAACTCGGCGGGCTTGACCGGTGCGACACCGATCTCACACACGACCCGGCCCTGGTCGATGGACTCCTGCGGGTTGTTGCCGCGGTCGCACTTGACGTAGAACGCCTCCTCGGCGGTACGCCCGAACAGCGCGCCCCGCCGCCATTCCTCGGTGAGGAACGCGGTGACATTGCGCCGGATGCTGGACCACAGCCGGTCGTCGTTCGGCTCGAAGACCACCCACTGGGTGCCCAGCAGGATGGACTCTTCGAGGTAGTTGAACAACCGGCGCACGTTCAGGTAGCGCCAGGCCGGGTCGGAGGACAGGGTGCGGGCACCCCAGATCCGGATGCCGCGGCCGGGGAAGGCCCGTACGCAGTTCACACCGATCGGGTTCAGCAGGTCCTGCTCGCCCTTGCTCAGGCGCAGTTCCAGGTCGACCGCGCCGCGGATCACCTCGTTGGCGGGCGCCTTGTGTACACCGCGCTCGGCGTCGCTGCGCGCCCACACGCCCGCGATGTGACCGCTCGGCGGGACCGTGGTGTTGCGGCCGGCCGCCGGGTCGAAGACCCGCACCCAGGGGTAGTAGAGGGTGGCGTACCGGGAGTCGTAGCCGGCCTCGTCGTTGCGCCAGGTGCGCACCTGCTGGGCGTTGAGGCCCGGCGGGGTGTCCAGGACGGCCACCCGGTCGCCCATCTGCTCGCAGTGCGAGATCACCGCGAGCTGCACCGTGCGCACGCCCTCGGCGTCGATGTCACCGCGCTGGTAGGCACCCATCAGGTCCGGGACCGCCACCATGGTGATCTCGTCGATGGCCTCAAGGCCGCCGAAACCGGTGCGGGCGGCGGAGTCGCCGACGTACTCGGCGGGGTCGAGCCGGGCCACCTCGCCGGCCGCGGGGACCGCGGGGGCGCCCGGGACGTCGGGCAGGGCCACCGTCTGCGCGGCGGGCCGCGCCTGGGCGGTGTCGCGCTGCTCGGTGACCTCGATCAGCTTGGAGGCGCGGACCTGGTTGACCACATAGCCCTTGACGTTCTTGCGGGTGGAGACGTCGTAGTTCTCCACCACCTGCTCGCCGCGGCGCACCAGCAGCCGGAAGCGGTCCTCGGGGCCCTCGCCCTCCGGGTCGGCGATCTCCACCGACACCCCGGAGACACCGGGCTTGGCCGCGACGAGGAACCCGCCGACCGCCACCGGCTCGGGCGCCTGGGCCTGGCGGGGCACCGAACCGGCCGCGGGCGCGGCGGAGTCACGGCCGGAGCCGCCGATCCGGACCACATAGGCCGCGCCGCCGCCGTTGGCGAAGTAGCCGTACACGGCGTGCGCGAGATAGGTGCCCTCGGTGAATCCGCCGAAGTGCTGGGTGTACTGGTCCCAGTTGGTCACCAGGGTGGGCTCGTGGAAGGGTCCGGTCTGGGCGAAGCCGACGAACGCGGCGACGGCGGTGCCGACCCCTTCGATCGGTCGCGCACCGGACTGCACCTCCTCCACGTACACGCCCGGGGTGAGGTACGTCGGCATACTCGCTCCTTCGTGTGCCAGTGGTGTCACCTGCGTCGATGTCGAGTCTCCGAGGCCGGTGCGGCATGGCGACAGGGGCGCGCGGACCTGGGCGAGGGCAAGCCCACTGCCTTTCCGGGCGCCCGCGTCCGGCCCCGCCTTCCCTTTCGGGCAACGCACCCTGTGGGAAAGCCCTGGAAACGGTAAAAGCCGCTGGACAGCGGGCGGTTCAGGAGTCCGCCAGCATGTCCCGCGTCCAGGTGCCGAACTCGCTCTCCAGGACCAGCCGGCCGAGCTTGCGGTACTCCTGGGCGATCGCCGTCATCAACTGCCGCATGCTCAGCGGAAGTCCGGCCTCGGCCGCCAGATACGCGGCCGTCACCGCGCACGCCCGGATGGAGCCGCCGGCCAGTTCGAAGCGGTCCGCGCAGAAGCCGAGATCGAGATCGGCGGCGCGCGGCAGCCGCCCGCCCAGGCACCGTTCCCACAGCGCGAGCCGCTGACCGGCGTCCGGCACCGGGAAGTCGGCGATCACATCGAGCCGCCGGGTGAACGCCTCGTCCAGGTTGGCCCGCAGATTGGTGGTCAGTACGGCGATGCCGTCGAAGGACTCCATGCGCTGGAGCAGATACGCCGACTCGATGTTGGCGTTCCGGTCGTGCGCGTCCTTGACCTGCGAGCGCTTGCCGAAGATCGCGTCGGCCTCGTCGAACAGCAGCACCGCGTTGACGGCGGACGCCTCGGTGAAGATCCGCTCCAGGTTCTTCTCGGTCTCGCCGATGTACTTGTCGACCACCGTGGACAGGTCCACCACGTACAGATCCATGCCCAGGTCGGCCGCGATCACCTCGGCGGACATCGTCTTGCCGGTGCCGGACTCCCCGGCGAACAGCGCGATCACGCCCCGCCCCCGGCCGCCGCCCGGCCGCATCCGCCACTGTCCGAGCACCTGCTCGCGATGCCGGGCGCGCACCGCCAGCTCCCGCAGCCTGCGGTGGGTCGGCGCGGGCAGCACCAGGTCGTCCCAGCCGACGGCCGGTTCCACCCGGCGGGCCAGCCGCGCGAGCCCCGCGCCGTTCTGCGCCCGTACGGCGGCCCGCAGATCGTCGGGCCGCACCGCGCGGTCGGCCAGCGCGGCCGTGCGCACCGCGGCGCCCGCGGCCCGGCGCAGCTGCCCGCCGTCCAGCCGGTGCGCGGCGACCGCCGAGGCGAGCGTGTCCGCCTCGGCCGGGGCGATGCCGTCGGAGCCGGCCCGTTCGAGCGCGTGCCGCCAGCGGGTGGCCTGGCGTTCGGGGGAGGCCGGGGCCACCGGGAGGACCACCGGGGTGTCGGCGGCCCAGGCCGGGTCCCAGCCGTCCGTGCCGTACAGGAACAGCGGGAGGCCGCGCAGCGCGGCGCACAGGTCCCTGATGACGCTCTCGCGTCGGGCGGGTTCCGGGGGCAGCGCCTCCAGCGGGCCGAGGACGACGCCCGCCCCGGACAGCCGGGCCTCCAGGGCGGCCACCCGGGCGAGCGCGGGCACCTCGGCGGAGTGCCGGGCGAGCGCCGCCGCGTCGAGCACCAGCGCTCGCAGTCCGGCCGCGCGCAGGGCCGCCACCGCGAGGCCGGGGGCGTCGCCGCCGCGGTCCAGCAGCTGCACCAGGCCGGGGCCGGAGCGCGCCGCGGCAGCGGCCCTGGCCACCTCGGCGGGCTCGGCCGTCGGGTCGGCGTCGGCCTCGCCGAGCAGCCCGGCCAGCCGCGCGTCCGGCTCCGTGCCGCCCAGCAGGCGTGCGCTCACCCGGTCCGGGACCGCCAACACACGGGACAGCGGAGGTCGTTCGGGCTCGGTGACCTCGATCAGACCGCCCGCGATCAGCGGCGCCCCGGGGGAGAGCCGGAAGCGGGCCGCGGACGCGGCGGGCAGTCCGCACAGCTCCAGGGCCAGGGCGACCGTCGGCCGACGGCGTGTCAGATCGTCGTTGAGATAGCCGTAGAGCCGCTCGAACCGGGGGTCCAGATCCGGTGCGAGGGCGACCAGGAGCAGATCCGTGTCCAGTGGCGAGAGCCCGAACCGCTCGGCCAGCAGGCCCAGTTCGGATGTCGGGGGCACCGGTGGCGGCTCATGGTCGGGCAGCCCGAGGCCGCCCCGCCCCTCCAGGATCCGCTCCACCGCCTCCGGGGTCAGATACTGGCCCCGGTACGGGTCGTCGGGATCCGGGTCGTCGGCGCGCCGCGCGGCCACCGCGTACCGCACCCGCTCCTCGATCAGCCTCAGCCGGGCCCACAGGACGTCCACCTCGGCCTCGGTGGCGTACATCAGGCCTGCCTCCCTCTGCGGCGCCGGGCCGGAACCGCGGGCCGCGCGCGAGGTCCTGCGAAGCCCTGCGCACCGGGGTCGCCCACCTCCTCGTACCGCAGCCGCCGTCCCGGCGCGGGCTCCTCCTCGGATCCGAGCCCGCCCGTGCGCACCAGCAGACCCTCGGTCACCGGCGGCGCGGCCGGGCGGGCCACGGCGGCGAGCGGCGCGCGCACCCGGACCCCGAGCGACGGCTTCAGCTCGCCGTCCAGCGCCGACCACACATCGGACGCGGACGGCGCGTCGATCCCGCCCCCCGCGGTGTCCAGGGAGACCGTCAGGCCGAGCTCGGCGAGCGAGCCGGTGAGCATCTCCTCCGGCAGCGCGTCCGTGCTCACCAGCGTGCCCAACACCTGGGAGAGCAGCCGGTGTTCGTCCTGCGGTCGGCTCGCCCACGCCGTGACCAGATACGTCAGCTCGAACCAGCGGGGCGGGGTGCGCCGCGCCACCACATAGCCCTCGGCGTCGTGCACCTCACCGGCGCCGCTGCCGCGCCGGGTGGCGTCCTCCTGGATGTGGTAGAGGAACACGCACACCGTGGGCGCGTTGCGGCGGGCCGCCCACTCCCGGGTCGGGGCGTCGAAGACCACCTCGACCCCGGACGCCTCGAGACCGGACCCGGTGAGCAGCGCGCGCAGCGCCTCGTCGACCTCGTGGATCATCGGCGGGTCACCTCGTCCGGCGGCTGCACACTGCCCGTCACGACCAGGAAGTCCGTCTTCACCGGGGAGAATCCGGGACCTCGCGCGGTGATGGTGCGCGGTCCGGTCTGATCCTTGGTGAGGATCAGCAGCTGGCCGATGAAGGTGCCGTCCGGCCCCGGTACGGTCGGCGCGGCGGCCGCCGTGATCCCCGGCTTCCAGGCGAACCGCACCGGCACGCCCGGCGGGAAGTCCTTGCCGCGCACCGAGGTGACGAAGCCGGGCTTGCCGATCGGCGGCACCGCGACGATCTTCGGCTGGAGGATCCGCAGCTTGGTACTGGCCTTGTTGTCCCGGGGGTCGGCATCCGTGCCGGTGGTGGTCAGCACGCCGGTGGCCCGGCCGGTCAGCGCGTGGTCGGGGGCGAGCACCACCCGTACGACGGTGCTGGAACCCGGTGTCAGATCCGGCAGCGCGCACAGCCATGAGCTGTCGCAGCCCGGCGGCGGACCGCCGTTCGGGATCCCGGCGGGCAGCGTGACGCGCAACCGCAGTCCGGTGGCCAGCGCGTTGCGGCCGTTGCGCACGGTGTACGTCACCACGACCCGGCCGCCGACATAGCCCGGGTTGGGCTGGGCGGTCACGGTGACCCCAGGACCCGCCTTGGGCGCGGGCGGCTGCACCGGCACCACGGTCCGGGCGGAGTTGTCCCCGGGCTGCGGGTCGATGACGCTGCCGGTGACCGACCAGTCGATCGGCTGGTCACCGGTCACGTTCCCGGTGACGGTCACGGTGACCGGGACCGTCGTGCCGGGTGGCACCACCCCGAGGTCGCACAGGAGGGTGGCCGCGTCGCAGGTGCCGCCCGGATAGGTGACCTTGGTGACGGTGACCCCGGCCGGCGGGGCCATGGTCAGCCGGGTGCCGGGCGAGGCGGCCGGGCCGTTGTTGACGACGTCCACCGTCAGATCCGTGGACTTGCCGACGGTCACCGGCGGTGTCGTACCGGGGGCGTGCACCGCCAGGTCCACCGACTGCTCGACGCTGGGCTCCTTCTGCCGTCCCGGCAACTCGGTGGTGAGCTGGGAGACATGGCCGGTCGAGACGGTCAGCACATACAGGTTCTCGGGGCAGTTGACCGGCGCGTCGTCGCGCGCGCTGAACACGATCTGGGAGCCGTCCGCCGTCCAGGCCGCGTCACGTGGCTGGTGCGGTCCGGTGACCGTGGTGTCGGGCAGCTGCTGACGGCAGGCGTCCGCCGTGCCTCGCGCCGCCTCGGGCAGCAGCACCTGGCAGCTGTCGCCGGACACGGAGGTCAGCACCAGGCCGTTGCGCTCGTCGACGAGTCCGCCGCCGTTCTTGCGGTTGAAGGCGATCGAGCGGCCGTCGGGGGAGAAGGCGGGACTGTCGTCGATGACCGAGCAGTTGCCGGGGCAGTTCGCCGCGCTGAGGTCCTTCTGCTGGTTCAGGTCGTTGATCGGCACGGTCCAGATGTGCTTGTTGCCGCCCTTGCCGTCGATCACCGCGTTGCGGGTGAAGGCGAGCAGGGTGCCGTCCGGCGACCAGGTGGGCTGGGCGTCGCTGCCGTTCTGCTGCCCGGCCGGCGGGACCACCTCGTGCACGATCGCGCCCGTCGTGGCGTCGGCGATCAGGATGCGTCCGGGACCGGACGCGGAGCCGACCCCGCCGGGCGAAGTCCGGGTGAAGGCAAGGAACTTGCCGTCCGGTGAGAACGTCGGGTCGGTGTCCCAGTCCTGCGGCCCCCGCCCGGCCAGCGGCAGCGCCCGCGGGTTCTGCCCGTCGGCGTCCGTCGTCCAGATCCGCTCGATCCGCCCCTGGCCGCTCGGGGCGTCCTCGAACCGGGTCACCACGATCCCCCGGCCGTCCGGCGTGTAGTTCTGCCGCTCGGTCCACGGGTCGTACCCGGCCGCCGGCTGGAACAACGGGTCCTTCGTCGGATCGGTGTTGGTACCGGCCGCCGGGTCCTCCTGGAGCACCGGCACCCCGAGATCGCGCGGGTCGGAGCCGTCCATCCGCACGTCCTGCAAGGTGGCCACCCGCTGGTCGGGCGTCGCGTCCACGCCCTTCACCGCCGGGGCGGGCTCCGAGAGCCGGTCCACCACCGGGTAGCCGCCGTCCGCGGGGCCGACCCAGGTCACCGAGGAGACATCGCGGTTCTCGCTGAGCACCAGATCCGGGTCCGGGTGCTGGGCGGGGTCCTGCGGCGCCCGCCACACATGGTTCCAGTCACCCTCGCAGGAGCAGGTGTGGTTGGTGCTGAGGAACAGCACGCCGTTCCCGTCGGGCATCCAGGCCGCGCCATGCGTCTGCCATTGCGCCGCGGTGCCCGCGAGCAGCGGCTGGTCGCCGTCCGGGCGGCCCAGCTCCCGCAGCCGGGGCCCGGTCTCGGAGTCGGCGGTGTAGGTGTACGCGAGCAGGTTCTTGTGCGCGTCGTCGTTCACCGGGTCGAACACCGGCTCGGTCGCCTTGCCGCCGAGCGTCCCGGTGAGCGCGGTCGCGGTGCCCCCGGCCAGCGGGCGCACATAGATCTGCGCCCCGGCGGCCGCGTCCGGGTTCGCGCTGTAGGCCAGCCGCTGCCCGTCCGCCGACACCGTCGGGCTCTGCTCGTCGTACGGCGTGTCGGTCAACCGGGTCAGACCGGTGCCGTCGGTGCGCACCAGCCACAGATCGCGCTGCTTCTTGCCGTCCGGGCCGCCCGGCTCCGCCGAGTCGAACACCACCGAACCGCCGTCCGGGGTCAGCCGGGGATGCGCCGCGTCCCGGCCGCTGGTCAGCTTGCGCACCGAGCCGTCCGCCGCCCGCAGATAGATCTGCGGACGCTTGTCGTCGCGGCGGCTCGCGAACACCATCGTGTCGCCGAGCGCCGTCGCCTGCACGTCGTAGTGCGCCGGGCCCGCGCCGAAGAGCGGATCGCTGCTCTCGGTGCTCGCCACCCGGCCCAGGCTGCGATGGTCGGTGCCCGCGAACGCCACCCGCGCGGGCGCGGTGTCGGCCGTCGGCCGGACGGGGTCCGCGCCGCTCGGTCCCGAGGCCGCGGTCACCGCGAACAACGGGATCAGCAGCACCAACGAGGCGCCGAATCTCCCCAGTCGGCGCTGCCCGCCGGGGCCAGCGGTGCCGTTCACGGTCCACCTCGCAGTCTCGGTACACATGGGTGCGCCCCGCCACTGTGCGTCATGGGCGCGCCCCGCGGCAGGGCGGCGGGGACCCTCCCGGGGGAAGGCCCCGTTGCGCTTTCGGGCAGCCACCGGGTGCCCGGACAGCCGTCGGCCCGGTTCGCCGACTCGCCGTCAGATCAGCCCGTTGCGCAGCGCGTACCCCACCGCGTGCGCCCGGTTGCGCAGTTGGAGCCGTGTGGTCACCTCGTGCAGCACGTTCTTGACGGTCCGTTCGGAGTACGACGTCTTCTCCGCGATCTCCGAGGTGTCCAGCCCCTCCGCCACCAGGCGCAGCATGTCCGCCTCGCGCGCGGTCAGTGTGGACAGCGAGAGGCCGCGCGGATCGAGGGCCGAGCGCTGGAGGCTGCCGACATGGCTGAGCAGTTTGCCGAGCAGATCGCCGGGCAGCACGCCCTCGCCCTTGGCCAGCGCCAGCACCAGGTGCAGCAGCCGGTCCTGGTCGGCCTCGGAACGCCGTAGCACCGCGCCCACCCCGGACTCGATCACCCGTTGCAGCGCCGCCGATTCGAAGGTGCCCACCACCAGCCCGGTGCGGGTGGCGGTGTTGCGCTGGAGCCGTTGCAGCAGGGCCGTCACCTCGTCGTCCACGGTGTCGACGACCACGAGCGAGATCTGCGCCCCGTCTGCTTCCCCGTCGGGGAGCAGTTCCAACTCCGGTCGCTGGCGCAGCTGTTGAATGATGCCGATGTGCAGGACGAGATCCTGGGCGTAGACGGCCACGGTCACCCGGTCCGGGCGGCCGACGGAGGCGGGCAGGGGCCCGCCGGGCATCTGGACGATCATGAAGGTACTTTCTTTCGCAAGGCCGGACATGGTGGCGTTCTTCAGGACGCGCCCCGGGCGACGGCGGTGGCGTCCGGGGCGGTGGGATGGAGCACATGACGCCTTCGGCGTGTCAGCTCGCCTCCCGCTCGGTGGTGTTGACCTTGGCCGCTGCGGGCACGTCGACTGCCCGGAAGTTGCCCCCGTATCTCTCGTGGTGGTTCGGGTACGGCTCTACCGTCGTGGCGTGACGCCATCTGCAGCCTCTTCCGGACCCGGCGCCCCCGGCCTCGACATTCCGGCCGTTTCGGTGACCCCGGGCGGCACCGCCACCACCAGCCTGACCGTGCGCAACGACAGCGACATCGTCGAGGCGTACACGCTGGAGGTGGTGGGCGACTGTGCGCCCTGGGCGACCGTGGAACCCGCGCGTATCTCGCTCTACCCCGGCACCTCCGAGACGGTGACCATCACCCTGGCCCCACCCCGCTCGCCCGAGGTCCGGGCCGGCGATGTGCCCCTGGGCGTACGGGTGTTGCCGGCGGAGCACCCCGAGTCGGTCACCGTGCCCGAGACCACGGTGCACATCGAGGAGTTCCACGAGCTGCGGACCGAGATCCTGCCGCGGCGCCGGCGCGGCTGGCTGCGCGGCCGCTACCGGCTGGCGGTGCGCAACGAGGGCAACACCCCGACGCGGGTCTCCTTCCGGCCCGAACAGGCCGGTGAGGAACTGCGGTTCGGCTTTGTCCCGGCCGATCTGGAGCTGGCGCCCGGCGAGTCGGCGGAGACCCGGCTGCGGGTGCGGATCGGCAAGCCGGTGTGGTTCGGCAAGCCCGCCGTATGGCCGTTCATGGTGCACACCACGGACGGCGCGGCCGAGGCGGAGGCGGAGGCGGAGGCGAGCGCCCGCCCCGCGACGTACGTACGGCCCCCGCTGGAGGCCGAGTTCGTCCAGATCCCCATCTTCCCGAAGTGGCTGCTGGCACTCCTCGCGGCCATCCTCGCCCTGCTGCTCGCCTGGTTCGCACTGGTGCGCCCGGCGGTGCGCAGCGCGGCCCGGCAGGCCGCCGACGAGGTGGTCCAGCCACGGCCGACCCCCGGCGGCGGCAAGAACGGGCAGTCGCCGGGCACCGGCACCGGTAACGGCACCGGGACGGGCGACGGCACGGGCAAGGAACAGGGCGGCTCCGGTCCGGGCGTGCCCTCGGGCGGCGGCCCCGGCGGCACGGGCACCTCGGGTGGCGGCGAGCAGAGTTCGGCCACCATCGACGTACAGACGTCCGGTGGCCAGACCAAGACGGGCAGCTACACGGTGCCGCAGGGCAAGGTGTTCGGCGTCACCGACATCGTGGTCGCCAACTTCCAGGGCGACGAGGGGGTCATGACGATCAGCTTCGGGGACCGGAAGATCACCACGATCGCGCTGGAGACCTTCCGCAACCAGGACTACCACTGGGTCACCCCCATCGAGATCCCCGCAAACGCCACCGTCACCGCGAACGTGACCTGCGCGAAGCCGGGCACACCGGCCACGGGCCGGCAGGCACAGCAGTGCCACGAGGTCCTGAACGTGAGCGGTGTACTCGCGAACGTCGCACAGTGAGGTGGCTTTTCTGAAAATAGTTCGCCTGGTGTGGCCTGTGTGGGAAGGGGCGACTTTCACTCCGTCCGAAAACCGATACCGGGCCGAACCGTGCAGGAAATGTGCAGGTCAGTGCGGATGGCCAGGGAATTCAGGGCCGTGCGGGAGCGGGACCGGCGTCTGAGGCGCGACGCGGTCCGGACGGAATGGCCTATTCCCTACCGTTCATGTGGGGGACCGGTGTGAGAGGGGGCGCGCGGACGCGCGCACGCCCCCACGCGCGCCGCGAAAGCACCACTCCGCGCTCCGCGCAAGTACCCCGGATACGCCATGTGCATGCCCTCGCCCACCTGGTGAGGATGGCCTCCGGTACCGGGCGGGAGTGCCCTTCCGTACGGCGCGAAAGTGCCCTCCGGGGCACCGCGGGGCCGCCCTCCCGGGCACGCCGAAGGGCGCCTTCCGGGCAACATCCCCGGTCAGGCGCCCTTCCCTGGGCGAGGCGCTACGGGCGGCGCCTGCGCTCCGACGTCCGGGTCGCGGACTCGACCTCCTCCGTCACGGTGTCCATCCCCTCCGCCGTCAGGACGTGATCGCCGTACAGGTCCTGGAGCCAGTTGGTCTGGTAGACGGTGTCGAGGTAGCGCTCGCCCATGTCGGGCGCGATGGCGACCGCGGACAGTCCGCGGGCGTCGTTGCGGGCGAGCCAGTCGGTGGCCCCGCTGACGACGGTCCCGGTGGAACCGCCGAACAGGAAGCCGCGGCGGGCCATCCGGTGGCACATGCGGATGGTGTCCGCCTCCTCCACCCGGATCACCTCGTCCACGACGGACTCGTCCAGCAGCGGCGGGCGCATGCTCATGCCCAAGCCCGGGATCATCCGGCGCCCCGGCTCGCCGCCGAAGGCCACCGAGCCCACGCTGTCCACGGCGACGATCCGCACCGGCCGGTGCCACTGCCTGAACCAGCGGGCGCAGCCCATCAGGGTGCCGGTGGTGCCGGCCCCGATGAACACCACGTCCAGGTCCGGGAACTGCTGGGCGATCTCCGGGGCGGTGGTGCGGTAGTGCGCCCGCCAGTTGCCCGCGTTGGTGTACTGGCTGAGCCAGACGTACCGTTCGTCGGACGCGCACAGCTGGCGCACGTACTCGATCCGCGTGCCCAGGAATCCGCCGTTGGAGTCCTGGTCGGCG
Source organism: Streptomyces murinus (assembly GCF_002154555.1). Classification (GTDB taxonomy): domain Bacteria; phylum Actinomycetota; class Actinomycetes; order Streptomycetales; family Streptomycetaceae; genus Streptomyces; species Streptomyces murinus. The sequence goes on from NZ_MUNF01000444.1 coordinate 11,461, forward strand.
ATGACATGCACCTCGCTGCCGAGCGCCTCCATCAGCAGTCTGGTCGACAGGTTGCAACGGGAGTCCGTCACACACAGGAACTGGTAGCCCTTGCTGGCGGCGATCATGCTGAGCGCCACGCCGAGGTTCCCGGAGGAGGACTCGACGAGGATGGACTCCGGCGTCAGGAGTCCGTCCCGCTCGGCGCTCTCCACCATCTCGTTCGCGGCCTTCAGCTTGATGGAGCCGGCGAAGTTGAAACCCTCGCACTTGAGATGGAGGGGTTGTCCGCAGATCGACTTCAGGTCGACGAAGAGATGGCCCTCGTTGAAGGCATAGGGAGCGGTAATGACAGGCACGGCGGACCTCCTGGTGCCGGGCCGAGGACGGGCCTCAGCCGTACCGGCGCAGGTCGTGGAAGAAGTCGTCGATGAGGCGGAGGCTGCCCGCCCGGGATACCTCGTCGTAGACGTACTTGCCGACGGCGAGATCGAGGACACCGAGTCCGAAGGGCGAGAAGATCACCGGCCGGTCGGTCGGCGGTGCGGCCCGCCCCTGGAGCACGTCGTTGAGCGTGCCGTTGAGGAAGTCGCGGTCACCGGTGAGCTGTTCGACCAGATGGGGTGAGGTGTCGGCCTTCAGACAGTGCTCGACGTCGTCGACGAAGTTGGCGGCGCCCAGCAGGACTTCGGGGGCCAGGTCCCGCAAGGACACATGCAGGACCAGCGGGTTGTGGTCGAACCACGCGGGATCGGTCACATGCGGCTTGCCGGCGACCGTGGCGAAGACCACGAGATCGCTGTCGCGGACCAGGTCCTCGGCACGATCGTGCACGGTGACCTGCCCGCCCGCGCCGCTCTGGCGCAGATATCCGCGGAACCCCTCGGCGCTGTCGGCGGACACATCGTGCACACCGATCGCGTCGAACTCCCAGCCGGTGCCGGCCAGGAAGGTGTGGATGTACCGGGCGATCAGCCCCGTGCCGAAGAACCCGATCCGCGCGGGCCGGGCACCCCGGCCGCGGCTGAGCCAGTCGGCCGCGAGCGCCGCGGACGCGGCGGTCCGGGTGGCGCTGATGATGGAGCTCTCCAGACAGGCGAACGGATAGCCCGTCTCCGGGTCGTTGAGGATCAGCACCGCGGAGGCCCGCGGCAGCCCGGAGCGCACATTGTCCGGGAAGCTGGAGATCCACTTCAGGCCGTCCACGTGCACCGAACCGCCGATCGAGGCCGGCAGCGCGATGATCCGCGAGTTCGGACGGTCCGGGAAGCGCAGGAAGTACGACGGCGGGTTCACCGAGTCCCCGGCGCCGTGCAGCCGGTAGGTGTCCTCCACCAGTGCCACCAGTTCGCGCTCGCGCCCGGTCAGCGCTTGCTGCACCTGGTGCCCGGAGAGCACCGAGAACGTCGGCACCGGAGGCCCGCCCGCCGCCCGCTCGGCGGCTGTGGTCAGCAGATCGGTCATCGCTCGCTCGCCTCCGGGGTCGGGCGGCCGTCGGCGAGCCGGTGCGGCTCCGCCATGCCCACCAGCACCTGCCGCTCGCCGTCGAACGGCTCCCGGCTGTGCGCGGTGGAGATGTTGTCCACGAGCAGCAGATCCCCGGCCTGCCAGGGCTCGCGCCGGGTGTGTGCCTCATAGGTGGAGTTGAGCAGTTCGACCATCTCCTCGCCGATCGGAGTGCCGTCCCCGTAACGGGTGTTGAACGGCAGCCCGTCCTCGCCGTACATGTCCACCAGGTACTCGCGCACCTCCGGGGAGAGCGTCCACTCGTTGAGGAACGCGATCTGGTTGAACCAGCAGCGCCGGCCGGTGACCGGATGCCGGACGACCGCGCTGCGCCGCTGCTCCGTGTAGAGCGAGCCGTCCGGCCGCCAGGTGAACTCGATGGCGTGCGCCCGGCAGTAGCGCTCGATCTCCGCACGGTCCTCGGTGCCGAACGACTCGGCCAGCGAGGCCCCGATCTCGTCGTTGTAGCTGCGGGTCAGCAGCCAGCCCTCGCGCTCGAACCGCTCGGTCAGCGAGGCGGGCAGCGCGTCCAGCACCTCCTCGGCGTCGGCCACCGCCGTCGCCCCGCCCTCGGTGGCCGCGGTCAGGCACGCGAACAGCATCAGGGACGGCACATCCAGCGTGTAACTCAGCTCATGGTGCATGCACATCGGCTGATTGGCCGGCCATGGAGTGGCGGAGTACACCCCGGGCGCGAGGACCTCGCGCGGTGCGAACGCCTCACGCTCCGGCATCAGTTCACCGGTGATCCGGGCGAAGACGGCACCGACCTGGTCCGCGTCCCGGAGGCCCAGACCGCGCACCAGCAGCGCCCCGTGCTCGGTCACCAGCGCGCGCAGCGCCGCGCGGTGCTCGCCCGCCCAGTTCGGGGCGTCGCCCGGGGAGTCGACGCGCAGCAGCGCCGGTCTGTGCGGCCGCAGCTCCACCTCGAGCGGCGCTGCCAGGGATGAGAACGGCATCTCGGTTTCCTTTCGGTTGCCCGTCTGGAGGGGTCCGCGTGACTCAGGACGTGGCCAGGGGTACGGCGGACCGCAGCACGGCCCGCGCCGCCTCGGCCGGCCGGGTGCGGGGGAAGTAGTGGCCGCCGTCGGCGAGTTCGTGCAGCTCCACCTGGTCGGCCAGCAGCAGCCAGTCCCGGTGGTGCTCGGTGGCGCCCGCGGTGTGCGGGTCGTCGGCCGCGACGACCACCGTGAGTGGCGCGGCCAGCTTGGGGGGCGCGGACTGGAGGGCCGCGCGGAGGTAGCGGTGCGCGGCCACGCAGTCGTGCCGGTAGGCGGCGCCGATGTGCTCGGCGTGCGCCTCGTTCAGCTCCGCCAGCTCGGTGTAACCGCTGTCCGCGGTGAGCTGCGCCGCGATCTCGGCATCCCCGAGGCCGGTCAGCTCGGCCACCGCGGCGCCTCGTTCGTCGGCGGTGCCGAGGAGCTGGGCGCCGATGAACACCCGGGTGACCCGCACCCCCCGCTCGGTGAGCCGGCGGGCCGTCTCGATCGCGGGCGCGGCCCCCGAGGAGTGGCCCCACAGCATCACCCGGGTCAGCCCGCGCGCGACGATCTCCGCGGCGACCTGCTCGGCCACCTGCGCGATGGAGACGAACGGCTCCTGGTGCGCGGCCAGATCGTGCCCGGGCAGATCCACCGCGAGGACCGTGAGCCCGCTGCCGGCCAGCGCGCTCGCCATCGGCTGGAAGTTGACCGCGTTGCCGCCCGCGTACGGGAAGCAGACCAGCGCGCCCCCGGCCGCACCGCTCCCCTCCGCGAGCGGCTGGAGCAGCTCCCCGTGCTGCCGGGTCGCGCCGTCCAGCAGCGCGGCCAGATCGGCGAGGACCGGGTGCCGGGTGATGTCCTTGAGGGACACCGCACGCTCCAGCGCGATGCTGAGCTTGACCGCGGTAAGCGAGGTGCCGCCGGAGTCGAAGAACTGGTCGCGGCGGCGCACCTGTTCGGCGGGCACGCCCAGCACCTGCGCCCAGGCCGCGGCGAGCCGCCGTTCGGCGGGACCGAGCGGGACGTCGGCCGTTGCGCTCTCCTCGGGGGCCGGGGCAGCCGCCGACGCCAGCGCGGTCAGCGCCTTGCGGTCGATCTTCCCGTTGGCGGTCAGCGGCAGGGCCTCCTGCCAGTGGAAGGCCGAGGGGACCATATAGGCGGGCAGCACCGCGCCGAGCGCCTCGCGCAGCTCCGCCACCGGCCGGGGCGCGCCGGAGCAGAAGGCGATCAGATGCCTGCTGCCGCCGCCCCGCTCGGTGACCACCACCGCCGCGTCCCGCACCCCGGGCACCCGCAGCAGCGCGTTCTCGATCTCCCCGATCTCGATGCGGAACCCGCGGATCTTCACCTGGTTGTCCCGGCGGCCCAGGAACTCCAGCTTGCCCTCCGGGTGCCAGCGACCCCAGTCACCGCCCAGATACAGCCGCTCACCGGGCCGGTACGGGTCCGTGCGGTACGCCTCCCGGGTGCGCTCCGGATCGTTGACGTACCCCCGGCCCACACAGACACCGGAGAACGCGATCAGGCCGGGCGCGCCCAGCGGCACCAGCGACAGCCGCTCGTCCACCACGTAGACGCGGACGTTGTTCACCGCGCGCCCCAGCAGCACCCGCTCCGGCACCCGGTCCAGGACCTCGTGGTTGGTGTCGTCCGAAGTCTCCGTCAGGCCATAGGCGTTGAGCAGCCTGATGTCCGGCTCGATCGCGAACCAGCGCTGCGTCAGCTCCCGCTTGAGGGCCTCACCGGTCACCGACACACAGCGCAGATCCGGCAGTTCGCGCGGCCGCTGCTCCAAGTAGGAGACGACGACCTCCAGATAGGAGGGCACCAGCTGTGCCACCGAGACCCGGCCGTCGGCCAGGGTGCCGACGAAGCGCTCCACGTCCGTGATCTCGTCCTGCCCGATCAGCAGCGTCCGCCCGCCCACCATGAGCGCCGACACCAGCTGCCACAGCGAGATGTCGAAGCACTGCGGGGCCGTCTGCGCCACCACCGAGCCCTCGCCGATGCCCAGGTCGTCGATCTTGGCGAAGAGGTGGTTGAGCAGCCCCGCGTGCTCGCACATCGCCCCCTTCGGCTCACCGGTGGAGCCGGAGGTGAAGTAGATGTACGCCAACTGGTCGGCCGCCACGCGCACCTGGAGGTCGTCCTCGGCGTGCGGCTCCGCGTACGCCTCCTCGACCAGCAGCCGCTTGGCCCCGGCCACCGAGGTCAGCGCCTCGTCCAGGGTGGCGGTGCTGCCGGACTCGGTCAGCACCAGCCGGCAGCCCGCCCGCGACAGCGTCGCAGCGATCCGCCCGGCCGGGAAGTGCGGCTCGATCGGCAGATAGACGCCGCCCGCCTTGAGCACCGCGAGCGTCGCCGCCGGCCAGTCGAGGTCGCGCTCCATGACGACGGCGACCACGTCCTCCCGCCCGACGCCCCGCTCGACGAGCGCCCGCGCCAGCCGGTTGGCCCGCCGGTTCAACTCGTCGTACGTCCACTGCCGTTCGCCCTGTACGACCGCCACCGCGTCCGGACGCGTCCGCACCCGCTGCTCGAACAGCTCGTGCGCCCGCGCCTGGGGCAGCGGCCGGTGCGGTCCCGCCAGCCCCTCCAGCTGCTCGCGCACCTCCTCGTCCGACAGCAGGCTCCGGGCGCCGTGGTCGGCGTCCGGGTCGGCGGCCAGCAGTCCGAGGGCGGTGAGGTGGTAGCCGCCGATCCGGGCCGCCGCCGGGGCGTCCAGGACGTCCTTGCGGTAGCCGAGGCGCAGCAGCAGCCGGCCGCCCCGCTCCGACCAGCGCACCTGAAGGACACCGTCGTCGGCGTGGTTCTCGTCGGCCCCGATGGGCCCGAACACCACCTCGTACGGCGGCTCGGCCAGGCCGAGTTCACGGCGCAGCTTCTCCACCGGGAACTCCCGGTGCGCCAGCACCTCCGCCTCCGCGTGCTCGGCCGCCGCCGCCAGCTCCCGCCAGGAGCCGGGCCGTACGGTCAGCCGGCAGGGCAGTGGCTCGCCGCGCACCCCGGTGGTGTAGCCGGTGACCACCTCCGGCTCGCCGGACAGCGTGGCCAGCACCTTGGCGTGTGCCGCGAGCAGCAGCGCGCTGACCGGCACCCCCTGGCGCCCGACCAGCTCGCGCACCGCCCGCGCCACCTCCTCCGGCACCGGCATCTCGTGCTCGGCCGACCCGGCGGCCGGCTCCCGTACCCAGCGCGGCACCGCGGTGACACCGCCGGCGGTCAGCACCCGCTGCCAGAACTCCCGGTCCGCTTCCACGCGCGTTCCCATCGAATGGCCTTCCTCAACTCACGGTCGCCGCAGTGGCGTTTGCTGTGGCAGCGGTCAGGACGGGGGCGCCGGGCGGACCGTCGGCCGCCGGCATCTCCACCGCGGGATTGCCGCCCCAGCGCGCGCCCGGGGGCACTTCCTCGCCCTTCATGAGGAAGGAGTCGGAGACCAGCACCGAGCCCTCGCCCATCGTCACGCCGTAGTGGACATGGGCGGAGACGCCCAGCGTGGTACCGGCGCCGAGCCGGATGAAGTCCGACTTGAAGGTGCCGTCCTCCTGCGAGTGGCACTGGACCTTGCTGCCCGCGTTGAGGGTGCACTCGTCGCCGATGACCGCGAGGGTCCGGTCGGTGATGTAGCAGCCGTCGTCGAACACCATGCGGCCCACGCGCACCCCCATCAGCCGCCAGACCAGGCTCTTGAACGGCGTGCCGTTGAAGATGTTGAGCCACTGCGAGGGCACCTTCCACAGCCGCTCGATCCGCCAGAAGTCCCGGTCGTAGATGGAGCACAACTGGGGCCGCAGCCCGCGGAACCCGGTCATGCAGCGCTCCAGCACGATGTAGTACGCGGTGGAGAAGGCGAGGGTGAGCGCCAGATAGGCTCCTATCACCACATGGCCCGCCATGCCGTACAGATCCACCGTGGCCAGCGCGAACAGGGTGAGCACGAAGACGTGCAGCCAGCGGGCGAGCAGCCACCAGGCCATCGAGCGCAGGTTGTAGTGGTTCTTCGCGCGCAGCCGGGTGCCCAGTTCCTCGCCCTCGCGCAGATGGTCGAAGCGGGCGTCGCGGTCGACCGAGCGCGGGATCTCGAAGCACGGCGAGCCGAGCAGCCCCACGCCCTGTCTGATCTCGCCGTCCAGCGGGATCATCACCTTGGTCGCCAGCAGGCAGTTCTCGCCCGTCCTGCCGCCCACCGGGTAGGCGATGTTGTTGCCGAGGAAGTTGCGCGGCCCGATCGACACCTTGGACAGCCGGAACGACGTGCTCGAATAGTCCGCGTTGAGGACGGACAGCCCGTCGGCGATCATGGTGCCGCTGCCGACCGACACCAACAGCGGTGTCTCGTGCTGGACTTCGGTGCCGAAGTTCGAGCCGGTCTGCTCGACGTGCGACAGGTCGTACCCGAGGCCGCGCAGATAGTGCACGACGAACGAGCTGTCACCGAACAGCCAGGCGAAGAACTTGACGTTCGTCAGGCGGGCCGTCGTGCGGTGCAGCGCGTAGTGGAAGCCGTAGAGCGGATAGACCCGGTCGGGCCGGACGAAGAGCCGCAGCAGCCGGGGCAGCGTGTACAGGACGCCGAGACCCACGACGATGAAGCCCACGAACAGCACCAGGGAGAGCAGCGCCGCGTCGGCGAGCAGCTGGACCGGCGCCAGGTCCTCGGTGTCCGGGTCGAGGCGATCGCCGATCGCCGGTACCGCGGTGAACAGCATGTACATCCCGCCGACGGCCAACGGAATGTAGAGGAAGACCAGTTGGAGCAGGGTGCCGAGGCCGAACCAGGTCCGGCGCAGGGTGCCGCACCGGGCGGGCGGCACCCGCAGGTAGTCGGTCCCCGCGGGCTCCGCGGGGGAGCCGTGCCAGCGCTCGCCGGCCGGGACCGCCTGACCGCGGTGCAGCGCCGAGGCATGCCCGAGCTGCGCTCCGTCGCCCATCGAGGTGTCGATGTCCAGGGTGGTCTTCTCCCCGATGAACACGCCCTCGCCCAGGGTGATCCGGCCGGTCTGGATGCGGCCCCGGTGCGCCCGGTAGCCGAGGATGAAGGAGTCCTTGCGGATCACCGTTCCGGCGCCGATCGTCACCAGGTCGGGGCAGACCGGCAGGGTGTGCGAGAGGATCGTGACCCCCTTGCCGATCCGCGCGCCCAGGGCCCGCAGATACAGCACGTACAGCGGGGTGCCGGCGAGGAAGACCATCGGGTTCGCGTGCAGCAGCACCTTCACCAGCCAGAAGCGCATGTACGCGAGGCCCCAGACGGGGAAGTCGGCGGGCTTCGTACGGCCGACCAGCAGCCACTTGGCGATGACCGGGAAGACGCACAGGGCGATGAACCCGGTGCCGCCGAAGAGCAGCGACCGTACGTAGATGTCGGCGACCCCGTTGCCGTCGGCGACCCACTCGTAGCCGGTGCCGGTCACCAGACCGGACAGGAACGAGTAGCCGAGGAAGGCCAGCAACTGGAAGGTCCCGCACAGGAAATGGGTCAGTCGGCTGGTGTGCGGCAGGGGCGCGGGAGAGGCGGCGGGAACCGGTGCCGCGGGTGCCGTCGTGGTGCTCGCGGCCTCGTCCGGCGGGGGAGTGGCCGGGGCGAGGGCCTCGGCCAGGTCCCGGATGGTGGGATACCGGTAGATGTCCCGCATGGACGGGGACGGCAGGTCGGGGCGCTTGCGCACCCGTGCGCAGAACTGGGCCATGACCAGGGAGTTGGCGCCGAGGTCGGTGAAGAAGTGGCTGTCCGCCGGGACCTGCTCACTGCCCACCAGCTCGGCCAGCACATCCGCGAGTCGGCTCTCGGTCTCTGTTCTGTCCGGGCCGGCGCCGCTCACGGAGAGGGCGGATGCGTCCGGCCCGCTTATATCGATCTCGGAAGACTGCTCCACCATTCGATCTCCTCGAGAACGTTCTGGATCGTTGATGCTCATTCCTGATCACGAACCGCCAATTCAGTGTGGACAGGGCACCGTAAGCCTGTCACTTCGAACCAATCGCCCGACTCGCCGGAAATGCCCGATGGGGCCGTGATCCTTGGGCGCGCAGGGCTGACGGCCGCTACGGATCACCCGTTTGGCGGTTCACTCGTGCGGCAGCGTCGGGGGTTCAGGTGGAGGTTTCGTGGGGGTTCGGCGGGGGCCTCCCGTGGCGCGGCGCGTCCGGATCAGTACCGAAGGGCCGTGCCGACGTTCGCCCGCACCTCGCCGTGCAGCCGGCGGTTGCCGCGCGCGGTGCCGTGCCCCGAGCCGTGTGCGGCCACGTTCTTGACCATCAGCACCACGACGTCGAGCAGATTGCCGCCGCCGTCCGTGAAGTTGACCT
>NZ_MUNF01000445.1 GCF_002154555.1 Streptomyces murinus
CGTGCTGACCGCGCCGGTCGCCGTGCCCATCGCCTTCGCGACCGGCGCGGTCAGCACGTCGCCGGGACGCACCCACAGTGCGGTCAGCACGCACACGGGCAGGAACAGCACGCCGTACACCGGCAGCGAGCCGTCGAAGAGCAGCTGGTCGAGGCAGCCCAGGAGGAACATCGCGGCGATGCAGAACAGCCCGCCGCCGAGCCCGGTGAGCCGGGGACCCGGCACCGGCCGGGCCGGCCGTGACTGCCCCGCGCCGCGCCCCGCCTCCGGGCCGGGCGGGCGGCGCCGGGCCTGCGGCGGCAGATGGGCGTGCGGCGGGTGGCCGCGTCGCCGTCCGTCGTTCGGGGGTCGCGTTCTGTGCTGCTCCATTGGACCAACTTAGGTCTGCTTATGTGCCCAATCGGCTCCCAGACACGCCGATGGGCGGACCTTGGCCGGGTGGACGGCGCTCCCGGGAGGAGGGCGCGCGGAACGCCGTAGACTGGTGGATCGGCCAGTGTCCTCCGAGGGCCTGGCAGCCCCAGCTCCTGGCCCTCTCATCCACGGGAAGTCGCAACGTGTCGCTCACGATCGGAATCGTCGGCCTGCCCAACGTCGGCAAGTCGACCCTGTTCAACGCCCTGACCAAGAACGACGTGCTGGCGGCCAACTACCCGTTCGCCACGATCGAGCCCAACGTCGGCGTGGTCGGTGTCCCCGACGGCCGGCTGGCCCAGCTGGCCTCGATCTTCGGCTCGGAGCGCATCCTTCCGGCCACGGTCGACTTCGTGGACATCGCCGGCATCGTGCGCGGCGCGTCCGAGGGTGAGGGCCTGGGCAACAAGTTCCTCGCGAACATCCGCGAGTCGGACGCGATCTGCCAGGTCATCCGCGCCTTCAAGGACGAGAACGTCGTCCATGTCGACGGCAAGGTCTCGCCCAAGGACGACATCGAGACGATCAACACCGAGCTGATCCTCGCCGACCTCCAGACCATCGAGAAGGTCCTGCCGCGGCTCCAGAAGGAGTCCCGGATCAAGAAGGACGTCGCGCCGAAGGTGAAGGCGGTCGAGGAGGCCAAGGAGATCCTGGAGAAGGGCGACACGCTCTTCGCGCACGGCATCCTCCAGGGCACCGAGCGGGCCGAGCTGCTGCACGATCTGCACCTGCTGACCGCCAAGCCGTTCCTGTACGTCTTCAACGTGGACGAGGACGAGCTGACGGACGAGGACTTCAAGAACGAGCAGCGCGCGCTGGTGGCCCCCGCCGAGGCGATCTTCCTGAACGCCAAGCTGGAGGCCGACCTCGCCGAGCTGGACGAGGACGAGGCCCTCGAACTCCTCCAGTCCGTCGGCCAGGAGGAGCCCGGCCTCGCCACGCTGGCCCGCGTCGGCTTCAACACCCTCGGCCTCCAGACCTACCTCACGGCCGGCCCCAAGGAATCCCGCGCCTGGACCATCAAGAAGGGCGCCACCGCCCCCGAGGCCGCCGGTGTCATCCACACCGACTTCCAGAAGGGCTTCATCAAGGCCGAGGTCATCTCCTTCACCGACCTCCTCGCCACCGGCTCCGTAGCCGAGGCCCGCGCCAAGGGCAAGGCGCGCATGGAGGGGAAGGACTATGTGATGCAGGACGGGGATGTGGTGGAGTTCCGGTTCAACGTCTGAGCCGATGAAGTGACGCGACGCCGCTGACGTGGTGCCGCGCAGGTCAGAAGGGGCCCGGCCTTTCGGAGGTGGGCCCCTGGCTACTTCCCGAGCTGGAATGGCGTGGGGAGATCCTGATCCTTCGTCACCCGTCATCACTCCTGATTGCCCGGTCGTCCCAGGAGGTAATGGCCCGGTCTGGGGACAGGAGAAGGCTCCCCCGCCGCAGTGCGCGGTGAAGGGGAGCCTCGGATGGCCGACCGTCTACCGGATCAGCTCCTGTCCTCGTCGTCATCGTCCCGCGTACTAGGTCCGGCGGGCCGGTCAGGGCCGTGCGAGGGGTCCCAGGAGTACAGCGGTGCCACGTCGGAATCCGGGTCCGTCGCCGTGCCGGTGAACGGCGAGTCCTCGGAGGCTGGGAAGCCCGGCGACCAGGGCCCCGCGCTGGCTCCCTCATTGGAAGGCCCGCTTTCAGGCTCCTCGCCTCCGCCCTCGTCGGGCGTCGGAAGAAGGGTGCGCTTGATCTCGTCGGCTGCCTCGTACAGCCCGGCCGCTTCCAGGCTCCGCACCACTCGGTGCACGAACACCATGTACTCATCCATGTCCGGCTTCAGGCCCACCGCTGCAAGCAACAGGAGGAGCCGGTCCGAAACCCCTACCTCCTCCTCACGGTCGAACCGCCCTCCGCCCTGGTCATGTCCGTCCCACAGCGGGCCTCCGACGGTCGCTTCGCTCCGCGCGCCCATGGGAGGGACGAGCAGGTGGCGGAAGAGTTCGGGCACCTCCTCGTCGTTGGCCGCCGCCGCGATCTGGGCGAGCGGGCCGATCATGTCGACCGCCGTCTCGATCTCGTTCTCGTGACGGGCCAGCCACCACACCACCGCGCTGCCCGCGCTCTTGAGCACGTCGTCACCGAGGTAGCGCCGCTTGTTGCGTTCGTGCTGGCGCTCGTACTCCCAGATCTCCTCATCCTTGCGAAGGTCGTTCAACTTCTGCAGGCGCTCGCGGTCGGCGGGGGCAAGGGTCAGCGTTACATCGGCCGCCAGGGCCTCCACTCGTCCGCTCCGGTCCGGGACCAGGACACTCAGCTCTCCCTCCAGGAGATATCGCGCGAAGCCGGCCCGGCCAGGCTCCTCACAGCGGACGATGTCCAGGGCCCGGCTGACGACCGAGGACACGGCAAGGGCCGGTGATGCGCCGTCGGAGCGATGGGCGTGATCGGGGATCGGCCTCCACCACACAGTGGCGGAAAAGAGGAAGTCGTAGCCGTCCGCCACGCTCGGCAGCGCCGCGTCGACCACCCGCGTCTCCTGGTACGGCTGCTCCGTCGGCGCCGCGGGCGGCTCAGGCTCTGCGGGCTCGTACGGATCGGCCGATGCACGACCACCGCTGAGGGCAGTCATCACGAGCAGCAGGGAGCCCGAGGTCGTGACCATTGCCATGAAGCCCCACAGCCACGCCGACCAGTGCAGGAGGTTGCCGAGCGCAGCTGGGGCGACGCCGCAGAGAGCGATGAACAGTAGGCTGGGAAGTCGGTGTTTCATCGTGCCTCTTCCGTGGTCCGTGGTCCGGTGCCCGCACGGCTCGCACTCGCCGTGCGGGCGTACTGCGCTTGGTCGATGTGCTGCCAGAAGCGGTCGGCGACGGCAGCCCTGGGCGGGTGGCCCGCCGGCCCCGCCCAGTCGCAGGCGATGGCGTAAAGGCGGTGGAGAGCGCCCGGTCGGCCACGCGCCGCCCCGACCATCACGCCCAGCGCCATCTCCCGAGTACTGTCGGCCGCCACGGCGCTCAGCCAGCTACTCACCAGGGGGTTCCAGAGCTCCGTCGGCGGCTGGGAGAAGGCCGTCTCCCAGCCCAGGAACAGATCCGGCCACGGCGGCGGGTTCGGTGCCCGATCGCTCCTCAACAGCTCCGTGAGCAGACGGAGATGGGGCTCCGCCCCGCGCGGCTCCCGAAGCGTTCGGTTGCGCAAGCGGTCGATCAACGACCGGTAGGATCGACGATCATGGCCGGCGAGATCGAGAAGCGCCTCCCCGGCCTCGTATGCGGCCTGCCCCTTCCGTACGGCTAGGTGGTGGAGCCGCACCATCGCCTGATCCGGGTGTGTCGCGCCGAGGCTCTGGAGGCAGGCGGCGGTCAGGACACGTACGAGACCGTCGGACAGGGGATTGGACCTCACGCACTCGTAGATCCGCCTGCGGAACCATCCCCCGAACCTCTCGTGGCTGAGGCCGAGTTCGAGGGCAGCCACGGCTCGCGGGTCGCAGGCCGTCCCGGTCGCGCTGTCCGCCCAGCGGACCGCGAGGCCGAAGAGGTGGTCGGGCCGTCCGACGGCCAGGGATCGCTCGCCGAAGCGGACGACGACGTTCACCCGGTCGTCGGTGGTCAGGCCGCGAAGCCCGGCTGCATGGCCGATCCAATCCCTGAGGCCGTCGCGCGTCCCGGGAAAGTTGGCCCAGAAGTACGTCCGTACCGCGTCGGCGTAGGCCAGCCTCCCGAAGCGGAGCCGCTCGTCCGGGTCCCGCTCGATCCCGAGCGCAGTCAATCGCGCCCCGAAATCCATCCGAGCAAGCTCGGTCGTCGCCTCTTCCTCGTGCCTCACCGTCCTCATCAGGCCGTGCCACGCCTCATAAACGGTGTCGGAGGGAGCTTCCTCGAACATCGCCGTCGCGAGCAGCAGGGCCCGCTCGGGTGCGGTGCGGACCGCGGTCATCTGCTGGCCGACCTCACCGGCTCGGTCGGAAACCGCGTGCATCGCCTGGTCGAGCCAACCTGCGAAGTCGGCACCGAACCGGCCGCTGTCACGAGCCGTCCGTACCAGGCTCGCGAGCCGGGCCAGTTCCCGCATGGGGGAGCGGTCGCACAGGTGCCGGAGGTCGGCGCTTCCCAGGTCCGCAGGGCCGAAGGGCATCCGGTCCATGCGGAGATACCGGGTGATGACGGCGATACCCCGGGGACGCCCCAGTGTCACTGTGTGCGGTTCGAGTTCCGGCGAGCAGGCGTGCTTCATGCCCGACGGCAGGACGACGACCATATGGGCCCCCGCCTCCTGGACCTGTGTCCGGCGCATGGCCAGGAGGCGCTGGGCCCTGCCGTACACCTCCTCGTCGGCGATCGTGGAGAGGTCGAGGAGGAAGCGGTCGCCCTCGCCAGGGGCCAGAAGGCCCTCGTCCTTGTCCGTGGCGGGAAGCTCCTCGAACCGCACCCCCTCCTCGTCCTCACCGAGCCCGTGCAGCAGCATGATGGCCGCTGCACGGCGGCCGCTGCCGGGAGGAGCCTCCAGCAGTACCGCCGAACCGGGCTTCTCCAGGCGGTCGGCGGCGACGCGGTAGCCCAACGGCGGAACGAATCGGTCGGCCAGGCGTACCCGGTCCTCCCGGACGATCCGGAGGGACTCGACCCCTTTCCGGACCATCCAATCCGCGCCGATGCCGTAGAAGACGTACTGATGCCCCACGCCGTTGTTCACCGGGCCACGCGGATCGTTGACGGTGACGTGGTCCTGCTCGTTCATCGGTCGTCGTCCGAGCGTCGACGGTCGTGCTCGAAGCGCTGGTGGACCGTACCGCTGTTGTCGCCTGCGGTGAACTGGACACCGCTGTTGTCGCCCTGGAAGTGGGGCGCGTTGTACTGGTGACCCGGGCCGGTGTTCACCGGCCCCTGCGGCTCGTTGACGAAAGTACCGGACAGATCCCCGTTGAGGTTTCCGATGCCGCCGCGCACACGCTGCTCGACGTCGCGCGTTCGCATCCTGGTGTGCCCGGCATCCCGGGGAGACTTCTTGCGGGACTTGGCCTCCCCCCGCTCCCTCGCCGCACGGGCGTCACGGTCCACCGCACCCAGCTCGGGCAGCAGCCGGGCGAGATCGTCGCCGAGCGAGGTCAGGTCCGAGCCGGCGTTGCGGTGGTCGAACCGTCTGTACTGGCAGTCCGCCAGTTCCCGCAGGTCGTCCGGGAGGACGGCGTGGTCGATCCGCGTCGCTTTTCCGACGAGCACGGGTACCACCAGGATCCCGCGCTCGAGCGCGGACCGGATTTCACGGCGGGTCCAGTCCTGCTCGGCCTCGAAGGCGGGGTGGCCGTCGGCCCCTCGCACTTCAGCCCAGCGCGGGCCGATCACGGCGAGGAGCGCTTCGCACTCCTCCACCGCCCTGATCAGTTCCACCGGGAAACGGTGGCCGAGCTTGATCGAGTCGCTGGCGAAGAAGATCCGCTCGCTGCCGAACCGTCGGGCGAGCTCTCGAGCGATCATGGTCGCCGCGGATTCCTCGTCGCCTGTGCGGTAGTTGACGAAGACGTCGGGCATGAAGGTTCCCTTCGTGAGAGGAAGACAGAAGACGGGATGAGCGGGTAGGAGTACGGGGGCTGCGGAAGGGGACTCCGAGACCCCGGTTCGCCCGCCACGCGGTCTCAGCCGTGTGACGGCACGGCGCGTCCACGGGTGGGGCGTACGGAGGAAGGTGCACAGCCCGGCGCGTCACTGGTCGCGGGCAGCCCGAAGAAGCCGGGGGCGCGATGCGACGCGTCGGACGGAGAACAGAGGGTCCCGCCGTGAATCGTGGAATCGAAGGGACCAAGAGACCGGTTGGTCCGGCGAGCTGGGCGGCTCAAGCCGGTGTCGGTCGTGCAGCCGGTGTCAGTCGTTAGCGGGAGCGAGCACTTGCGCCAGCGCCGGCTGCAGATCACGTACGGCCCGGCTGCTCCGGAACCGCGAGAGTTCCCGCGCGAGACGCCGGACGTCGCTGTTCACGGTCGCGGAGGGCACGGCGGACATCAGCCCCAGGAACTCTCCGGCGATCGTGCACGCGTGCTCGACCTCTCCGGAGGCGGCATGAGCCAAGGACCTGCGGAAACCGTACCGGGCCCGGGTCCGCAGCGCGTGCGGCGGGAGGCGGCGGCACTCCCGGTCGAGAACCTCGACGGCGGCCTTGGGCCGGCCGAGATCATGCAGGCACCAGCCAGTCGTCATCGCCGCCGGATCGTTCACGTGGGTGGTACCGATCACGGGCCCGGTGCCGTTGCGGGCATCGTCACTGTCGAGCAGTTCCCTTGCCCTGTCGAGGCTGCGGAGGCAGTCGCGTTCGTTGCCGACGAGCGCGTGTCCCTGCGCTTCGCGCTGGGCCGCGAGTCCCCGGATGCGTGGCGGGAGTCCGTTGTTCTGGGCCCGGCGGGCCAGGGCGATGGTGCCCGCGGCGTCCCCGCTGTAGAGCGTGACCAAGGCACGTCGCACGAGCGCGTAGGAACCGAGGTACGGATCGCCCCCGGCACGCGCCAGTTCGGCGGCCTCACTGGTCCAGCCGAGCGCTGCGCCGCTGTCTCCGGCTTCCTGGGCCATCCAGCCGGTGAACTCCGCGAACCGCGACGCGAGCAGAAGTGCGGGAGCCCGAGTGGTGGACGGGGTGTCGGCGGCAAGCCCGACGACCGTGCGGGTCTGCGTCTCCAGCAGGGGAAGCAGGATCTTCGGCGCGGTGGACTGGCCGAGCTTTCGTAGTTGATCGAACTGGGCACGGAAAGAGGAAAGGAGGGGGCCGGTGGCGAAGGGCGCCTGACCGCCGAGTTTCAGGCCGAGGTCGATCAGTGACCCCGTGCCCGCCGCGAGGACCGCCCGGCGTCCCGCGCGCCAGAGGCTCGGGGCGGCGGGGGATTCGGTGGTGTCGGAGTCGGTCTCGGGGCGGACGGCCAAGCGATGCAGCTCACCGTCCGCGCTGAGAAAGGCGTCGCACCGCCGGGCCAGCTCGGGAGACGCGGAGCGCTCCCCGCGTTCGACCTTGCTGAGGTGCCCCTTGTCGTAGTTGAGCGCCGCGGAGAACTCGGTCAGGGTAAGCCCCGCTTCCTGCCGTAAACGGCGCAGCTCCGGGCCGAAAGTTGTGCTCATCAATAGTCTCCCCTTGAACAGCAACCGTGAGAGGCGCGCCCTCACGACGGACCTTCAGCGGACGTTCACTGGTCGACGCGAAGACCGATGGCGGGCACCCGTCGTGACGGAGCCGTTTCGCTTCGCATCCGAGAGCGAGTTTGGCACGAGGTGCGTCGTGAGAATCAGGGTTCGGCGGGGTTGCCCGTTGCCTCTTCTCTTCTCGGTTGTTCTCCGTTTGCGCCTTGTCGTGACTGGAGCTGGCCATGATCCGGAGGTTGCGTTCGTTCGTCCGCGAGCGACGGCGGCGAGTATCTACTAATGTTCATGTTACTAACATCGTTGTTAGTGTCATGCGTGGAGGTTGGCGGGCGTGGTGGATTTTGTGGGCCGTCGGCAGGAGCTGGCGACGCTGGAGCGAGAGCTGCAGAAGGTGGCGGCAGGGGTCGGTGGGGAGCGGCCCGGTCGCTGTGTGATGTTGCGTGGGCGGCGTCGGGTCGGCAAGTCGCGGTTGGTCGAGCGGTTTGCGGAGGGCTCCGGGGCTCCGTTCCTGTTCTACGCGGCGACCGGTGCGTCTCCTCGAGACGATCTGGCGCGGCTGGCCCGAGACGCCCAGGTGTCGACGCTGCCAATGGCGCGACTCGTGGCTGCAGCGCGGCCGGAGAGCTGGGACACCGCGTTCGATGTGCTGGCCGCGGCGCTGCCCGCCGATCGGGCGAGCGTGCTGGTCATCGACGAGGTGCCGTACCTGATGGATGCCGATGGTGCCTTTGAAGGGATGCTGCAACGGGCCTGGGACCGAGTGCTGGAGACCAAGCCGGTGCTGCTCGTACTCATCGGCTCGGATCTGTCGATGATGGAGGCTCTGAACAGTTACGGACGCCCCTTCCATCAGCGCGGTCGGGAGATGGTGCTTGGACCCCTGAACCCCGCCGAGGCGGGGCGGATGCTCGGATTGGAGCCGGCGGAAGCCTTCGACGCCGCGCTGGTCACCGGCGGGCTGCCGCTGATCTGCGCGGAGTGGCCGCGGGGCGCGGGACTGTGGGACTTCCTCGGAGAGGCGTTGAGCGACCCGGTCTCGGCCCTGCTGGTGTCGGCCGAGCGCTCGCTGGCTGCCGAATTCCCCCCGCAGGCCCAGGCGCGTACGGTGCTGGCGGCCATCGGCAGCGGCGAGCGGACGTTCACCAACATCGCCCGCGCGGCCGGCGGAATTGGGGCCACACCGCTGCAGCGAGCGCTGGAACTGCTTACGGACAAGCGGATCGTCGCTGCCGAGTTGCCTGTCTCGCTACGTCCGTCGAAGGACCGCCGTTACCGGGTGGCAGACCCCTACTTGCGGTTCTGGCTGCATCTGCTCGGCCCGTCCATGGAAGAGATCGAGCGAGGGCGGGGCGATCTGACCTTGGCGCGGATCAAGGAAAGCTGGACCAGTTGGCGCGGCCGGGCGATCGAGCCGCTCATCCGCGAGGCGCTCGCCAGGACACTGCCCGACGACCGGCTCCCGGCGGCCCCCGCAGTGGGGGGCTACTGGACGCGCACCAACGACGTCGAAATCGACATCGTCGGGGCGGATCGGGCCCCCATCGCCAAGGAGTTGCTCTTCGTCGGCTCCATCAAATGGCTGGAGCAGTCACCCTTCGACCGGCACGACCTGGCAGCTCTGCATCGGCATCGGGCCGCACTCACCGGTGAACCGGTCCCGGTCGTGGCGGTCTCGCGCAGCGGGGTCGACTGTCCGGGACCCGATGCCGTCTACGGCCCTGGCGATCTGCTCACCGCTTGGCCGCTGTAAGTGGCCGATCGCAGGCGCGGCAACCCGTGCCGAGGGTGAGAGAGCGGGGGGAGTCCCACAAGCCTCCGCCACGGGCCTCCCCCTTCGGTCACGAGCGTCGTCACACGCCCGGGCGGCCCGCGCTGCCCGCGTAACCCGGGGCCGGGTAGGGGGAGGGGTCGGTGATCCAGCCGGACATCAGGGTCAGGCGGGAGTCGCGGTCGGCGGCGAGGAAGGCGAAGGGGCGGTCGAAGGTGGCGTGGATGACGGTGGTCTCGTAGCGGGGCCTGTGTCTGATACACATCT
>NZ_MUNF01000446.1 GCF_002154555.1 Streptomyces murinus
GCCCGGATCCGGGCCGGGGTGCCCTCCGGTGCCTCCACCGGCACCCGGGAGGCGGTCGAACTGCGTGACGGCGACCGGACCCGCTACGGCGGACAGGGCGTCTCCACGGCGGTCGGGCACGTCAACGCCGAGATCAGCCGGGCCCTGACGGGACGCGACTTCGCCTCGGCCGCCGACATCGACCAGGCACTGATCGAACTGGACGGCACCGGCACCAAGTCCCGGCTCGGCGCCAATGCCGTCATCGGGGTCTCCCTCGCCGTCTGGCGTGCCGAGGCGGCCGCCGCCGGGCAGCCGCTGTGGCGGCATCTCGCCGAGGTGGCGGGCACCGTTCCGCGCCTGCCGGTGCCGCACTTCAATGTCGTCAACGGCGGAGCCCACGCCGCCAACGACCTCGACTTCCAGGAGTTCATGCTGGCCCCGCTCGGCGCGCCGAGTCTGCCCGAGGCCGTACGCGCCGGGGCCGAGGTGTACGCCCGGCTCAAGGCGCGGCTGGCCGCCGACGGCCACACCACGGGCCTGGGCGACGAGGGCGGCTTCGCCCCCGCCATCGACCGCCCCGAGGACGTCCTGCACCTCCTCGTCGAGGCGATCACCGACGCCGGCTACACACCGGGCCGCGACGGTGTCGCGATCGCCCTGGACCCGGCGGCCAGCGAGTTCCGGCTGCCGGACGGCCTGTACCGGGTCGCGGGCGAGGCGCTGAGCAGTGACGATCTGATCGACCGCTACGAGGCGATCATCGACCGCTTCCCGGTCTGGTCGATCGAGGACGCTCTGGCCGAGGACGACTGGCACGGCTGGGTCAGGCTGACCGAACGCCTCGGCGACCGGGTGCAGGTGATGGGCGACGACATCTTCGTCACCAACCCCGTCATCATCCAGGAGGCGATCAGCAAGAAGATCGGCAACTCCGCCCTGATCAAGGTCAATCAGATCGGCACCGTCACCGAGACCCTGGATGCGATGCGGATCTGCCGCGCGGCCGGATACACCCAGATGATCTCCCATCGCTCGGGCGAGACCGAGGACACCTTCATCGCCGACCTCGCCGTGGGCACCGGCTGCGGTCAGCTCAAGTCCGGGGCCCCGGCCCGGGGCGAACGCGTCGCCAAGTACAACCGGCTGATCGAGATCGCCGACACCGGCCCCTCACTTCCCTTCGGCCTGGCCGGCCACTGACCGGGGCCGGGCCGCGCGGATCACTCCAGGCAGCCGGTGAGCTGGAGATAGGCGTGCCGGGCGGTCTCCAGCAGTGCACCGGCTTCCAGGGCCGGTCCGACCCCTTCGACCTGGCAGGCGCTGCCCGGGGCGAGGCGGGCCAGCGCCTGCGCCCAGGCCTCGGGCTGGGCGTGCCAGCGGGGGAAGTCGGCCAGGTCCAGCAGGCCGGTGAAGGGCGCGGCCTCGGCCACGCAGAGCACCTCGTCCACCGGGCCGTCCGGCGCGGCCAGGTGGAGGACGGCCACCGGCCAGGCCTTGACCTCGTCCCGGGGAACCGCGGGCTCGCACATCAGGACGAGCGCCCGCAGCGGGCCGCCGTCCTCGCCCAGGGTGTCCCGGACGCGGCCGTACCCCACCGGCCAGCCGTCCTTTCCGTGCGCGGGCGGCGGGTCCACCAGGGGTTCGGTCTCGTCGTCCCGGATGCCGCTGGCGACGGTCGCCTCGACCGTCACGGCGATTCTGGTCATCGATGCCACCTCCGTGCTGCGCGCCTTCCCTGCATCACGTAGAGGCCATCAGCACCGGCCATGGGTGCGGTTGCGGCGAGCCTCATCGCCGTACGCCTCCAGTGTCCCGCGCGGCGGTGGCGCCCGCAGCCGGTCGGATCAGCTCCGGGGCGCGCACCGCACATGGTCGGTGAGGGTCTGCACCACCCGGTCGAGCCGGTCCTCGCCGACGAGCGCGGGCTCGGCGGGCAATCGATGGAGCTGCCACCCCATTGGAAGCTGGGGCTTTTCCCCGCGCGGACGCTTTCACCGGAACAGCGGCTTCCTTTATCAATATCTTCTTCCATATGGATCATGACGCATACATATATTGGACAGACGTATGCGGCCACGTGTCCACTGGATTCGACCGAGAATTACCCGCTCTCCTCGGAGGCTCCGCATGCAAAAGGAAGACGTGGCCCGCCTCTTCACCACCCCGGTGGATTCCCCGGCCTACGCTCCCGCGCGGTACCGGTTCACCAACCGTGAATACCTCAACATCTATTACCGCACCGACCCCGAGGCAGTGCGCCGCCTCGTCCCGGAGCCGTTGACGGTCACCGATCCGATCGTGCGTTTCGAGATCATGCGCATGCCCGACACCACCGGGCTCGGCGACTACACGGAGGCCGGTCAGCTGATCGCCGTGGAACACGAGGGCGAGAAGGGCGAGTTCAACCTCGCCATGTACGTGGACAGCGTGCCCGCGATCTCCAGTGGCCGCGAGTACAGCGCCTACCCGAAGAAGTCCGGCTCCCCCACCCTCTATGTGGACTCCGACACGTTGGTCGGCACGCTCGACTACGGGACGCTGCGGGTGGCCACCGCGACCATGGGCTACAAGCACCACGCCATGGACCCGGCGGAGGCACTCGCCCAGGTGTGCGCACCGAACTTCATGATCAAGACGGTCCCCGACTACGACGGCGGCCTGCGCGTCTGCGACCTGGTCCGCACCCGGATCACCGACGTCACCGTCAAGAGCGCGTACACCGCGCCGGCCCGCCTGGAGCTCTTCGCCCACGCCATGGCCCCGCTCGCGGACCTGCCCGTGCTGGAGGTCGTCGGCGCTAGCCACATCCTCACCGACCTGACGCTCAGCCCGGTCGAGCCGGTCTTCGACTACCTCACCGCCTGACCCCGCCGCACCGCGCCCACCCCCGTCTTCGAGAAAGGCCCGCACCATGTCCCGCACCTTTGAGCCCGGCCTGGAGTCCTACCGGCGTGCCGCCGTCATCGGCGGCGGCGTGATCGGTGTCTCCTGGGCCGGCCTCTTC
Source organism: Streptomyces murinus (assembly GCF_002154555.1). Lineage (GTDB taxonomy): Bacteria > Actinomycetota > Actinomycetes > Streptomycetales > Streptomycetaceae > Streptomyces > Streptomyces murinus. The sequence goes on from NZ_MUNF01000446.1 coordinate 2,987, forward strand.
CTCGCCCGCGGCATCGACGTCGTCGTCAACGACCCCCGCCCCGACATCGAGGACCTGGTCCGCGCCGGACTGGCGGAGATCACCCCCGCACTGGCCGCGCTCGGCCTGCCGACCGAGAACCCGACCGCCGGGCTCACCTTCGAGGCGGACCTCGCGACCGCCGTCGCCGAGGTGGACATCGTCCAGGAGAACGGCCCCGAGCGGCTCGAACTCAAGCGGCAGATCTGGGAGACCGTCGAAACGGCCGCACCCGCCCACGCGCTCCTTGCCACCTCGACCTCCAGCATCCCGGCGACCGCCATCGCCGAGACCATGCGGGCGCCCGAACGCCTGATCGTGGGCCACCCCTTCAACCCCCCGCACCTCGTACCGCTCGTGGAGATCGTGCCCGGCGCGCGCACCGCGGCGGCCACCGTCGAACAGGCCACGGCCTTCTACACCGCGCTCGGCAAGAAGCCGCAGGTCCTGCGCAAGGAGGTGCCCGGCTTCGTCGCCAACCGCCTCCAGGCGGCCCTCTTCCGCGAGTGCGTCCACCTGGTCGCCGAAGGCGTGGTGACGGAGCGGCAGCTCGACGACGTGGTGACCTCCTCCATCGGGATGCGCTGGGCCGTGGCGGGCCCGTTCCGCACCTTCCATCTCGGCGGCGGCCCCGACGGGCTCCCCCACTTCATCGACCATCTCGGGCGCGGCATGGAGACCGGCCTGTGGCCGCTCCTGGGCAGCCCCACCTTCGACGACGCCACCGTCGCCCTCCTCACCGAGCAGGCACGCGAGGCGTTCGGCGACGCATCCGTGGAGCAGCTCGCCGCCGAGCGCGACCGAGCGCAGATCGCGCTGATGCGCGCCCTCGGCGAGACCCCGGACGCCGAGCGCGCCCGCGCCTGAACTCCCCCGCACCACCGACGAGAAGCGAAGAAGCCATGGATCTCACCGACAAGATCAAGAAGGCCATCGCCGCCCCCGCCACGGACGACGCCTTCGATGTGCACACCGAGACGAACGAGGTGCTCGCGGGCATCGGTCTGCGGCCGGGCGACACCGGCGGCCGGATCACCTTCGAGGGCGCGGACCCGGTCGTCCCCAGCACCCTGCGCCTGGGCGCGGCCTCCGGTATCGCGCTGGTCGCCAAGTCCGCCGCCGTCGCCGCCCTGTGGAAGGACCGCACCGGGCGCGGCCAGGACATCCACATGGACCTGCGCGTCGGCCCGCACCGCCTGTGCCCCTTCTACGACGGGAAGTGGGAACTCATCAACGGCTATGTCGGCGGCACCCCCTCGCTGCCGAACCAGGCGTTCGCCAACGCCTTCTACCGCACCGCCGACGACCGCTGGATGATGCCGTTCAACATCTACCCCAACATCAAGGTCGCCGCGCAGCGGCTGCTCGGTGTGGGCGAGGTGCCCGAGGACGTGGCGGCCGCGATCTCCCAGTGGAACGCCCGGGAGCTGGAGCAGGCCGGCGCGGAGGCCGGGTGCGTGATGCCGATGGTGCGCACGCCCGCCGAGATCCTGGAGGAGGCGCAGTACCAGCAGGTGCTCGCCGGACTGCCGCTGGTGGAGATCACCCGCATCGGCGACAGCGACCCCGAGCCGCTGCCCGCCTGTCCGACCGCGCCGTTCGACGGAGTACGCGCCCTGGGCATGGGCCACATCATCGCGGGCGCCGGAGCCGGCCGCGCCCTCGCCCTGCACGGCGCCGATGTGCTGAACCTGTGGCGGCCGTACGAGCTGGAGCACGACGTCACCTACCTGACCACCAGCGTGGGCGTGCGCTCCGCCACGGTCAGCCCGTACACCCGGGAAGGGCTGGCCCGGATCCACGAACTCCAGTCCGGCGCCGATGTCTTCTACGCCAACCGCCGCCCGGGCTTCCTCGACTCCATCGGCCTGTCCGAGGAGGAGTCCATCGGGCGCCGACCGGGTCTGATCCACGCGACGGTCTCGCTGAACGGCCGTAGCGGCCCCTGGAAGAACTACCTGGGCTTCGACCAGACCGCGGGCGCGCTCACCGGTCTGCTCCACCTGGAGGGCGACGGCGACAAGCCGGCCCTGCCGCCCATCACCGTCGTCAACGACTACCTGGTCTCGTGGTTCATGACGGCCGGCATCGCGGAGGCGCTGCGCCGCCGTGCCGTGGACGGCGGCAGCTACCGCGTCCATGTCTCGCTGTCCCGGGTCGCCCTGTGGATCCTGTCGATGGGCATCTTCGACACGTCGTACGCCGAGGAGATCGCGGGCACCGGCGAGCTGCACGCCTACCCGGACCCCGAGGTCTTCACCGCGGAGACGCCGCTCGGCCACTACCAGGGCGTCACCGACCAGGTGAAGATGTCGGACACCCCCGGCGCCTACCGGCAGATCCTCGTGCCCCGCGGTTCCCAGCGGGCCCAGTGGCTGCCCACCGCCTGATCCGCCGCCCGGCGGAACCGGGTTCGTGTCACCCCGGTACGGGTTTGCGGTCCGGGTGGGCCGGGTCGAGGGTGAAGAGCTTGCCGTCGGAGGCCGCGAGGACCAGCGCGCCCTTGTCGAACCACACCGTGGGCAGCAGCCCGCTGTCCAGCACCTCCGCGCGGGCCGAGGACTCCCACAGCAGGGTGCCGCGGGCCGTGTCGAGGGCGGCCACCCGGCCGCTCCCGCCGGCCAGGTACACGGTGCGGCCGTTCGGGTCCACCGAGGCCTGGCCCGGCGTCTCCAGGGTCGTATGGCTCTGCCACAGCCTGGCTCCGGTCAGGGGCGAGACGGCCGTGACCATGCCGCTGGAGGTGGCGAAGTAGAGCGTGCCGTGGGCCAGGGTCGGGATCCCGCCCCGGTACCGCTCGGGCAGCGGGGTCAGCGCACGCTCGCCGGTGCGCGGGTCGACGCGCACGATACGGGTGTAGACCAGGTCGGGGCTGTCGGGCGCGGGGTTGTCGGTCGATTCCACGAAGACCAGCCGGCCGTCCAGGGCGCCGATGAAGCTCCGCTGCTGGGCGGGGGACACCAGGGTGCGCGCGGAGCCGTCGGCGGGGTCGACCACGAGGAACTTCGTGCGGTGCGAGCCCTCCGCGCGGGTGATGCACTCCACGTACGGGCGGTTCCCCGCGGCGAGCGGATAGCAGTCGTATCCGGCGGGTACGGGGATCCGTCCGCGTACCGTTCCGTCGCGCGCCGAGCGGACGGTCACCGCGCCGCCGTCGCCCTCCTGGGTCATCGTCACCCCGGCCGCGTAGGCCGAGCCGAGACTGTCGGTGCGCACCGGGTGGGACCAGAGCCGTGCGCCGCTCGTGGCGTCGAGGGCGAGGACGGACTGCGACCGGCCCGTGCCGGCCGAGCCGGTGACCGTCAACTCCACGAGCACCACGCCCTCGTACGTGCCGAGGATGTTGGTGACGTACCGGTCGGCCGGAACACCCGCGGGCGCGATGCCGGAGCGCCACAGGGTGCGGCCGGAGGCGGCGTCGATCCGCTCGGGGAGGAGTGCGCTGCCCGCGCAGTAGAGGGCGCCCGCGTCCGGTACACAGGCCGGTGTCCGGTTGCCGTCGTATCCCGGTGCCTTCCGCACGCCCTTCTCGGCGTCGGCGGCCGCGGTCGTCTGCCAGGGCTTCCAGCCGGCCGGGAGCGGGGCCCAGCGTCCGGTGGCCGTGGCTCCGGCCCACACCGTGCCGCCGCCGTCGCCACCGCCGTCGCCCGGCGGGTCGAGCAGGAGACAGCCGGTCAGGGCGGCGGCCAGCACTGCGGACACGGCCAGCAGCACCCGCGGTCCGCGCCATCGGGGGCGGTGGTCCGCGGTGGTCGGGGCGCCGGTGGCGGGCGGATCCGCGGGCCGCGCGGAGGGCAGCCGCAGGGTCATGGTCCGCGGTTCGCCCGGTGCCGGTTCCGGCAGGGCGTCGGCGAACTCCAGGGCCAGCCGGTCCGGGGCGGGCCGGTCGGCCGGTTCCTTGGCCAGGCAGCGCTCCAGCACCGTGCGCACGGAACCGGTCACCCCGTCGAGGGCGGGCTCGTTGTGGACGACCCGGTAGCCGGTCAGATAGGGGCTGTCGGCGTCGAAGGGGCCGCGTCCGGTGACGCACCACACCAGCAGCGCGCCCAGCGAGAAGACGTCGGAGGCGGGGCCGACCGTACGGGCGTCGGTGAACTGCTCGGGGGACATGAAGGGCGGGGTGCCGATCACCTGCCCGGTCTCGGTGAGGGTGTGGTGGCTCTCCACGGCCCGGGAGATGCCGAAGTCGATGACGCGTGGGCCGTCCTCCGCCATCAGGACGTTGGCCGGTTTCAGATCGCGGTGCACCACCCCGGCCCGGTGGATGTCGCGCAGCGCCTCCACCAGACCCAGCGCCAGTGGCCGCAACTCGGTGACGCGCAACGGGCCTTGGTCGCGGACGCGGTCCGCGAGGGACCGGCCGCGCACGTACTGGGTGGCCATCCAGGGCGCGTCGGCCTCCGGGTCGGCGTCCACCACGGCCGCGGTGAAGGCGCCGCTCACCCGGCGGGCGGCCTCGATCTCCTGCCGGAACCGGGCCCGGAAGACGGGGTTCTGGGCGTATTCGGCATGGACGACCTTGACGGCGACCTCGCGTCCGGAACGTGATCTGCCCCGGTAGACCCTGCCCATGCCGCCGGCGCCGAGCCGGTCGATCAGCTTGTAGCCGCCGACGGATCGCGGGTCGTCCTTGTGCAGCGGCACGCGCCCCTCCCCTGGCCGGCCGGCAGTTCCAGCCGCCAGAATACGGAACGCGCACGCGTGGTCGGCCGGGCTGCGGACGGTCCGGGCAGCCCTTCGCAGAAGCATCACACTCGGACACGGCCCTCCCAACTCCTCGGCGACCGGGCCGAGTCCGTGCTGGGGGGTCCGGGCGGGGCCTTACCCGACGGCGGCCGATCCGCGGGGCCGATCCGCCGAGGCCGACGCCGACGCGTGCCCGCCTCGAAGGCGCCGATCAGGCGGCCCCTCGGGGTGTCGTGACGCCTTCTCACCGCCGGACTGCGTTCCTTGGAGGAGGGCATCGTCTCGGACGCGCCCTCAGTAAGCCGGACGGGCCTGCCCGGCTCGTGACCTCGAAAGGTGTCCCCTATGTCCGCACAGAGCGCCGCCCCCGCGTCCCGTCCCCCGACCGCGCTGGTCACCGGGGCCACCTCCGGTATCGGCCGGGCGATCGCCAGACGGCTGGCCGAGGACGGGCTGTCCGTCGTGGTCGTGGGCCGCAATGCCGAGCGCGGTGCCGAGGCCGTGGCGGAGATCGCCGCGGCCGGGGGCCGGGCCCGGTTCGTCGCGGCCGACCTCACCGAGCCGGACGGCGCGAGCCGGCTGGCGGCCGAGGTGGGCGACGTGGACGTGCTGGTCAACAACGCAGGAGTCGCGCACTGGGCCCCGACCGAGGAGATGCGGCCCGCCGACTACGACGCCATGTTCGACGGCAATGTCCGCGCGCCCTTCTTCCTGGTGGCCGCCTTCGCCCCCGCGATGGCCGCGAAGGGCTCGGGCAGTGTGATCAGCATCGGCAGCATGGCGGGCACCCTCGGTCTGGCCAACGCCGCGGCCTACGGCGCCACGAAGGCGGCCCTGGCCTCGCTGACGCAGAGCTGGACGGCCGAGTACAGCGCGCGCGGTGTCCGCTTCAACACCGTGGCCCCCGGCCCGGTGTACACCCGGCCGGAGGGGCGCGAGCTGTTCGACGCGCTGGGCGCGACCACCGCGATGAAGCGGGTCGCCGAGCCCTCCGAGGTCGCCGAGGTGGTCGCCTTCCTGGCCTCGCCGAGGGCCAGTTACGTCACCGGCGCCACCATCGCCGTGGACGGCGGCCGGACCGCGATCTGAGGCACCCCGGTCCGGGACGTACCTCGGGTGGGGTGGTCGAGCCGTCCCACCCGAGGGCGCGACGGATCAGGAGACCGTCCGGCAGACCGTGCCGTTGAGGGTGAAGGACGTCGGGGAGGGGTTGGCGCCGTCGTTGGCGCCGACGAAGCCGAAGGTGACGGAGTTGCCGCCGTTCGGGGCGAGTTCGGCGTTGGAGTCGGTGTTGGTCACATGGACGTGCCGCCCGTCACCGGTGACGTTCGCGTTCCAGGACGAGGAGAGGGACTGCCCGGCCGACGGCCAGTCGAAGGTCAGGGTCCAGCCGTCGATGTCCGCGGGCCCGACATTGCTCACCACCACGTTGGACACGAAGCCGTTGCCCCAGCCCGAGGTCACCTGGTACGAGACGGTGCAGGTGCTGTCGTCCGGCGTAGTGGTGGTGAAGGTCAGTGGGGCGGAGGGCCGGGAGAGGTGTCCCGCCTTGTCGCGGGCCAGCACATTGACGGTGTGCCGGGAGCCGGCCGGCAGGTTGGAGAGCGTGACGGAGGTGCCGGTGGACGAGCCGAGCAGCTGGACGTTGGTGCCGAGCTGCTCGTAGACCTCGTACCGGTCCACCGTGCCGGTCGCGGCCGGCCAGCTCAGGCCGACGGTGCCGGCGCCGACCGCGGTGGTCCGCGGTGTGCCGGGCGCGCCGACGGTGGCGGCGGCGGAACCCGTGCCGCTCTTCGGGTGCAGGGTCAGCACGGTGATGGAGTACGGCGCGAGGGTCACCGAGTCGGCCGTGGCGGTGCCGGTCGCGTCCACCGGGCCGTCGTCACCGGGGGCCCACCGCTGGACCTCGGGGGTACCGTCGGCGGCGGTGAAGCCCAGGTACCGCAGGTCCACGGTGTGCTCGGTGCCGGAGCTCTTGTTCAGCAGCAGGACGCCGAGGTCGCCGTCGGAGCGGAGCACCGCGTGCGAGGAGACCTCGGAACCGGAGGTGCCGGAGGCCACCATGCTGTCGCCGGGGTCGCTGAGCGCGCCGAGTGTCTTGATGCCGTAGTACGGCGCGAAGGGGGTGTTCACGGCGGGCTCGCAGACGCCGCCGGAGCAGCTGCCGTTGGACAGCATGCCCATGTCGCCGTAGTCGGTCTCACCGCCGACGGTGTTGATGGTGCCCGCGCTGTTGTGGGTGTCCCACCAGTCCACGGTGAAGACGCCGTTCTCCAGCGCGGTCATCATGGCCTCGGCGGTGAACAGGCCGTTGGGGCGGCTGGTGAAGGCGCCGCCGCCGGAGTTGGAGTTCACCTCGGTCATCGCGATGCCGATGTGCGCGGAGTCGGCGCCCGCGTACCGGTCCACCAGGTCGCGCACCTCGTGCAGCTCACCGGGCAGCTGCCGTACGGCGGCCAGCGACTGGTCGCCGTCACTGGTGTCGGGGTACCAGTGGACGCTGACGAAGTCGATGTCGTGGGCGACGGCGGCGAGCACGGTGTGGTTCCAGTCGCCGGTGTCCCCGGTGGCCACCGAGCCGTCGGGCCAGTTGCCGGGCATGGTGAGGACCGCGCCGATCTTGACGGTGGGGTCGACCGCCTTCATGGCGGCGGCGTAGGACTCGACCTCGCGGGCGTACTGGTCCGGCGTCTTGTCTGCGTGGGTGTCGTTCTCCCAGCCGCTGCCGTAGACGCCGTTGCCGTAGAGCTCGTTGCCGATCTCCCAGTACCTGGCGCCGTAGCCCTTGGTGAGGTTCGCGTACCGGACCCAGTCCGCGGCCTCCTGGGCGGTGCCGGAGCCGTAGTTGGCGATCAGGATCGGCTGGGCGCCGGATGCCTTCGCGGTGCCCATGAAGGAGTCGAAGTCGGTACCGGGGGCGACGTAGCCGCCGGGCGCGGTGTTGTCGACCCAGTGGTAGAGGTCGGCGTAGGAGCCGCCCGGGTAGCGCAGCGCGCCGATTCCCGCGGCCCGGTAGAGGGGGGCCACCCCGGGGTCGTTCATGTACGCGTCCCAGACGGCGGTGTTGGCGCCGAGCGCGGTGGAAGTGACCGTGCCCAGGCCCGCGTTCGCGTTGACCGTGACCGTGGTGTCACCGGTGGCGGCCGCGTCGGCTGCGGCGGAGGTGGCGAGCGGCACGATCGCGGCCGCCATGGCCAGGGCGGCCGAGGCCAAGACGGCGAGCGGACGGCGGAGCCCGTCCGTTCTGCTGCGGGCTGGTCTCCTGCGGAACGGCATGGGGGTGTTCCTCCCGGGTGATGCGCCGGCCCGGGGCCACACCGCGGAGCCGGACGAGGGACGGGGAACCGTGCGGCGTGCGGCACCGCGCCACCCGTCGGCGGTGCGCCAACGGGCGGGCGGAGCTTGGGGACTTGAGGCTTGGGAGCGCTCCCATGATGAGAGCGCCCGCCGGTCGTGTCAATCGGCTGTCCCTCGCCACGCGACCCGCGTCCGGCGGTATCGCCGCCCGCCCGCGACGGCGCCACGGCGTTCCCCGTGCCGGTGGCCGTGCCCCGCGGGAGGTCTCGCCCGCGGGGCACGGCCTGATCATCAGGCGGTTCCGGTACGGTCCTCGGCCGCGGGCCGCACACCCGCCTTGTCGACCACGGCGTGGGCCAGTTCGGCCGTGCTGGACAGCAGGGTGCCTGCCTTGCCGTACGGCGCGTCCTTCGTCAGGTAGCTGCGGGAGCCGAGGAAGGAGTAGTCCTTGGCGTCGAAGACCCACTCGGTGCGCACGCCGTAGCGCGTGTCGTCGCGGACGATGCCGAGGCCCTGCCGGCCGATCGCGTCCCGTACCCGCGACGACCGGTCGACGCCGGGGATCTTCGCGGCGGCCTGGTAGAGGGCGGCGGCGGTGCGGGGCGGCGTCAGTCCGCCGAGCAGGCTGCCGATCTGCTCGAACACCGCCTGGTCGCGCTCCCGTCCTTCGGCCGCGGGCGTCTTGGCGTAGAGGTAGGCGAGCAGCTTGTCCGGGTCGGTGGGCAGGGCGGCGAGCCAGTGGTACGTGGGCCGGCTGAGACCCGCCGGGGTGCCCTTGGTGTCCCCCAGTTCGGCGTTGATGGGCAGGGTCTCGCCGTCGGCGCGGATCAGTCCGAGCGTGTGCAGCGGGCCGGGCTTCTGGGACACCCACGACTCGTAGTCCTTGAGCGGGCTGACGACGGCCTTGCCGCTGGTCAGATCGGCCTCGCGGACCTTCTCCCTGGTGTAGGCGAACTGGTCGTCGCGCACGGTGAGCGTGCCGTGGTGCGCGGCGGCGTTCGAGATGCGGTGCAGCAGGGCGGCGGCGGGCCGTATGTCCGTGGCGGCGTGCTGTGCGGCGGCGTCGTCATGGCCGCCGTTGCCGCTCAGGACGGCACCGGTGGTTCCCGCCGCGGCCAGGGCGAGGGCGGCCGCCGAGGCGACCAGCGCGGGCCGCAGCAGGGGCCGGGCGCGGCGGACCGGCGCGGCGGTGGTGTCGGGGGTTGTTTCGGGGGTGGTGTTTTCGGCCTGGTCGCGGTCGATGTGGCGCATGAGCAGATCCTTGTGACGAAGGTGCTGCTCGCGCGGGAGGTCCCAGTCGGCCGGGGCCGGCAGCAGACGGGCGATCTCCTCGCGGTCGTCGTGCCGCTCCGGGCAAGCGTGACGGTCGTTCATGTGAGTTCCTCCCGCACGGGCAGGGCCGCGATCGCGGCCGCACTGGTTATCTCTCCGCGGCGGATCTGCGGTTCCCGATTCTGTTCGGCGCTCTCGTCCGCGAGGCGGGCGAGCTTCTTGCGGGCACGGGAGAGCCGGGAGCGCACGGTGCCGACCGCGATCCCCAGTGCCTCGGCCGTCTCCTGGTAGTCCAGTCCGGACCAGACGCACAGGGCGAGGACCTCACGGTCCTGCCGCCGCAGCCGGCCCAGCGCCGCGTGCACGGCCCGGAGCCGGCGCGCGTCGTCGATGCGCCCGGCCGAACGGGCGGCGAAGTCCTCGACGTCCGGTGGTGGCGGCTGGCGGGCCAGGAACAGCTGCCGCCGCCAGGTGCTGCGGCGCGCGTTGTCCGCCTTGTGGGTGGCGATGCCCAGCAGCCAGGGCAGCAGCGAGCCGCCGTCCTCCTGGACCCGCGCACGCGAGTGCCACGCGGTCAGAAATGTCTCTGACATGACCTCTTCGGCCGTCGACCAGTCGCCGGTCAGCCGCAGCCCGTGGTTGTACACGGGCCGGGCGAACTCCTCGTACAGCTGGGCGAACGCCTCGCGATCCCCCTCGCGTACGCGGCGGCGGATGTCGTTCTCTGACTTGTTCACACTCACTTCTCTCCGCACGACGCGGAGAGTTCCTGTGTCGTACATCACGGCGGCGCCCTGCTCCGGGCAACCTCCCGAGGATACGACCCCGGGATCACCCCCGCGCCGCGCCCGTGCTGCTGCGCACCACCAGTTGTGTCGCCAGTTCGATGTGCGGGCTCTCCAGAGTCTCGCCCTGGATCAGGCGGAGCAGGGTGCGGACCGCGACCTGGCCCATTTCGTCCAGGGGTTGGCGAACGGTGGTCAGGGGTGGTGGGGACCACTGGACCTGGGGCAGGTCGTCGAAGCCGACGACGCTGAGGTCGTCCGGGATGCGCAGGTCGTGCTGGCGGGCGGCCTCGTAGACGCCGAGGGCCATCTGGTCGCTGGAGGCGAAGATCGCGGTCGGCGGGTCGGGGAGGGTGATCAGTTCCGTGCCCGCGGTGAAGCCGGCCTCGTGGGAGAAGTCGCCGCGGCGGACGAGCCGGTCGTCGATCTCCACCCCGGCGGACTCCAGCGCGGCCCGGTAGCCGTCGAGCCGGGCCCTGCTGCACAGCAGTGTGGCCGGGCCGGTGATGACGCCGATGCGGCGGTGCCCGAGGGAGAGCAGATGCTCGACGGCGCTGCGGCCGCCCGCCCAGTTCATGGCGCCGATCGTCGGTATGCCGAAGGTGGGCACCCCGGCCGGGTCGATGATGACGGTGGGCACGCCCAGGCGCCGTAGCTCGGCGTGCAGTTCGGGGGCGAGGTCCGAGGTGACCAGGATGACGCCGTCGGAGGCCCGCGCCCGCAGGTTGACCAGCCATTGCTGGGCCGAGGTGCTGCGATGGTGCACCGCGGAGACCACCGTGCCGAGGCCCGCCGCGTGCGCCACGTCCTCCACACCGCGCAGGATCTCCACGGCCCAGGGGCTGTCGAGGTCGTTGAAGACCAGGTCGATCAGTTCCGCCCGGCCGGCGGGCTGGGCGGCGCGCCGCCGGTAGCCGTGGTGGGCCAGCAGGTCCTCGACCCGGCGGCGGGTCGAGGGGGACACGTCGGCGCGTCCGTTGAGCACCCGGGAGACCGTCGGCAGAGACACGCCCGCCTCCCGGGCGATGTCCGCGATGGTGACGCGGCCCGCGTCCTGTGCTGCCATCCATGCCTCCTCGCCTGCGGTCCCTCAGCATAGGCAATCGCCCGTCAGGGGGCCCGCGCGCCGCCGCCCGGGACGCCGCGCGGCCAAGGCCCGGACGGGGCCGGTCAGTTGATGCGGCGGGGGTTGACGGGCAGTCGGTGCGACCCTAACGTTTCGCGACAACTTCCGGAAACTTTCCGGAAACAGTATCGGCCCCTTTCGATGCCCCACCCCGTCCCCGGGGCCGTCCCCCGCGGCCCGCGAAGGGGCTCCCCACGAAGGGGCTCCCCGTCCCATGGAGAGCGGCATGGACTCTACGCGGCACAGGCCCGCCGGCACCCGACCCGACACCCCCGCGGCCGACGACGGCCGCCCGGACGGCATGAGCCGGCGGACGGCACTGGCCCTCGGGGCCGGGCTCACCGCACTGGCGACCCCCGTGGCCTCCGTGCTGGGCGCGGCGGCCCCCGCCCGGGCCGACGGCGCCACGGCGGCGGCGCGGCCCACCGACCCGGGGTCGTACATCACCACCTCGCGCGGGCCCGGCACGTTCCCGCTGGTCGACAGCGGCAGGGCCACGCCCCTGGTGGTCGATGCCGACGACCACGAGGGCGTGGTCCGCGCGGCCGGTGATCTGCGCGACGACCTGGAGCGGGTCACCGGGGTCGCACCCGCGCTGTCGCCTGACCCGGCCGGCCTGCGCGAGGTCGTCCTCATCGGCACGCTCGGAAAGAGCCCGCTGATCGACCGTCTGGTGGCCGCCGGGAAGCTGGACGTCAGCGGGATCGCCGGGAGGTGGGAGACCTCCCTGGAACAGGTGGTGGAGCACCCGCTGCCCGGGGTCGACCGCGCCTTCGTGATCGCGGGCAGCGACCAGCGCGGCACCATCTACGGCATCTACGACGTCAGCCGGGGCATCGGGGTCTCGCCCTGGTACTGGTGGGCGGATGCCGCGCCGAGCCACCAGGATCTGCTGCACGTCCGGCCCGGGCGGCACACCCAGGGCACGCCCGCCGTGAAGTACCGCGGCTTCTTCATCAACGACGAGAACCCGTCGCTGGGCACCTGGGCGCCGGCCCACTTCGGTCCCGGTCTCGCCCCCGGCCACCCCGACGGCTTCAACCACGCCTTCTACGCCAAGGTCTTCGAGCTGATGCTGCGGCTGAAGGCCAACTACCTCTGGCCCGCGGTGTGGGGGCGCGCCTTCGCCGAGGACGATCCCGAGAACCATGCGACCGCGACGGCGTACGGCGTGGTGATGGGCACCTCGCACGAGGCGCCCATGATGCGCGGCATCGAGGAGTGGAACCGGCACGCCGTGCCCGCGGTGCGCGACGGTCAGGGCAATGTCGTCACGCCGGGCAGCGACCCCTACGGCGGTACCGGCGAGTGGAGTTTCCGGCACAACGCCGAGGCGCTGAAGGCGTATTGGACGGACGGCATCCGGCGCAAGGTGCGCGAGGGCTTCGAGGGCGTGGTGACCCTCGGCATGCGGGGCAACGGCGACACCGCGCTGCCCGACGGCGACGGCATCGACCTGATGCAGAGCATCGTGGCCACCCAGCGCCAGATCATCGCGGACGTCACCGGCAGGCCGCAGTCCGAGACCCCGCAGGTGTGGACGTTCTACAAGGAGGTCCAGCGCTACTGGGAGCAGGGTCTGCGAGCGCCCGACGATGTGACGGTGGTCTTCACCGACGACAACTGGGGCAATCTGCGCCTGGTCCCGAGCCCGTCCCTGCCCGCGCACAGCGGCGGTTACGGCCTCTACTACCACTTCGACTACGTCGGCGCGGGCCGCAACTACAAGTGGGTCGACACCGCCAACCTGGCCAATGTCCTCGACCAGCTCGGCCAGGCGTACACCTACGGCATCCGGCAGCTGTGGATCGTCAACTCCGGTGATGTGAAGGGCAATGAGCTCTCCACGCAGTTCTTCCTCGACTACGCCTGGGACCCCGAGCGCTGGACCGCCGAGGACGTCCCCGCGTGGCTGGAGCAGTACGCGCGGCAGAACTTCGGGCCCGCGCACGCCGCCGAGATCGCCGAGGTGCTGGACACGTACGGGTATCTACAGGCCCGGCGCAAGCCCGAGTTGCTCAACCGGAAGATCACCGTGGATCCGGACAAGGACCTGGCCACGGACTCCTCCGCCGTCGTCTACGACGACCAGGCGACGCCGTTCAGCATCACCGACTACCGGGAGATGGAACGCGTCACACGGGAGTGGACGGAGCTGTCCGCCGCGGCCGAGCGCGCGAACCGCGCCCTCCCGGCGGCAAAGCGGGACGGCTTCTACGAGCTGGTCCTGTATCCGGTCAAGGCGACGGCGAACCTCTACGCCCTGCGCCAGGCCCAGTTCACCAACCTGCTGTACGCCGGTCAGGGCCGGGCCGTCGCCAACGCGCTGGCCGCGGCGGCGGAGTCGTACTTCGCCGAGGACAAGGCGCTCGCCGATCACTTCAACAAGGGTGTGGCACAAGGGAAATGGAAGGGGTTCCAGACCCAGCCGCACATCGACTACGGCGATGTGGCCCGGTACGGCCCGGACGCGCCCTGGCAGCAGCCGCAGATCGACAACGCGGCCATCCCCGACGTCATCTTCCCGGCCGTCAAACGGATCACCCCGCGGACGAAGGCACGGATGGGGATCGCCGTGGACGGCAGCGACCAGGTGTGGCCCGGCTCCGCGGCCGACTGCGTGCTGCCCGCCTTGAGCCCGTACGCGAGCGGACCGGCGCCGTACATCGAGATCTTCAACCGCGGTACGGCGCCCTTCGACTACCAGATCCGTACCGGGGTCCCGTGGCTGTCCGTCGACGCGACGAGGGGGCGCGTCGACGGGCAGACACGCGTCACCGTGCGCGCGGACTGGTCCCGTGCGCCCCAGGGCAGGACCACGGTGCCCGTCACCGTCAGCGGTCCGGACGGCCAACAGGTCACGGTCCAGGCCCCGGTGGACCATCCGAGGCCCGCGCACAAGGTCAGCGGGTTCGTCGAGGCACGCGGCTACATCTCCATCGAGGCCGACCACTACACCAACGCCCGTGGCGGGGGCGGGATTTCCTGGCGCCGCCTCCCCGGCATCGGCAGGACCGGTGCGGGCATGGAGCCCTTCCCGGTCACCGCGTCCCGGCGGACCCCGGGCGGCGACGGCCCCCGACTGGAGTACACCGTCACGCTGTTCACGACCGGCCCGGTCAAGGTGTCGGCGTATCTTTCGCCGCGCAACGACGTGCTGGCGAACGGCGGTCTCACCTACGCCGTCTCCTTCGACGGCGACCGGCCGCAGTCGGTGAACATCACCGAGGTCACCGGCTCCGACGACGGCACGATGAACACGCAGTGGCAGCGCAACACCTCCGACAACGTCAACGTCACCACGACCACCCACCGCATCACCGAGGCGGGGGTGCACGTCCTGAAGTTCTGGATGGTCGACCCCACCGTGGTGCTCCAGAACCTCGTCGTGGACACCGGTGGCCTCAAGCCCAGTTACCTCGGTCCGCCCGAGAGCCTCCGGCTGCGCTGAAGAAGGGACGACACACCTCATGGGCCGAACATCCGCACTCCTGGTGAGCGTTGCCGCCGCGGCCGTGCTCACGGCCACCGGCTTCGCCACCTCCCCCGCAGCCGGCGGGGACCGTACGACGCGCACGGCCACGAGCCAGGTCGCCGCCGGGCACTGGGTGAACACCTGGACCTCGATGCCGCAGCTGACCGAGCCGGGCAACATGCCTCCGGCGCCGTTCACCCAGCCGGACCAGGTCTTCGCCGACAGCACGGTGCGCCAGACCGTGCATGTCTCGGTCGGGGGGACGCATCTGCGGCTGCGTTTCTCCAACGCGTTCGGCGGGGCGGCGCTGCCCCTCACGGCCGTCTCGGTGGCGCTCCCGGCGGGCGGGCGCCCCGGGTCCGGCGCCGTCCAGGCGGGCAGCACCCGGAAGGTGACCTTCGACGGCCGTGCCTCCACCGTGGTCCCGGTCGGCGCGCAGGCCGTCTCCGACCCGCTGGACTTCGAGCTGCGGCCGGGGTCCAACCTCACGGTGACGCTCTATCTGGCCGACGGCCAGGCGTCCGACGACATCACCTCGCATCCGGGCTCGCGCACCACGTCGTACATGGTGCGCGGGAACCATCTGGACGACACGGACCTCGGCCAGGCGGCCACCGCTGAACACTGGTATTTCCTCAGCGGAGTCGAGGTCTTCTCGAAGAGCGGCACGGCGGCGGCCGTCGTGGTGGGCGACTCGCTGACGGACGGCCGGGGCTCCACGACCGACGGGAACGACCGGTGGCCGGACCAGCTGCTCACCCGGCTGCGGTCGCGCCCCGAGACGTCCGGTGTCGCGGTCCTCAACCAGGCGGCCGGCGGCAACCGTGTACTGAACGACGGCCTCGGCCCCAATGCGCTGGCCCGCTTCGACCGCGATGTGCTGGCGCAGAGCGGCGTGAAGTGGCTGATCCTTTTCGAGGGGGTCAACGACATCGGCACCGCCGACGCCACGGAGGCCGCGCAGCGGAGGACCGCGGCGGATCTGATCGCGGCCTACGACCAGATCATCGTGCGGGCACACGCGCAGGGGATCCCAGTGTACGGGGCCACGCTGACGCCGTTCGGCGGCAACACCGACTACGACGACCCGAACGGCTACCGCGAGGCGGCCCGGCAGACGGTCAACCGGTGGATCCGCACCAGCGGCCGCTTCGACGCCGTCCTCGACTTCGACCGGGCCGTCCGCGATCCGCGCCAACCCCGGCGGATCCAGGGCGCGTTGGACGTCGGCGACCATCTGCACCTGAACCCGGCCGGCTACCGGCTGCTGGCCGACGCGGTGCCGGCCCGGCTGTTCGGCAAGCAGCCCGCGCCGGAATTCGGTCTGCGCTAGCGGGACTTCGCCGGCCCGACCGATCTGTGCCCCCGGGGCGGCAGCACGGCCCCGGGTTCTCCACGAGCCTTCCCGAGGAGGAAGCATGCACATGGAGGACAAGCCCCCCGCCCACCCGCTCAGCCGCAGAAATCTCCTCGCCGGTGCCGGGGCCGGTGCCCTGGCACCGGCCGCCTCCGGGCTGCTGCTGCCGGGCACCGCCCAGGCCGCCACCACCATCACCACCAACCAGACGGGCAGCAACAACGGTTACTGGCACTCGTTCTGGACCAACGGCGGTGGTTCGGTCGCCATGAACCTGGGGTCCGGCGGCAACTACAGCACCTCGTGGACCAACTAGGGCAGCGTCACCAGTGACGGCGGCACGTACGACATCTACGAGACGCAGCAGGTCAACCAGCCGTCCATCATCGGCACCGCGACGTTCAACCAGTACTGGAGCGTGCGGCAGTCCAAGCGGGTGGGCGGCACCATCACCACGGGCAACCACTTCGACGCGTGGGCGAGCCACGGGATGAACATGGGCGCCTTCAACTACATGATCCTCTCGACCGAGGGATACCAGAGCAGCGGCAGCTCCACCATCACGGTGAACTGACCGAGGCCCACGGTGCACAGGGGAGGGCCGGGGCGCCCCGGCCCTCCTTCGCGTCAGCCGGCCTCGGCGGCGAGGACCCGGCGCACGGCGAGCGTGGCCGAGTGGACGGCGGCCTCGCTGTTGGGGCGCAGGGCCAGCCAGTCCCCTGCGAACTCGACGCGGCGCAGGGGGCGTTGGAGGAAGGCCCGGCGCAGGCGCAGCGCGGCCGGTGCCGCCTCCGGCAGGCCGTGCGGCCAGCGCGCCACTAGGGCGGTACGTGTCGCCTCGGTCAGGCCCGGCAGATACCGCTCGGCGTGCGCGCCGATCTCGGACGCGATCTCCTCGTCGGTGCGGCCCAGCAGCCGCGTCGACGCGTAGGGGGAGGCGAACAGGCTGATCAGGCCGCGTCCGGGCGGTACTCGGCCGGGTGCCTTGATGTGGTCGAGGATGGCTCCGGCGAACACCCGGTCCTCCACCGCGGGCACTTGGAGGCCGTAGGAGGGCCGGCGGGTGGGACTCGGCAGGGGGCGGTCGAGGAGGCAGGACACCTTGAGCATCGGGCGGTAGGTGCTGGCCGTCAGGTAGGGGCGCTCGTCGTCCGGGACATCGGCGTGCAGCGCGAGCGCCAGGGGCGCGGGTACGGTGAGGACGACGTGTCCTGCGGTCACCGTCGTGCCGTCGGCGAGGTCGAGGCGGGCCGTGCGCGGGCCCGGCTTGACGGCGACGGCAGCGGTGCCGGTGACGACGTCAAGGCGGTCCGCGAGTGCCCTGGCCAGGGTGTCCATGCCGTCCCGGTACGTCACCCAGCGCTCTCCGGCGCCGCCGACGGCGAGCAGCAGCGCGGCCATCGGCCCGATCGCCGAACGCTCGGGCAGCCAGCCGAAGAAGGTGCCGGACATCGGCTGCAACAGCCGCTCGTACAGGTCGCGATGGTGGCGGCGGGCGTACTCTTCCACGGTCATCTCGCCGAACGGTGTCGACTCCGGGTGCTCGGGGTCGAAGCGCGAGCGGTGGCGCAGCAGGGTCGCGGTGAAGCGCAGCCAGGACAGCCGGCCGCGCCAGGTCATGCCCGCGCCGGTCAGCAGCCCCGCCGGGTGGCCGAAGTCGGGGCGGGCCCGGCCGTCGCGCCAGATCGCCATGCGGCCGCCCACCGGCACGACGGCGTCGGCGGGCAGGCCGACCGCGCGGATCAGCCGCCACGTGGCGTCGTAACCGCGGGTGGCGATCTGCTCGGCGCCCTCGTCCAGGACGTACCCCTCGTGGCGGCGCGCGGCCATCCGCCCGCCGACCCGGTCGCCCGCCTCGAACACGCGCACCGATCTGCCGGTGCGCGTCAACTGGAAGGCGGTGGCCAGGCCCGAGATCCCGGCTCCGACCACGGCGACATCGACGTCTGTGTCGGCCATCAGGGTTCTTCCTCGTGTGGTGGTACGGCGGTGCGGTGCGGCGGCGCGGGTCAGGTCCAGCGTCCGGTGCCGGGTGCCGGCGCCCCGTCGAGCAGCCGGTCCCGCAGCTCCTGGCGCCGTACCTTTCCCGTCGCGGTGAGCGGGAGCCGGTCCAGGGGCAGCAGGGCGGGCTCGCCGAGCGGCGGCAGGTCGGCGACGGCCCGGCGCCACGCGTCGCGGTGGAGGGTCCCGTCCCGGGTCGCGAGGACGGGCAGGGGGAGCCCGTCCGGCCGGGCGAGCACCACCGCCTCGACGACGTCCGGGAGCCGGTCGTGCAGCACGTCCTCGATCTCGACGCAGGCGCCGCCCTGGACCGCGTCCACCTCCCGGTCGAGCAGCCGCAGCCGGCCGGACCTGGTGATGACGCCGAGGTCTCCGGTGGCGAACCAGCCGCCCGCGGACTTGGCCGACAGCCGCTCCTGTTCCCCGGTATATCCCGCGCACAGCGCCTTGGTACGGGCCATCACCAGGCCGGTCCTGCCGGGTGCCACCGGTCGCAGGGTGGCCGGGTCCACCACCCGCAGCCGTGTCTTACCGGGCACGGGACGGCCCAGGTCGCGGGTCGTCGGGTGCCGCTCCCCCGCCGCGCGCACCGAACGGCGGGTCAGGCAGCGGAAGGTGAGCGGCCCGGTCTCGGACTGCCCCCAGACCTGCACCCACAGCGGCAGCCGACGGCGCGTGGCCGTGAGGTAGGCGCGCACCGTGGGCGGGTGGATGGCGTCGAAGGTGTTGAGGAACAGGCGCACTCGGCGAAACGGGTTGTCCGGCGCCGCCGCGAGCGGCTGCCAGCGCACATAGGCGGCGGGCGTGGCCTCCATGACGGTGGGGCGGTGGGCGCGCAGGACGGGTTCGGCGTGCTCGGCCGCGAAGCTGTCGAGCAGCACCACGTCGCGCGGGGCGAGGGCGAACACGCTGAGCGTCCAGGTGAGGCCGCGCCCATGAGCGTACGACGTCGCCTGGGCCACGGTGTCGTCGGGGCGGCTGCTCACCAGCGGCCAGCGGCGGGCCTCGGCGGCGGCGATGCGGTGGACCAGCGAGGCGGTGGTGTGCACGACCAGCTTGGGGACGCCGGTGGTGCCCGAGGTGTGCATGATGGCCAACGGTGCCTGTGCGGACGGGCGTTGGGGTGCCGGTGGCCGGTGGCCGAGCACGTCCGCGAGGGGTACGGCGCCGGGTGCCGGGGCGTCGAGGGTGAGGGTGCGGCGGGTGCAGGCGGTCAGGTCGGTGCCCGCGGTGTGTGCGGCCGCGAGGGTGTCCGAGGTCGTGACCAGGGCCCTGGCGTCGAGGCGCTTGAGCAGGAGGTGCAGGGTCTCGGGCGGAAGGCTTCCGGAGAGCAGCGCGGGCACGGCGCCGATGCGGGCGGCGGCGCAGGCGAGCAACACGTAGTCCCAGTGGTTGGGTTTGAGCACGGCGACCCGGTCGCCCCGCGTCACACCGAGCGCGGTGAGCCAGCCCGCGGCCCGGGTCACCAGGCAGGACAGGTCCTCGACGCCGTAGGCCGTACGGCCGTCGTCCGGGATGTCCAGCGGGCGGCTCAGGTGGACCCGGGTCCGGGTACCGCGGTCGGCCAACGCGTCGAAGAACAGGCCGGGTTCGAGGGTTCTCATCTCAGGTGCTCGTCTCTCGGATACCCGCGACCGCGGGCCGGGCGGGTCAAGTCGTGGCGCCGTACAGCGCGTTGGCCGCGACCAGGGCGACGACCAGGACCCGGTGCGCCCGGATGCCGATCAGCCGGCCGCGCAGGATGTCGCCGCGCACCATGCCGACCGTGAACTGCGCGATACGGGCCGCCGTCACGGGGAGGAGGGCCGGCGGGAACCACCAGGGCACGATGCCGAGGACGGCCGCCGTGACGATCACCGCGGTCTCCAGGGCGGAGAGCGCGCCGATGAAGACGGCGTTGCCGCGGCGGGAGAGGAGGCAGGCCGCGGTGGGCCGGCCCACCGC
>NZ_MUNF01000447.1 GCF_002154555.1 Streptomyces murinus
GTCCACTCGGGGAGACGGCGCGGGCCAGGACAACCGCATACGGCACGGGCCGGCGCCGTCACCGTGAGCGCTCACGGAACGGCGTCGGTCCGTCCGCGCGCCTGCGCGTACCGCGCCCCGGCGGCCCGGAGCGGGCATGCGGCGGCTTCCGGGAACCCCTGGGGCCCTGGCGGCGTTCCACCGGCAGTCGGGCTGGACAAGGCCCGTGCGGCGGGCGCGTTGTCGCTACCATCGGCCAGCATCGGCGGGCGCCTGCCCGACCCCCAGGCCAGGGAGCGAAACGTGCTGATCACCCATGACACCCGGTGCGCCCTCGACACCGTGGTGGACCTGGTGAACACCGCGCCGGAGGACGAGACGGCGCCGGAGGGGCTGCCCGATGTCCCGGCCCTCGCGGAATTCGTACGAAACCACGAGGTCAGTGATGTCGGCGTGGTGTCCTCCGCCGATCTCTCGGCCGTGCGGGCGGTCCGGGCGCGGTTCGCGGCGATCTTCGCGGCCCCGGACGCCAGAAGCGCCGCCGGGCTGATCAACGAGCTGGTCGCGGCGGCGAGCACCACTCCGCGGCTGACCGATCACGACGGCTACGACTGGCATGTCCACTACTACGCCCCGGGTTCCTCCGTGGCCGACCATCTCGCGGCCGACTGCGGGATGGCCCTGGCCTTCTTCGTCGTCGCCGGCGAGGAGGAGCGGCTGCGCCGCTGCGAGGCCCCGGACTGCCGCCGCGCCTTCGTGGACCTCTCCCGCAATCGCTCCCGCCGCTACTGCGACAGCCGCACCTGCGGCAACCGTCTGCATGTGGCCGCGTACCGGGCGCGCCGGAAGGAAGCGACCGGCTGACCTGTCCTGGGCCGGGCGGGTGAATCCGGCCGGGGCCGGCGCCCCTGTCGGCGGCGGTCGCGGTCCGCGGGCGACGTCGGTCCCGGCGGGTGGCGCCGGGACGGACGTGTACGGCTCACAGCAACAGCAGATCGTGCAGCGCAGCCATGAGGATCAGACACCCGATCACCGCAAGGAAGATCATCAGCGGTGGCTGGGAGAGGGCGAAGAGGCACCCGCGCGGCTCGTCCTTCGGCGGCGCGGCCTCGCTCTGTGTCGTATCCAGCATCTCGCGGCCGATGATGGCCTACCGGGAACCCCGTAAGCGATCAAGACGCACGATCTTGCGGGAGTTCGCCGAATCCCATGATCTTGCTTCCGGCTCGCTTCGGCTGGTGAACGAATCAGGACGTCCGCGGACCTACTGTGACGATCCGGCGAGTCATGTGACTGTCATATGCCGTGCTTCTTGAGGATCGCCTCGATGTCGCTGAAGTCGTCGCCGGACGCCGGGCGCTTGCCCTGGCTCTGCGCCTGTCCCTGCGCCTGCCCCTTGCGCTGACCCTGGCGCAGGGCCGGGGTGGAGGAGGCGGGTGCGGTGGTGCCCGCGCGTATCGACCCGGTCTCGGCCGCCGCGCCCGCGCCCGCGCCGGTCCTGCGGCGCTCCACCGCGCGGGTGGTGGCGAACAGCAGCCAGGCCCCGGCCAGCACGCCGAAGCCGGCCCAGGCGGTGGGGCTGAGGGCGGTGTCCGAGAGCCAGCCCACGACGCCGGTCATCACCAGGCCGACCGGCACCAGCGAGTAGGCCGCGATGCGGGCCGCCGCCAGGAAGCGTCTGCGGTAGGCCGTGACCACCGCGATTCCCAGGCCCGCCGCGGACACGGCGGAGCAGACTGTCTCGGCGATCATCCGGTCCTCCAGGCGGGCTCGGTCGGGTGGCAGGCACATACGGCGGAAGCGGCACCGCGGCACGGCCGACGTGCGCTTCGTCCCTTCCATCCTGCACCGCCCGGCCCGTGCGGGGCCATGGTCCCGGCCACAGATCAGGGTGATCTCCGGGTCGCCTCCTCCCCGGGTGCCGGTGGCGGGGCACGCGAAGGGGGCGACGGTGCCGAACCCCTACGGGGCGCCGCGGACCCGGGCGCAGGTCCGGATTGGGGTGGTCGTGGCCGGCCTGGAAGACTGGGGCGTATGAGCGACTCCTCCCCCGTGCGCGCCGACGCCGTCGTCCTCGACGTCTGGTGCGAACTCCAGTGCCCCGACTGCCGTACCGCCCTCGACGACGTGCGCGCCCTGCGTGCCCGTTACGGTGACCGGCTGGACGTACGGCTGCGGCACTTCCCGCTGGAGCGGCACCAGCACGCCTTCGCCGCCGCGCAGGCCGTCGAGGAGGCGCTGGCGCAGGGCGACGGCTGGCCGTACGTGGAGGCCGTCCTGGCGCGGGTCGACGAGCTGGGCCGTACGGGAGAACCCCTGCTGGTCGAGGTGGCCCGTGAACTCGGCCTGGACGCGGAGGAATTCGACACCGCGCTGATCGACGGCCGGCACATCCTGATCGTCGACGCCGACCAGGCCGAGGGCAAGGCGATCGGTGTGACCGGCACCCCGACGTACGTCATCGGCGGCGAGCGGCTGGACGGCGGCAAGAGCCAGGAGGGGCTGCGCGCCCGGATCGAGGAGATCGCGGACCGGCTGCTGGGCGAGCAGGAGGGCTGAGGCCGCCGGGCCCCGCAGGTCGGGCGGCATCGTGCGGCGGCGCCCCGCCTACAGCAGCGGCTTCGACAAGGAGTACGTCACCGTCTCGTAGCCGAGCGACTCGTACAGGCGCTCCGCCGGGGTGTTGCCCGCGAACACGTTGAGGCCGAGGAGCGGTCGGCCGGACGCCAGTGTCTGGCGTTCCGCGAGGAGCATCAGGGCCCTGCCGTACCCCCGGCCGCGCTCGGCCGCGACGGTCTCGACGTCGTACACGTACGCCCTGTCCTCCCGCAGGGCCAGCCACAGGGTGCCGACCAGGGTTCCCGCGCGCTCCAGGACGCTGAGGAGCATGCTGTCGGTCGCGAGGCCGTGCGGCAGCAGCCGGGCCTGGTCGTCGAGGGCCTTGGCGCGGGCGACGGCCTCGGGCACGCCACGCTCGGACCAGTTGCGGGTGTACCGCTCGTGCTCGCGGGCCCGCCAGTCCGTGAACTCGGCCTCGGTCATGGGCCGTTCCCGGATCTCGGGCGGCGGCGCGGGCGGGGCGGTGCCGAGGCGTTTCGTCATGCCCCGGTTGCGGAGGGTGTAGCCGAGGGCGTCGAAGAGCCGTAGCGCGCCGTCCGCAGCGGTCGCGGGCACCACGGTCTCGATCTGCCGGCAGCCCCAGCCGCGCGCCACCTCCTCCGCGGCGAGCGCGGCGATCGTCCCCCGGCCGCGGCGGCGGTCTCCCTCGGCGATCGTCAGCTCGTCGATGCGGCCCACCGTGTCCCCGAGGGTCGGCGAGGTGCCGAGGCGGATCTCGCCGACGGGACGGCTGTTCACGCACACCTGGTAGCGGCGCGAAAGCGTGCCGTCGGGATGCTGCTGAAGCGGCTCGGCCGGCCGCAGGGTCGTGGTCATCACCCCTGTTCTACCCATGCGTTCCACCCGCGGCACGGGCCGGGTCAGCCGAGTCAGCCGGTTCGGCCGGTGCGACCGGTTCGCCGGGAGCCAGACCGGGCGACGGAGCACGGGCGCGCCCCGGGCGACGGAGTGCGGCCCAGCCGACAGGGCGCGGCCCGGGCAGTGGAGTGCGGCCCGGGCAACGGCATGCGGCCCGGACCGGTGAAACGGGCGGCGCGTCAGCGCGGGTCGAGGTCCTGCCCCGAACGCTCCTCGAAGATCCGCATCGCCTTGGCGGTCACCGGGCCCGGTGCGCCCGGGAGTTCGCGGTCGTCCACCCGGTGCACCGCCTGGATGTCGCGCAGGGTGGAGGTCAGGAAGATCTCGTCGGCGCGGTCCAGCACGTCGAGCGGGAGGTCGGTCTCCGTGGCGCCGGTCCATTCGACGGCGAGGGCGCGGGTGATGCCGGGGAGGCAGCCGGAGGAGACCGGCGGGGTGTGGATCTCGCCGTTCAGGACGACGAAGACGTTCGAGCCGGTGCCCTCGCACAGTTGGTCGACCGTGTTGGCGAACAGGGCCTCGGAGGCGCCCCGTTCGTGGGCGCGGGCGAGGGCGACGACGTTCTCGGCGTACGAGGTGGTCTTCAGACCGGTCAGCGCGCCGCGCTCGTTACGGGTCCAGGGGACGGTGATCACGGCCGTGCTGTCCGGGCGGCGGGCGGTCTCGCCGAGGGCGACCACCAGGGTCGGGCCGTGCTCGCCGCGGTCGGAGCCGAGCGGGCCGTGGCCACCGGTGTAGGTGATCCGCAGCCGGCCGAGCGGCATCGGGTTGGCCGCGAGCACGGCGGCGCACGCCGCGCGGATCTCGTCGTGGTCTGGGTCGGGCAGCCCGAGGCCCCGGGCCGAGCGGGTCAGCCGGTCGAGGTGCCGGGTGAGCGCGAAGGTGCGCCCCTCGGCCGCCTTGACCGTCTCGAAGATGCCGTCGCCGACGGTCAGCCCGTGGTCGAACACGGACACCCGGGCGGAATCCGCGTCCCGCAGCCCGCCGTCCAGCCAGATCCTCATGCGCACGCCTCTCCACTCGCCTCGTACGACCCCGACGCTACCGCGAGCAGCCGGGACGCCTTCAGTTCGGTCTCCCGCCACTCCCCCTCCGGGTCCGACCCCCAGGTGATCCCGGCGCCGGAGCCGAAACGCAGCACGCCCTCGGCACGGTCGATCCAGAAGGTGCGGATGCCCACGGCCAGCTCGGCGGTGCCTCGATCGGCGTCCACCCAGCCGATGCCGCCGCAGTAGGGGCCGCGCGGTACCGGCTCCAGGGCCTCGATGATCCGCAGGGCGCTGGACTTGGGCGCGCCGGTGACGGAGCCGGGCGGGAAGGCGGCGCCGAGCAGCTCGGGCCAGCCGGCGTCGGCGCGCAGCTCGCCGCGGACGGTGGAGACGAGGTGGACGAGCCCGGGGTGCTTCTCCACGACGCACAGGTCGGGGACGGTGACGCTGCCGGTGGCGCAGACGCGCCCGATGTCGTTGCGGACCAGGTCCACGATCATCACGTTCTCGGCGTAGTCCTTCTCCAGCAGGTCCGCCTCGGTGCGGCCGGTGCCCTTGATGGGGCCCGACTCCACGGTGCGGCCACAGCGGCGCAGGAACAGTTCCGGAGAGGCGGTGGCGATCTCCACGCCGTGCGCGGGCAGCCGGATCGTTCCCGCGTACGGCGCCGGGTTGCCGCGGGCCAGCAGGGCGGTCAGGGCGTCCACGTCGGCGTCGGGGGCGATCGGCGCGCTGAGCACTCGGCAGAGGTTGGCCTGGTAGACCTCGCCGGCCGCTATGTGGGCGCGGATACGGCGGACGGCCGCGATGTAGGCGGCGCGGTCCAGGGAGGTGTCCCAGTCCCCCACCGCGGGGCCGTGCCAGCCGCCGGGCACCGGGGCGGGCACCGGTGCATGCCGTACGTCCGCGAAGCGTGCGCAGGTCAGGCGGCCCTCGAAGTCCGCGCACACGGCCCAGAAGCCGGTGGACTCCAGGGCGGCGGGATCGCTGGTGACATCGAGGAGGCCGGTGGCGAGGCGGTCGCCGAAGCGGGCCAGCGGGGGAAGGCCAGGAGCATGGTGGAGCACGTGCCCGAGTCTAGGTGGGTGTCCCGGAGGTGACCCGGGGATGTCCCGGAGGGGCCCCTGACCACCGGGTCCGCCGGGTGCACCGCAGCACGCTGCGCAAACGCGTTTTTGTACTGGCCCGGGAATCCGCTAGAGTTCAACACGTCGCCGGGACGCGGAAGCGGACCGAAACGACAAGCGGACGTAGCTCAGTTGGTAGAGCGCAACCTTGCCAAGGTTGAGGTCGCGAGTTCGAGCCTCGTCGTCCGCTCGAAGGAAGAAGGGGTCATCCCGATCCCCTACACTCCTGGTGGAGTGGCCGAGAGGCGAGGCAACGGCCTGCAAAGCCGTCTACACGGGTTCAAATCCCGTCTCCACCTCCAAGGACGATTAGCTCAGCGGGAGAGCGCTTCCCTGACACGGAAGAGGTCACTGGTTCAATCCCAGTATCGTCCACTGGATCCCCGGTCCGTCCGGAGATCCCGGGTCTCTCGAAGATCCACCCCGCGCGATTAGCTCAGCGGGAGAGCGCTTCCCTGACACGGAAGAGGTCACTGGTTCAATCCCAGTATCGCGCACTGACTGTGATCCTCGGATCACTGTCCGCGGACGATTAGCTCAGCGGGAGAGCGCTTCCCTGACACGGAAGAGGTCACTGGTTCAATCCCAGTATCGTCCACACACCGAGAAGCCCCCGGCCGTTTCCACGGCCGGGGGCTTCTCGGTG